>DASWDY010000074.1:0-15348 GCA_036395035.1 Candidatus Limnocylindria bacterium
GAGCGGCACGTCGGAGAACGCCTGCGCGAGCTCGGTGAAGAACGCCGGCTGGCGGACGTTCAGCTCGTCGACGTGAGCGCCGGCGGTGTCGAGGAACGCGCGCCAGTCGAAGCCGGGCGCGCGCTCGGCGAGCTGCGCGACCGTCATCCGGTTGTACGTCTTGTAGGGGTCGCGCTGCTCGACGCGCGTCATCGATGCGAGCGCGAGCCGCGTCTCGATCGTCAGAACGGTCGCCGCGCCGTAGCGCGCCTCGTCCTCGCCGTCACCGAGATGGCCGAGCTGGCGCGCGACGTGGCCCACGTAGCGGACGCGGATCTCGCGCGAGCGCGGGTCGTCCTTCAGGTAGTAGTCGCGGTCGGGCATGCCGAGCCCGCCCTGCTGGAACCACAGGATGTTCTTCGTGCTGTCGCCGGGGTCCTGCCGCACGGCGAGACCGACCCCGGCGCTGCTGCGGCCCCGCCCGAGCCGCGCGAGCACGGTCGGCAGCTGAGCACGATCGGTCAGACCCGCGATGAGCGCGAGCTCGGGCTCGAGCGGGGACGTGCCCGCGGCCTCGATCGCGTCCTCGTCCATGCCGCTCGCCCAGTAGTCGCCGACCTTCTGCTCGATCGTGCCCTTCGGCGCGGTCGCGCGCGACGCCTCGTCGGCGATGCGCCGCAAGACGTCCAGGTTGTGGTCGCGGACCTCGATGAATCCGCCCCAGACCGGCTCCTCGGCCGGGATCTCGGTGCGCTCGATCCACTTCCCGGTCGCGAACCGGAAGAAGTCGTCGCACGGCCGGACGGACGTGTCGATGTGAGAGAGGTCGATCCCGGACATCCAGGTCCCGCCTTTCGTTCGTGGGGTCCTCTTTACCCTACCCGTGGATGGATGCGCTCGCTGGCCTGCCGTCCTGGGCCGTCGCCCTCGCCGTCGTCCTCCTCGTCTACGCCCTGCTCGTCGCCGGCCTCTTCGTCGCCGGGCGCCGCCTGCTCGCGCGGGAGCTCGCGCTGCTCGTCCCGAACCTCGTGCGTCTCTTCCGCGGGCTCCTCGCGGACCCGCGGGTCCCGCTCCGCGCGAAGATCGTCCTCGGCCTCGGCCTGCTCTGGATCGCGTCGCCGATCGACCTCATCCCGGAGTTCGTGCCCATCGCGGGTCCGCTCGACGACGCGATCGTCGCCGCGCTCGTCCTCGGCTACGTGTCGCGCGCCGTCGGCCGCGACGTCGTGCGGGAGCACTGGCACGGCGACCCCGGGGTCCTCGCGCACCTGCTCCGTCTAGCCTGAAGGGCATGGCCGCGAAGCAGCGCGTGCTGTTCCTTTGCATCGGCAACAGCTGCCGGTCGCAGATGGCGGAGGGGCTGCTGCGCCATCTCGCCGGGGACCGCTACGAGGCGCACAGCGCCGGGATCATGGAGAGCCACCTCCGGCCGGAGACGGTCGACGCCATGCGCGAGATCGGCATCGACATCTCTCGGCAACACAGCAAGAAGGCCGACGTGTACGAAGGACAGCCCTTCGACATCGTCGTCACGACCTGCGACGAGGCGAAGGAAGCGTGCCCGATGTTCCCGGGCGCGAAGCGGACGATCCACTGGAGCATCCCGGACCCGGTCGGCAAGGGTCCGGCGGCCTACCGCGCCGCGCGCGACCAGCTGAAGGAGCTCATCGAACGAGACCTACTCAGGCCGGGGGTGGAAGGGAGGCGTTAGCCCCCCTGCGAAGAGAGGTATCCGAAGAACAGCGCTTCGGCGACGCAGCTCTTCTCGAGGTCGGCGAGCGACACGCTCTCGTCCTCAGAGTGCGCGTTCGACGTCGGATCGCCGGCCCCGGTGAGGATGATCCCGGCGCTCGGGAAGAGACGCGCGAAGTCGAAGACGAACGGGATCGATCCGCCCGCGCCCATGAGCGCCGGCTCGCGTCCCCAGGCATCGCTCATGGCGCGGCGCATCTCGGCGTGGCCGCGCCCGGTCGTGTCAACGCGATAGGGCTGGCCCTTGCTCCGCGGCGTGATCGTCGCCTCCGCGCCCCACGGCACGCTCGCGCGCAGGTGCTCGACGAGCGCGCGCTGCGCTGCGGCGCCCTCCTGGCCGGGCGGGATGCGCATCGAGATCCGCGCGCTGGCGGACGGAACGAGCTGGTTCGTCGATCCCTCGATCCGCGGGGAGTCGATCCCGAGGACGTCGATCGCCGGCTTCGTCCACATGCGCTCGGTCATGCCGCCGTCGCCGATGAGGCGCGCGCCGGGACGCAGCCCGGTCTGCTTCCGCAGCTCGTCCTCGGTGAGGTCGAGCGGATCCGCGGGCCCCGTCGCGAGCCCCGGGACCGCGACGTTGCCCCGGTCGTCGTGGAGCTTCGCGATCGTCCGGGCGAGCACGGTGATCGCGTCCGGCACCGCACCGCCGAACTCCCCGCTGTGCACGGCGTGGTCGAGCGTGCGGACCTCGATGTCGCACGAGACGACGCCGCGCAGCGACACGGTGATCGCGGGATGGCCCGCGCGCCACATGCCCGAGTCCGCGAGCACGACCGCGTCGCACCGCAGATCGGCCCGGTTCTGCTCGAGCAGCGGGACGAGGCTCGGCGAGAGCCACTCTTCCTCGCCCTCGACGAACACGATCACGCCGACGGGCGGCTTCCCCCACGCGCGGATCGCCGCGGCGTGGATGGCGACGCCGCACTTGTCGTCGGAGGTGCCGCGCCCGTAGAGACGGCCGCCCTTCTCGACGGGCTCGAAGGGGTCCGTGTGCCAGAGCTCCCGCGGCCCCGTGGGCTGCACGTCGTGGTGCGCGTAGAGGAGGACCGTCGGCGCGCCGGCCGGCGCGGGGATCCACCCGACGGCCGCGGGCCCGCCGTCGCCGTGCTGGAGGATCTTCGTCCGCATCCCCGCGGCGTCGAGGATCCGCTTCGTCTCTTCCGCGGATCGCTTCACGTGCTGCGGGTCGTGCCCGGGGTGGCTGACCGATGGGATGCGCACCAGCGACTCGAGCTCCTTGCGCACCCGGCCGAAGTCGGCGTGCACCCGATCGGCGATCGCCCCGCGGTCGGTGGTCACGGCCATCAGCGAGTAGACCCTACCCTCTTCAAAGGAAGATCGATGGCAGAGGTCAGCGCCCGAGATCGCAAAGCGCTCGTCGAGCTCGTGCAGGCGGCGCAGCTCGTCGACGCGTTCGGCCATTTCCCGAAGAAGCAATTCATGGACCGCGCGGACGATCAGGCGCGCGTCGCGGAGCGCGTCATCGAGATGCGCAAGCGCGCGGGCGATCTCTCACCGTCGTTCCGGAAGCAGCACGCCGATCTCCCGTGGGACGACCTCGAAGGCCTCGGGCGATCGCCGGACGAGCTGTGGCGCGCGGCGAAGAAGGTGACGCCCCGGCTCCTCGCGGGTCTCGAGCCGCTCGTGGCGGGCATGCCCGAGTCGGCGTTCCTGGTGACGGAGGCCGAGCGTGGCACCGATCGTGCGTCCACCCCGAAAGGGAGACGATCGAAGGAGGCCGCAGGAGATGGCAGGAAAGCGCGAAAAGATCGACCGGAGCCCCGGTAAGCAGGGCGGCTCCAGCTACGTCCGCCGCGACGAGCAGGGCCACTTCACGGACGACCAGAGCGAGGTCGGGAAGTCGGTCTCGACCGACCGGCGCATCGATGCGGAGCACGAGGCACCGAAGGGGATGAAGGACAAGGGCGACTAGGCGGACGCGGTCCTCCCTTGCGGCGATGTCGTCGACGTACGAGCATGCCGACCCCTCGGAAGTGAGGCGCATCTGAAGCGGCGTGCCGCGAAGCGGGACCAGGGCGTCGCGGAGGTCGATGCCGAGCATCGGTTCCATACGCTGCTCGAGTCGGCGCCGGATGCCATGGTCATCGTCGACCGCGACGGCCGCATCGTGCGCGTCAACGAGCAGGCGGAGGCCGTCTTCGGATACGCGCGCGGCGACATCCTCGGACAGCCCGTCGAGATCCTCGTGCCGGAACGCTTCCGCTCCGCCCATGTCCGTCATCGGCAGGGGTACTTCCGCGACCCGCGGAAACGTCCGATGGGGGTGGGCCTCGAGCTCTACGGCCGCCGCAAGGACGGCACCGAGTTCCCGGTGGAGATCAGCCTCAGCCCGATGGGCTCCGACGGCGAGCTCCTGTCGATCAGCGCGATCCGGGACGTCACGAGCCGCAGGGCCGAGGAGGAACGCGCGCAGCTGCTGATGCGCGAGCAGGCGGCGCGAGCCGCGCTCGAGGACGCCGTGCGCGTTCGGGACGAATTCTTGTCGGTCGCGGCGCACGAGCTGAAGACCCCGATCACCAGCTTGCGCGCGTTCGCCGAGCTGCTCATCCGCGACGTCGACCGGAAGGGCTCGCTCGACCCGAGCCGCTTCCGTCGCGGCCTCGAACGGATCGATGCGCAGTCCCGCAAGCTGACCACCCTCATCGCGCAGCTCCTCGACGTCTCGCGGATCCAGGCAGGACATCTGTCGCTCGAGCTCGCGGATGCCGATCTCGTGAGCGTCGTTCGGGACGCCGTGACCGCGGTCGAGGCCGTCGGGGGAGCTCGCTCGGTCGGCATCGAGGCGCCGCCCTCCCTTCGTGCGCGCGTCGACCCGATACGCTTTGAGCAGGTGCTCACGAACCTGCTCGACAATGCCGCGAAGTACGCGCCACCACCTGGCCGGGTCGTGGTCCGCGTCGTCGAGACCGGCGGCGACGCGGAGATCGTCGTGAGCGATGAAGGTCCGGGGATCGACGAGGCGCATCGCGTGCGGATCTTCGATCCGTTCTACCGCGTCGACGGACGCGGACCGGTGTCGGGGATCGGGCTCGGCCTCTACGTGAGCCAGCAGATCGTCGAGCAGCACGGCGGTGAGCTGCGCGCGGAGTTCCCGCCGGACGGTGGGACCCGGATGATCGTGCGCCTCCCGCTCGCGGGCCCGACCGTGCGCAGCGGCGACCGATGAAGGTGCTCATCGTCGAGGACGACGCGGCGATCGCCGAGATCGTCCAGATGGCGCTCGAGGGCGAAGGTCACGATGTGGTCGTCGCGTCCGACGGGCGGCGCGCCCTGGACCTTGCCGCGGCCGCGCAGCCCGACCTCATCCTCCTCGACATGCTCATGCCCCACATGGACGGCTGGGTCTTCGCGCAGCGGTACCGGGAGCGCCCGGGACCGCACGCGCCGATCGTCGTCATGACCGCAGCGGCGGACGCTCGGCGGCGCGCGCAGGAGGTGCGTGCGGAGGCCGTGCTCGGGAAGCCGTTCGGCCTCCAGGAGCTCTACGACGTGGTCGCCGGCTTCTCCCGCGCGTAGCGCGTCGGGCTGACGAGCGCTAGAGGTGCGCTCGGCCAGCTCCCACGGCGAGCCGCGCCTCCCGGCGCACGCCCATGTAGGCCTGGTGGACCTCGGGGTCGTCGATGAGCGCCGCGGCGCTCGCGTGCTTCGAGATGCGGCCAAGCTCGATGACGTAGCCGCGCGACGCGACCGCGAGCGCGGCGCGGACGTTCTGCTCGACGATGAGGACGGCGCACCCCTGCTCCGGCAGCGCGCCCACGACCTTGAAGATCTCGCGCGCGACGAGCGGCGCGAGGCCGAGGCTCGGCTCGTCGAGGAGCAGGATGGCCGGCCGCGACATGAGCCCTCGCGCGATCGCGAGCATCTGCTGCTCACCGCCTGAGAGCGATCCCGCGAGCTGGCGCGCGCGGCGCGCGAGGTGCGGGAACATCGTGAACGCCCGCTCGACGTCGATGTCGATCGCGGCGCGCGGCTCGTGGCCGAAGCGCGCGTGCGCGCCGAGGAGCAGGTTCTCGAGCACGGTCATCGTCGCGAACAGCCGGCGGCGCTCGGGCACGTGCGCGAGGCCGCGGCGCACGAGGCGCTCGGCCGGCCAGCCGGTGACGTCGGAGCCGCGCAGCCACACGCGCCCGGCGCGCGGGCGAATGAGGCCGCTCGCGACCGACAGCAGCGTGCTCTTGCCGGCGCCGTTCGCGCCGATGAGCGCGACGACCTCGCCCTCGCCGACGGAGAGGTCGATCTCGTGCAGCACGCCGAGCGCGCCGTATCCGGCGTCGATCGCGTCGAGGCGCAGGACCGTCCCGGGCATCACGGCGTCCCGAGGTACGCGGAGACCACGCCCGGGTCGTCGCGGACCGCGTCGGGCGGGAGATCGGCGATCTTCACGCCCTGGTCGAGGACGACGACGCGGTCGGCGACGCTGAGCGCGAGCTCGAGGTCGTGCTCGACGATGAGGACGGTGACGCCCTGGGCGCGGATCCGGATGAGGAGCTCGGAGAGCGCGCGCCGCTCCGCGCCCGAGAGCCCCGCGGCGGGCTCGTCGAGCAGGAGCAGCGCCGGCCGCGCCGCGAGCGCGCGGCCCATCTCGACGAGCCGGCGCTGTCCGAACGCGAGCGTGTCGGCGTGCGCGTGGCCCTGGCCGTGCAGACCGACCGTGTCGAGGTAGCCCATCGCCTCCGACGGGTCCACGCGAGCGGATGAGCGCGCCTCGCACGCGACGAGCACGTTCTCGAGCGCGCTGAGGCTCGTGAAGAGCTGCAGCTGCTGGAACGTCCGCGTCAGCCCGGCGCGGGCCGCGCGATGCGGCGCGCTGCCGACGATCGACGTCCCGCGGAAGCGCACCTCGCCGCGCGTCGGGCCGAGGACGCCCGACAGGATGTTGAGGAGCGTGGTCTTCCCCGCCCCGTTCGGTCCGATGAGCGCGACGATCTCGCCCGCCGCGACGGCGAGATCGATGTCGCGCAGCGCGACGATGCCGCCGAACTCGCGCCACACGCCGCGCATCTCCGCGAGCGGCGTCGGCTCAGCCATGCGCCGGCCGTAGCGCGCGCCGCAGGCGCGGCGTGACGCGCGCGCCGATCGACGCGGCGATCCCCGCGAGCCCCGTGGGCCACACGACGACCATCGCGATGAGCGCCGCGCCGAAGAGGACGAGCTCGAGCTCGCCGGAGGCGCCCGGGAGCGAGCTCGGGAGGCTGCGGCGGAGGACCTCGGTGAGCACGACGATGGTGAAGGCGCCGATCATCCCGCCCCAGACGCTCGCGATCCCGCCGACGACGGCCATGACGAGGAGCTCGAGCGAGAACACGAACCCGAACGGCTGCGGCGAGAGGAAGGTCACGTAGTGCGCGTACAGGGCGCCAGCGATGCCCGCGTATGCCGCCGAGAGCGCGAACACGCGGAGCTTCCAGGTCGCCGTCCCGATGCCGAGGAGCTCAGAGGCGATCTCGCTGTCGCCGATCGCGCGCAGGGCGCGCCCGGCCCGCGAGCGGACGAGCCACAGCGACAGGGCGAGGATCGCGAGCGCGACAGCCCAGATGACGTAGAGCGTGCGCCCGTCACGCGTCATCCCCGGGATCGGGACGGCGATGCTGGCGATCCCCGAGAACCCGGACGGACCGCGGCTCACGTCGACCCATTCGTTGAGGATCACCTGGAAGACGACCCCGAGGCCGAGCGTCGCCATCGCGAGGTAGTGCCCCCGGAGGCGCAGCACCGGCCGCCCGACGAGGTACGCCACGGCGCCCGCCGCGGCCGCGGCGAGCGGGATCGTGACGAGCGGATGCAGCCCGAGCCGCGTACCGAGCAGACCCGACACGTACGCGCCGAGGCCGTAGAAGGCCGCGTGCCCGAGGGAGACCTGCTTCGCGAGGCCGACGAGCAGGACGAGCCCGATGGTCGCGATCCCGTAGAGCCCCGTCGTGACGAGGATCCCGAGCACGTAGCCGGACGCGAAGACGGGCGCGACGAGGATCGCCGCCGCGACCGCGCCGAGGAGGATGAGGTCGCGCCGCGTCACACGCGGCCCAGGCCGATGCCACCGCCGAAGAGCCCGTGCGGACGCACGAGCATGACGCCGATGAGCACGAGGAACGCGAGCGCGTCCTTGTAGCCGGACGAGATCGGCGTCGCGAAGCCCTCGAGGATGCCGAGGATGAGCCCGCCGGCGACCGCGCCCGGCGCGTTCGCCATCCCGCCGAGCACGGCGGCGACGAACCCCTTCAGGCCGAGCATGAGACCCATGTCATAGCTCGCGAACGTGATGGGAGCGAGGGCCACGCCGCCGACCGCGCCGACAGCGCCCGAGAGCACGAGCGAGATGAGGCCCATCCGCCGCGCGTCGATCCCGACGAGGCGCGCGGCGACGAGGTCGGCGGCGCACGCGCGGAGCGCGCGGCCCACCGCCGTCCGCTGGAACAGGAGATACACGAGACCGAGGACGGCCGCGGTCGTGATGACGATCCACACCGTCTGCCGGTCGATGACCGCGCCGGCCGCCTCGAGCGGCGGGCCGGGCGTGAACGACGGCAGCGTGCGCGGGTCGGTGCCCCACGCGAGGAGCGCGAGGCCGCGGATCGCGGTCGCCGCGCCGATGGTGATCATGACGAGGCCGAGCGGGGACACGCGCCCGACCGCCTGGCGCAGTCCGAGCTGATGCACGAGGGCGCCGACCAGCGCCGCTCCCGCGACCGCGGCGACCGCGGCGAGCGGGAGCGGCAGGCCGGCACGGACGAGCTGCGCGGCGATCATGGCGCCGAGCATCACGAACTCGCCCTGCGCGAAGTTGATGGCGCCGGTGACGCTGAACACGGTGACGAAGCCGAGCGCGACGAGCGCGTAGATGCTGCCGAGGGCGATCCCCGTCACGAGGTACTGCGCGAGATCGCTCGTCACGCCGGCCTCTTGGTCATGGGACGTTCTTCCACTTCCCGCCGTCGATGGTGACCATCGTCACGGCACGGTTGTCGAGCCCGTTGTGGTCCTTGTCGCTGAAGTCGAAGACGCCGGTGATCCCGACGAAGTTCTTGATCTTCTCGATCTCATCGCGGATCTTCGCGGGGTCGTTGCCGGCCTTCTGCATGGCGAGGAGCGCGATGTTGAAGGCGTCCCACGCGTGGCCGCCGAACGTCGTCGGGCCTTTGCCATAGGCCTTCTGGTACTGCTCGGTGTACGTCGTGAGCGTCTTCTTCTGCGGATCGCTGTCCGGGAGGGACGCAGCGACGAGCAGCTTGCCCATCGGGGCGATGATGCTGTTGGCCGACGCGCCCGCGAGGTCGATGAAGTCCTGGTTGCCGATCCCGTGGCTGTGGTAGACGGGGAGCTTCAGGCCGAGGTCGGCGACGTTCTTCGTGACCGTCGACGCCGCCGGCGGTGTCGCCCAGATCTGCAGGCAGTCGGCACCGGAGCTGCGGATCTTCGTGAGCTGTGCCGTCATGTTCGTGTCGGTCGCGCCGAACCGCTCGTCGGCGACGATCGTGATGCCGTATTTCGGAGCGAGGCGCTGGAGCTCGGACCGCCCGCTGTCACCGAAGGCGTTGTTCACGCTCAGCCACGCGAGCTTCGTGTGACCGACCTTCTTGTGGTAGGCGAGCGCATTCTCCATGATCAGGCTGTCGCTCTGCGGCGTCTTGAAGACCCACTTCCGGTCCGTGACCGGCTCGACGATCTTGAAGCTCGCCGCGGCAGAGATGAGCGGGATCTTCGCCGCCTGCGTCGTGTCGACGATCGCGAGCGTCGTGCCGCTCTGGCTCGGGCCGATGATGACCGGGACCTTGTCCTCCTCGATGAGCCGCTTGGCCACGAGGACGGACTGGCTCTCCTGGCTCTGGTTGTCGTAGAAGACGACCTCGATCTTGTGCATGAGGCCGTCCGGGCCCTTGATCCCACCCGCCGCGTTGACCTGGGTCTCGAGCATCTTCACGGTGTCGCGCTCGGGCACGCCCAGGGACGAGGCGGGGCCGGTGGCATCGAAGATCGCGCCGACCTTGTAGACCGCGCCGACCGCGACCGTCGCGGCGGCGGTGGCCTGCGGGGCCGTGGTCGCCTGAGTTGCCGCGGTCGCCGTGGGCGTGGCCGTCGTCCCACCGCCGCATGCGGCGAGGACGAGGGCCGCGACCGCCGCGCTGACCGCGAGCGTACGGAACTGTGTCATGTGTCCTCCTCCTTCTCTCTTGTGCTCTGGCTGCCAAGGCCGCTATGTGCTGATGGCGACGCCCTCCTTCTCCGCTGTGCGCGGGCGCGCGGCGAGCTCGGCGCCGGCGCGCAGCGCGATGAGGGCACGTTCGAGGGAGCCGCCGGGCGGGCGCGCCCGGATCGCGGCCTCGACGGCCGTGAACGGGACGGCTCCCGAGATGCGCACGAGCGCGCCGAGCGCGACGAGGTTCGCGCCCGGGCCGTTCCCGACGCACGCGCGGGCCGTCCGCGCGATGGGCAGGCACCACGTGTCGAAGCGCTCGTCCGCGCCGTCGAGCGCGTCCGCGTCCACGAGCAGCAGCCCCGCGGGCCGCAGATCGGCGACGTACCGCGCGCGCGCCGCGGGCGCGAGCGCGACGAGCGCGTCGAGCGCGCTCGCGATCGGGTACGCGATGTCGCCGTCGCTGACGATCACGTCGGCGCGGCTCGCGCCGCCGCGCGACTCGGGCCCGTACGACTGCGAGTGCGTGGCGTTGCGTCCCGCGCGGATCGCGGCCTCGGCGAGCAGGAGCGCCGCGACGGCGATGCCCTGCCCACCCGTCCCCGCGAAGCGGATGCGCAGCTCGGCGCTCATGAGGCACGCTCGTGCAGCACGCCGATCGGGATCTCGGGCCGCGGCCCGATGACGCGCGCGCGCTGCGCCTGGAGCATCTCGGTCGCGCGGCCGAGGCGGTTGTACCGCCCGAAGTACTCGGGACAGTCGGACAGCACCTCGACGAACCCGAAGCCGTCGTGCGCGAGGGCGCGCGCGATCGTCGCGTCGAGGTCGAGCGGCAGCGAGGTCGCGCCGCGCGCGACGAAGCTCCCGCCGGCGCCTTCGACGAGGCGGCACGCGTCGAACGCGGGCTCGCGGGAGCCGGCCGGGGTCGTGGTGCTGCGGGATCCGAGCGCGGAGGTCGGCGCGGTCTGCCCGCCCGTCATCCCGTACGTGCCGTTGTTGAGGAGGAGGCACGTGATCCCGATGTCTCGCCGCGCGGCGTGGATGAGATGGTTCCCGCCGATCCCGAGGCCGTCGCCGTCGCCGGTGATGACGATGACCGTCAGGTCGGGACGCGCGAGCTTGATCCCCGTCGCGAATGTCAGCGCGCGGCCGTGCGTCGTGTGCACCGTGCAGAGGTCGACGTAGCCGACGAGACGGCTCGAGCAGCCGATCCCGCCGACGAGGACGAGCTGCTCCGGAGGGATGCGCGAGCCGTCGATCGCGCGCAGCAGCGCCTTCAGCACGATCCCGTGGCCGCAGCCGGGGCAAAGGATGTGCGGCATGAGGTCGGGCCGCAGCCACCGCCCGTAGTCGATGGCGGTCGGGGGGTCCGCGGGGGGCGGAGCCCCCCGGTAGTTCGTCATGCGGCCTCCAGCGCGCCGAGCAGGTCGAGCGGCGTGATGGGCCGCCCGTCGGCGCGCAGGTAGCGATCGACGCGCGCGCCCCCGGCGCAGCGTTCCACCTCGAGGACGAGCTGCCCCAGGTTCATCTCCGCGACGAGGAGCGACCGTGTCGACGCGATCTCGCTCAGCTCGCGGTCAGGGAACGGCCAGAGCGTGCGCGGGCGGAAGAGACCGATCCGGACGCCGCGCTCGCGGGCTTCGTCGATGGCGCGCCGCGCCGCGCGCGCGACGATCCCGTACGCGACGATGACGCGCTCGGCGTCCTCGATCCGGTACGTCTCGAAGGCGACGATGTCGTCGCGGGCGCGGTCGATCTTCCGCTGGAGCCGCGTCGCGAGCGCGCCGGCGACGGCGGGATCGTCCGTCGGGTATCCGCGCTCGTCGTGACCCAGCCCGGTGACGTGGAAGCGGTAGCCCGTCCCGACGTCGGCGAGCGGCGGGACGTCGTCGGGCGACGGCCCGTACGCGCGGTACTCCTGCGGCGCGACCGTCGGCCGCGCGCGCGTGACCGGGACGGCCGGCACGATGTCCGCGCGCTCGCGGAGGTGGCCGATCACCTCGTCGTAGAGCAGGATCACGGGCGTCCGATAGCGCTCGGCGAGCGCGAACGCGCGCGCCGTGAGCTCGTACACCTCGGCGACCGAGGCCGGCGCGAGCGCGATCGCGGGATGGTCGCCGTGCGTGCCCCAGCGCGCCTGCATGACGTCGCCCTGGGAGGGTCGCGTCGGCAGCCCGGTGCTCGGGCCGCCGCGCATGACGTCGACGACGACGCACGGGATCTCCGCGTACGCCGCGTAGCCGATGTGCTCCTGCATGAGGCTGAAGCCGGGACCGCTCGTCGCGGTCATCGCCTTGCGTCCGGCGAGCGATGCGCCGATGACGGCGCCGAGCGACGCCATCTCGTCCTCCATCTGGGCGAAGACGCCGCCGCGGTCCGGGAGCGCGACGGCCATGTGCTCGGCGATCTCGGACGAAGGCGTGATCGGGTAGCCCGCGTAGAACGTGCAGCCGCTGTCGAGGGCCCCCCGGGCGCACGCCATGTTCCCCTGGAGCAGCTCGCTCATGCGGCGACGCTCCGGATGACGATCGCGAAGTCGGGACAGAAGATCTCGCAGAGCCGGCAGCCCGTGCACGCATCGGGTCGCGTCGCGACCACCGCGGTGCCGCCGTCGAAGCCGAGGCAGCGCTCCGGGCACGCGCGGACGCACAGCGAGCAGTCGGCGCCCTTGCACCACGCCGCGTCGATGACGATGCGCGGCGCCGGCGGCGCGGCGACGGGGGCCGGCGCGGCGCGCCGGCGCGAGCCGCGCGCGGGCCGTGCGAAGCGCAGGGCGCGGCCGGCGTCGAACGCGCGCAGGTTCGCGTCGAGCGCCTTCGGCGGGACGTTCGCGGCGATCGCCGCCCGCCATGCGTCGTCGGCGAACCGCACGAGGCCCGCGAGCACGCCGACGAGGACGGTGTTCCCCGCCTTCGGGTGGCCCGCGCGCCGGGCGATCGCCTCGGCGTCGCAGGCGCGCAGGTCGAGGCCGTCGAGGTGCTCGAAGAGGTCGGGATAGTCGACGCGGCCGGTGCGCCGGTCGGCGAGCGCGCGCGGCGGCACGATGCGCAGCGCGCTCGTGATGAGCGTTCCCCCCGGCCGCAGGTACGCGGCCGCGCGGATGGCCTCGTTCCACTCGCAGGCGAGGACGACGTCGGCGCCGCCGAGCTCGATGAGGGGCGAGCGCACCGTCTCGCCGAAGCGCAGGTGCGACGTGACGACGCCACCGCGCTGCGCCATGCCGTGCACCTCGCTCTGCTTCACATCGCGGCCCGAGCGCCGCGCCGCGTCGGCGACGATCGCGCTGGCGAGGATCACGCCCTGCCCGCCGACGCCCGCGACGAGCACGCCGACGGTGTCAGGAGGCATGACCGCTCCCGGCGGCGACCGCGATGGGGACGAGCGCCTCGGTCGGGCAGAGCTGCGCGCAGACGGTGCACCCGCTGCACGTCGCGACGTCGATGGTCACGAGCGGTCGGCCGTCGCGGCGCTCCGACGACCAGCCGATCGAGGGGCACCCGAGGTCGAGGCAGAGCTGGCACGCGACGCAGCGGTCCTCGATGACCTCGAACGGGCGCTCGCGGATCTTGCGCGGCGCCTCGACGCACGGACGGTCGGCGATGACGACCGACACGCCCGGCGATCCGAGGGAGCGCTCGAGGACCCGATAGGTGGCGCCGACGTCGTACGGATCGACCACGTCGACGGTCGTCGCGCCGAGCGTGCGGCACAGGGCCGCGAGGTCGATCGCGGCGTTCTGGTCGCCGCGGATCGTCGCGCCCGACCCCGCATGCGACTGCCCGCCGGTCATGGCGGTGGTGCGGTTGTCGAGGATGACGACGGTGATGCGCGTGCCGTTCGCGATCGCGTCGATGAGCCCGGGGATGCCGGCGTGGAGGAAGGTCGAGTCGCCGATGACGGCGGCGACCGGCCGGTCCGCGCCGCCCGAGCGCGCGATGCCGCACGCGACGCCGATGCTCGATCCCATCGCGACGCACGTGTCCATCGCCGAGAGCGGCGGGGTGGCCGCGAGCGTGTAGCAGCCGATGTCCCCCGCCACGATCGCGCCGAGGTCGCGCAGCGCCATGAAGCTGACGACGTGCGGACACCCCGGACAGAGCACCGGCGGCCGCACCGCGACCGGCACGGACGGGGCCTGGACGCTGAGCGGTGCCGCGCGGGCGAGGAGACCGGCCTGGACGAGGCCCTCGCGCACGCGCTCGGGGGTGAGCTCGCCGTCGCGGGGGAAGAAGGCCTTCCCCTCCACCGCGAGCCCGAGGCCGCGCAGCTGCTCCTCGAGGTATGGCTCGAGCTCCTCCACCACGAGCAGACGCTCGACCGTTCCCGCGAAGCTGCGGATCGCCGCCACGGGGAGCGGATGCGTGAACGCCAGCTTCAGCACGGTCACGTCGGGGACGAGCTCGCGGACGTACTGGTACGCGATCCCGCTCGTGACGATGCCGACGCGGGAGGAGCCACGGTCGACATGGTGGAGGCCGCACTCGTCGGCGTAGCGCTCGAGCGTGCCGAGGCGCTCGAGGAGCGCCGCGCGGCGCTTTCGCGCGAACGCGGGGAGCATCACGTACTTCGACGCATCCCGGACGAATCCGCGGACGTTGACGGCCGCGATGGGCCCGCACGTGACGAGCGCGCGGGCGTGGGAGATGCGCGTCGTCGTGCGCAGGAGGACCGGCGTGTCGAAGCGCTCGCTCAGCTCGAACGCGAGGCGCGTGAGATCGCGCGCCTCGGTGCTGTCGGCCGGCTCGAGGAGCGGCACGCCCGCGAAGCGCGCGTAGTACCGGGAGTCCTGCTCGTTCTGGGAGCTGTGCATGCCGGGGTCGTCGGCGACGACGATCACGAGGCCGCCGCGGACGCCCGTATACGCCGCGGTCATGAACGTGTCCGCGGCGACGTTCAGGCCGACGTGCTTCATCGTCACGAGGGCGCGCGTGCCGCCGAGCGACGCGCCGAGCGCGACGTCGATCGCGACCTTCTCGTTCGTGGACCACTCCACGTGGACGCGGCGCTGGGCGTCGGAGCGGACGAGCGCCTCGAGGATCTCGGTGCTCGGCGTGCCGGGGTACCCGGCGGCGACCCCGACGCCCGCCTCGCGCGCGCCCTGGGCGATCGCCTCGTTCCCCGAGAGGAGTACCGCCCGGACGTCCATCAGAGCTTCCTGCGGTCGACCACGCGCAGCGCCTTCCCTTCGCTGCGCGGGATCGCGTGCGGCTCGAGGACCGTCACGTCGACGGCGATGCCGAGCATGTTCCGCATGAGAAGACCGACGCGCTCCGTGAGGCGCTCGCCATCGCCGCTGACGCGCGCCTCGACCTGGACCTCGACCGTGTCGAGCGCGTGCTCGCGGTCGACGACGATCCGGTACTGCGGCGCGAGGTCCGGGATCCCGAGGAGGACGCCCTCGATGTCCGAGGGGAACACGTTGATCCCGCGGATGACGAGCATGTCGTCGGCGCGCCCGCAGA
>DASWDY010000075.1:0-3767 GCA_036395035.1 Candidatus Limnocylindria bacterium
GCCTGGTCGGTCAGGCCCGCTCCTCGGCGAAGCGCGCGTCGAGCACCGCGCAGATGGCGTGGATGAGCGCGCCGTGCGCCGCCTGGATCGCGGCGGTGCCGTCCGCCTCGACACGGAGCGCGATGTCGGCGGCGTCGGCCAGGCGGCCGCGCGGACCCGTGAGCGCGACGCGCACCACGCCGGGCGGCGCTGCCTCGAAGGCCCTGATCACGTTGGCCGCTTCGCCGCTCGTGCTGATCCCGACGAGGACGTCCTCGGGCCGCGCGAGCGCGCGCACCTGGCGCGCGAAGACCTCCTCGTAGGTGAAGTCGTTGGCGACCGCGGTGAGGACCGCGGTGTCCGCGGAGAGCGCGATGGCGGGTCGCGCCGCGCGCTCGTGGCGGAAGCGCCCGACCATCTCGGCGGCGAAGTGCTGCGCGTCCGCGGCGCTCCCGCCGTTCCCGCACACGAGGAGCTTGCCGCCGCGCGCGAAGGCGTCGGCGATCCGCTCGGCCACGGCCACCGCTGTCTCGGCGAGGGCGAGCGAGCCCGTGATGGCGTCGGCGCTCTGCTCCAGCGTGCGGCGGGCGATCTCGACGTCACGTCCCACGCGAGCTCCGGCTACCTCGTCTCCGCCGAGACCGTCACCGGCGCGCTCCAGGCCCAGTCCCACGAGGCGAGGTCCTCGATGAGCGCGTGGCTGGTGAGGTCGAGCGCGATCGGCGTGACGCTGATCTTGCCGGCGCGGACGGCGGCGACGTCGGTGCCGGGCTCGGCCTCCTCGCTCACGGCCGGACCGCCGACCCAGTAGTACGGGTTGCCGTACGGGTCGAGCCGCTCGACGAGCTGATCGCGGTAGTTCCGCTTCCCGAGGCGCGTGACCTCGACCCCCATGATCCGGTCGGCCGCGAGCGCCGGCACGTTCACGTTCAGGAGCGCGTCCGGGATGAACCCGCGCTCGAAGATGTTCCGCGCGAGCAGCGCGGCGAACGCGGACGCGGGGCCGAAGTCGACGCTCGCGCCGACGGCGCCGATCGAGATGGCGACCGAGGGGATGTTCGAGAGCAGCCCCTCCATCGCCGCGGCGACGGTGCCCGAGTACGTGATGTCGTCCCCAAGGTTCGCGCCGCGGTTGACCCCGCTCACGATGAGGTCGGGCTTCTGCTTCAGGAACCCGAGGACGGCGAGGCGCACGCAGTCCGTCGGGCTGCCGTCGGTCATGAACGCCGGCTGGCCGCTGCGCAGCGACGTCGGCCGGCAGCGCAGGGGGCGGAAGAGCGTGATGCTGTGGCTCGCGCCGCTCCAGTTGCGCTCGGGACAGATGATGTGGACCTCGCCGAGGGATCCGAGCGCGTCCGCGAGCGGCCCGAGCGAATCGGACTCGATGCCGTCGTCGTTCGTGATGAGGATGTGCCTGCGCGGGGTCACTTGTTCACCGCGACCTCGTGCGCCTGCGGATGGATAAGGTGCGCCTCGGTGCGCATGCGCCGGCCGCGCGCCACCTGGTACGCGTAGCGCGCGAACGAGTTCGCGATCCCCGCGACGGGCATCGCGAGGAGCACGCCCCAGAAGCCCGCGATCCGCGCGCCGAGCAGGATCGCGAGGAAGACGAACAGCGGATGGATCCCGATGACGTTCGCCATGAGGCGGGGACCGATGAACGTGAGCACGAGCTGCTGCAGCAGCATCGTGAGGATGAACACGGCGAGGAAGCGGTCGGGTGCGCCGAGGGTCGTCGCGAGGAAGACGGGGATCACCGCGATGATCGGGCCGAAGAACGGGATGATCATCACGAGCCCCGCGACGAGCGAGATGAGGCCCGCGAACGGGATCCCGAGCGGCGCGACGATGAGGAACTGCAGCACGCCGTAGACGAGGCCGATGATCAGCGACGCGCGCAGGAACCCGCCGAACGAGCGATCCGCGCTCTGGCGGAGGAGCTCGGCCTCGCTGCGCAGCTCGTCGTTGAGCGCGTGCGTGAAGCGGTCCCAGAGCCGCTCGCCGTCGATGAGCATGAAGAACGCAAGGATCAGGACGAGGCTGACGTTGAAGAGCATCGTGCCGGTCGCGGCCACGACGCCGAGGGCATCGGCCGCGAACGAACCCGTCAGCTCCGCGAGGCGGCCGGGCAGCGTCCCGTAGAGCGCGGTCACGTCGGCCCGGATCCCGGCGCTCTCGAGCCGATGCTGCACGTCGAGCACGATCTCCGAGGCCTTCTGGCCGAACTCGGGACCGCGCTCCGTGAGCGCCGCCAGCTGCCCCGCGATCGCGGGGACGCCGAGCACGAGGACGACCGCGAGGACCAGCGCGATCGCGAGGTACACGACCGCGACCGCACCGACGCGATCGAGCCGCGTGCGGCGGTCGACGAGGTCGACGAGCGGTAGGAGCAGATACGCGAACGCCCAGGCGACGAGGAAGATGAGGAGGATGTCGGCGACGCGCCCTACGATCCCGAGGACCTCGCCCACGATCTGGAGGGCCAGATACACGATGAGGAGCACCAGCGTCGCGGTGATGAGCGCGCGGTCGCGTGCGGTCAGGTCCACGTTCCGAGTATGAGGCGCGGTCGGAATAGCATGAGCGCTCCCATGGCGCAGGCGTGCCTCATCGATCGCTACGCATCGCGTCTTCCCGTGACCGCGCGCACGCCGCGGTTCACGCTCGGCGAAGGATCGACCCCGCTGGTGCGGGCGCCGCGCCTCGAGCGGGAGACCGGCGTTGCCGAGGTCTGGCTGAAGGTCGAGGGCATGAACCCGACCGGCTCGTTCAAGGACCGCGGCATGGTCGTGGCCGTCGCGAAGGCGGTCGAGGAAGGGGCCACGTCGGTGATCTGCGCGTCCACGGGGAACACGGCCGCGTCGGCCGCGGCCTATGCCGCGCGGGCCGGCCTCCCGTGCGCCGTCGTCCTCCCGGCGGGGCACGTCGCCCTCGGCAAGCTGACCCAGGCGCTCGTCTTCGGCGCGCGCGTCGTGGCGGTGCGCGGCGGGTTCGACGATGCCTTCGCCATCGCGCGCTCGCTCGCGGCGGCCGGCGAGGGGACGCTCGTGAACAGCCTGAATCCGTACCGGATCGAGGGTCAGAAGACGGCGGCGTTCGAGGTGTGCGAGACCCTCGGCGACGCGCCCGACGCCCTCTTCATCCCCGTCGGCAACGCCGGGAACATCACCGCCTACTGGCGCGGGTTCGTCGAGGCGGCGGCCTCGGGCCTCGCGCACGGGCGGCCGCGCCTCTTCGGGTATCAGGCCGAGGGCGCCGCGCCGATCGTGCGGGGTGAACGCGTTGCCGAGCCGAAGACGGTCGCGACGGCGATCCGGATCGGGGATCCCGCCTCGTGGACGGCGGCGGTCGAGGCGCGTGACGCATCCGGCGGCGCGATCGAGGCCGTGAGCGACGAGGAGATCCTCGAGGCGTACCGGTACCTCGCCGCGTGCGAAGGGATCTTCTGCGAGCCCGCGAGCGCCGCGTCCGTCGCCGGACTGCGCCAGCGCGCGAAGCGCGGAGCGCTCGACGGGCTGCACCGCGTGGTCTGCGTCCTTACCGGCAACGGCCTGAAGGATCCCGACACCGCGCGGTCGGCCGCCGCGCGGATGACGGAGGTCGACGCCGATGCCGACGCGGTCCGTCGCGCGATCCGCTCGCTCGCATGACCGACCTGCGCGTCCGCGCGCCGGCGACGAGCGCGAATCTCGGTCCCGGCTTCGACTCGTTCGCCCTGGCGCTGCCGCTGCTCGCCGAGTTCGAGGTGCGCCCCGCGCGGACGTGGGGCGTCGCGTACGAGGGCGACG
>DASWDY010000076.1:0-2712 GCA_036395035.1 Candidatus Limnocylindria bacterium
CGAGCTCCTCGCCACGCACTGGCGTGACGATCGCGAGCGACCCGGTCGGGATCGCCGGCTCCATGTTGCCCGTGAGGACCGGCAGCGCCTGGTACGGCAGGACGCGCGGACCGACCGCGAGGATGCCCGCGCCGAGCGCGAGCGCGGCGCTCATCGCGAAGAGCGCGTTGCCGATCACTGCGCGGCGTACCAGGCGATCGTCGCGACGGACTTGCAGCCCTGGTACGGGTCGTCCGCGGTCGTGTCGAGGTTCACGTTGATCGTGAAGGTCGAGCTGTCGCTGGCAGCCCAGACGCCCGCCGTGCCGCTGCCGTTCGCGCCGCCCTTCAGCTGCAGGCCGTTCGTCGTCGACGTGTACGTCGTCGCGAACGCGGCGAGCGTGCCGTAGCCGGTCCCCGACGTCGGGAAGACGATCGTCGTCCCCTGCTTCACCTGGACGTTCAGCTTCGACGCGGGGTCCGCCGCGGTGCACAGCGCGGACGACGCGGCGTCCTTGCTCGTGTAGGCGGTCGCGAAGAGGCGGAAGTCGCTCGTCGCGAGCGTGCCGGTGTACGCGATCGCCACGGTGTTCGTGCGGTCGGCGGCGCCGGGCTTCATCGCGGTCGCGTTGAAGATGACCGCGCAGGTGCCCGACGTCGTCTCCGACGAGCAGTTCGTGCCGCTGACGACGGTGCCGGCCACGTTCGTCATCGCGACCGTGCCGCCGGCGAACGTCGTGCCGTTGGTCGTCACGTCGAACGGCGCCGCGTGAGGGTCGTTCCGCTAAAAGGTCGTTTCAGCAGCCGGCGCCCCGCTCGCTCGTTCGTGCGGATCGTCATGCGATCGAGACGATCGAGGCCGCTGGGTATGGCAATGGGGTACCGATGATGCTGCGTCATGGACCGAGGGGGATCAGGCCATGAGCGCGACGGCCACCCGCGATCTCATCCGCGACATCCACGATCTCACCGACGAGGAGCTCGCCCAGGCGATGGACCACTGGGCGCACCTCAGCGAGCTCATCGTCCCGCTGCGGAAGGACGAGCGAGCCGCGACCGCAGCAGCACCCAAGCACGTGGCCGCGCCGCCGGTGCGAGTCGTCGTGGGCCGCTAGGCGGGGGCGGCGAGGCGCCCGAGGGCGCGGCGGATGAGCTCCTTCGCGAGGGGGATCTTGTAGCCGTTGTCCCGGAGCGGATGCGCGTCCGCGAGGAGGACGTCCGCGGCGCGCGACGCGGCCGCCTCGCTGTACGGCTGGCCGTCCATCTCGCGCTCCGCGGCCTCGACGCGCCACGGCACCGGCGCGACGCCGCCGAGAACGATGCGCGTGTCGCGCAGCTTCCCGTCGCGGACGCGCGCGGCCGCGGCGACAGAGACGAGCGCGAAGCTCCATGCCTTGCGGTCCATCGCCTTGAGGTACGTGCCGCGGCGCTGCAGCGCGGTGTCGGGGATCACGACGTGCGTCAGGATCTCAGTGGGCCGGATGGTGTGCTCCTCGCGACGATGCAGCGCGGGATCGGTGAACAGCTCGGCGAGCGGGATCGTCCGCGTGCCGCGCGCGCTCGCGAGCGTGATACGCGCGTCGTGCGCGATGAGCGCGGGCGCGAGGTCGCTCGCCGCGACGCGGTTGCATCCGCCGTCCGTGCCGACGATCGCGTGATGCGCGTTCTCCCCGTCGACGGCGAAGCAGCGCGTGCCGCCCTTCAGCCAGCACGGGATCGCCTCGTCGCGGAAGTACCAGCAGCGGTTGCGCTGCAAGAGGTTGCCGCCGACGGTGCCCATCGTGCGGAGCTGCAGCGTCGCGGCGTCCGCGAGCGCCTCGCGCACGATCGGGAGATGGCGCGCGAGCTGGTCGCTCTCCTCGAGCTCGACGAGGGTCGTGAGCGCGCCGATCCGCAGGCCCGCGCCGCGCTCGCGCGTCCAGCCGCGCAGTCCGTCGACGCGCGTGAGATCGACGAGCCGCTCGGGCCGCGCGATCCCCGCCTTCATGAGCCCGAGGAGGTCCGTGCCGCCCGCGATCGCGGCGGATGCACCGGCGAGGAGGCGCGCCGCTTCCGCCACGGATCCCGCGCGGACGTACGAGAACGGTCTCATGTCCGCGCGGCCTGTACCGCGGTGATGATGCGCGCCGGCGTGAGCGGGAGATGCCGGATGCGCACGCCGAGCGCGTTCGCGACCGCGTTCGCGACCGCGGCGGCGGTCGGGATGATCGGCGGCTCGCCGAGCCCCTTCGCGCCGGTGTTGTTCGCCTCGGTGTCGGGGACGTCGACGAACCGCACGACGATCCTCGGGACGTCCTTCACCGTCGGGACCTTGTAGCTCTCGAGCGACGCCGTGACGACGCGACCCGTGGGCCGGTCGACGACGCGCTCCTCGGTGAGCGCGAAGCCCAGCGCCTGGATGACGCCGCCCTCGACCTGCGAGCGCGCCGTGAGCGGGTTCACGACCCGGCCGATGTCGTGGACCGCGACCACGCGGTCGACGAACACCTCGCCGGTGGCCGCGTCGACCTCGACCTCGGCGAAGTGCGCGCCGAACGTCTTCAGGACGCGCTCCTCCGGGTTCGGCATGCGCGAGCCCTTGCCCACGACCGTGTAGTTCTGCAGCTCCTCGAACACCTTCGCGATCGGCGTCTTCGCGCCGCCGCTCACGACATGGCCGCGCTCCATGCGCAGCTCGCCGGCGCTCACTTCGAGCACGCCCGACGCGACCTCGAGGAGCTGCTCGCGCGCATCG
>DASWDY010000077.1:0-8013 GCA_036395035.1 Candidatus Limnocylindria bacterium
ATACGGCGAGCGGCGATGCTCCTCGAGCTGCACGTGGGTGTATCCGTGCGCGGAGAGCTCGTGCTCGGTCCGTCGCGCGCTCGCTGCCAGCAGGGCCGGCATGGATGTTTGATCGCTCACGCTGAAGGATTCATCACAGCCTAGGTACCGGCAGGGAAAGCCGCCTGATCTCATCCAGGTATGCCTTTCCGGCCGAAGGGTCGGCCTGCGCGGAGAATGCCGAGTGTATCAGCGGCGTTCGAGCGCGGCGCTCGCGAGGCCGACCGGCCAGGGCGCGACGCGGCGCGCCAGCCACCAGCCCAGCACGATGCCGTACATCGCGTGCGCTATGAAGCCGCCGATGGTGGTGAACGTCGTCAGCAGCGCCGTGTCGATGCTCGGCAAGATCAGATAGGACGCGATGAGCCACTCCAGCAGGATGTAGGTCATCCCGACGACGGCCAATGGCATGGCTCCGGCGATGCGTCCACGCACGAGAAGAGCGAACACGCCGCCGAGACCCGCTGCGGTCATCATGTGGAGCACCGTGCCGGCCCCCATCGAGATCGCCGACGCCGGGTCGTTTGGGAAGAAGAGCGCCCCCATCTGCTTCAACGGTGCGAGAAGATCGCCCTGCGCGACGAGCGTATACATCATGGCGACCATCGCCATCACGATCCCCGCGACGATCCCGCCGATAATGCCTTCTTGGATCCACTTGCTGTTCATTCGAGGCCTCCGATGTGTTGTTGCCTCTTCCAACCGCGCGCGCTCGTCGCGCATGCCCTGAAATGTGATGCGCGTCACACCGGCAGGAAGGCAGCGGGCTACCGTGATGGACGTCACATGAACAAGCTGTGGTTCCTTCGTCGTCTGGATCTGTTCGAAGGTATGAGCGACGCCGAAATGGAACGCCTCGGGACCCTTCTACGAGAGCGCACGTGCAGGATCGGCCAAGATGTTGTCGTTCGACCGACGGGCGATCGGGTCTATCTCGTCAAGAGCGGGCGCGTCCGCGTCGCCAACGGCGACGTCAACGTTGCCGTCCTTGGTCCGGGGCAGCTCTTCGGAACGTCGTCCCTGTTCGGGGCGGCCGCGACGACGCAGCGTGTGGTCGCGCTGGACGACGTGGTCATCTGTGAGGCGGCGGCCGGACAATTTCTCGCGGCCATGACCACGCATCCCCGGCTGGCCGCGAAGATCGCGATGCTGTTGGCTCGTCAGCTCTTCGAGCTCGAGGAAACGGTCGAACGGACCGCAACCGAGCCCGTCGAGGCGCGCCTCGCGGATCTGCTGCTGCGCATGGCGGATCGGGGCGTGAGTCCCTCGAGGATCCGCGGCCTCGCGCAGTCCGACATGGCTCGCATGATCGGAGCATCGCGCGAGAGCGTGTCGCGATTACTCGCGAGCTGGGAACGTGCTGGCGTGGTCCGCGGCGGGCAACGCGAGGTCGAGATTCTCGACGAGGAGGCTCTTCGGGATCGCACACACGCTGGATAGGACCGTCGTCAGGCCACTCGTTGCCGAACGAGCCCGTACGTCAGCCCGAGAACGCCGCCATAGATGACGTGACCCATCAGGCTCTGCAACGCCACGTCGTTCACGTTGAACATCGGCATGCCGAGGATCGCGGGCATCGCGGCGAGCGCCCCGAAGCTCCACCACAGGATCCCGCATCCGATGCCGATGAACGCGGCGATCACGAGGTGCACGATCCATCCGACGACGATGGATTCGCTTCGCACCAGCATCGCGACCATCGGCATCATCCCGCCCATCTGCATCAGCAGACCGAATACGATGCCGCCTACGACTCCGCCGACCACGCCCGCTGCGAGCGCGCCGCTCCCTGGCACGATCGAGATATCGCTTGCACTGGTCATGACGCGACCTCCACGCCCTTGGCTTAGGCGACCGTAGTCGCGGTGCGGCACTCTCGGTGTGACGTGCCTCACAACTGACGGATTTCTCGAGCGCGCGCGATCGTGCGAGCGCTACGCTCGGTGCGCAAGACGAGCGAGGGAGGGTCCGATGCCCTGGATACGAACCGTTCCGGCCGAGGAGGCCGAGGGCGACCTCAAGGACGTCTTCACGCAGGTCAAGATCGAGCGCGGTCGCATGTTCACGCCGTATGAGGTGCTCACGCTGAACGGCCCGGTCCTCAAGGCGCTGACGGAGGTCAACAGAACCGTTCGGTTCGGACCGTCCGACCTCTCGCGGGTGCAGCGCGAGCTCATCGCGGCGTACGTCTCGGCGCTCAACGACTGCACGTTCTGAGTCCTCGCGCACGCCGCGTGGGTCGGTCGACTCACACACGATGAGAGCCTGCAGGACGCGATAACGCGGAAGGACCTGACGCATCCGGCACTCACCGATGCCGATCGGGCGATGCTGCGCTACGTCGAGAAGCTGACCCGGCGGCCGGGCCAGGTCGAGCGCGAGGATGTGGACGCGCTGCGCGCCGCGGGCTTCAGCGACGCCGCGATCGGCGACGTCGCGATCAACGCGGCCCTGTTCGCCTTCATGAATCGAGTGGTGGACGGGCTGGGCGGCCAGCTCGAGGTGACATGGCCGAGCGCGCCCAGCGCTATGGCTATCCGCTTCATCCAGGGACGTAACTGACCGACTGGCCCCCTTCCTGCGGTGCAGGCGGGCATGCCGAGCCCGATCGATCGCGATCAGCTCCGTCAGCTCATGGCACAAGGCGCCCAGATCGTCGAGGTGCTGCCCGCGGACGAATACGCGGACGAGCACCTGCCGGGCGCCATCAACATCCCGCTGACTGAGCTTGACGCGGGCACCGCGGCGCGCCTGCGCCGGGACGCCCCCATCGTCACCTACTGCCATGACTTCCAATGAGACATGGCGCCGCGAGCCGCGTGGCGGCTCGAGATCCTGGGGTTCGGCAACGTCTACTGGTACAAGGGCGGGAAAGCGGACTGGACCGCGGCCGGCCTGCCGTTCGATGGACACCTGTCGCGCGTGCCGCGCATCGGCGACAACGTGCGGCGCGACGTACCGACGTGCCGTCCCGACGAGCGCATCGCCGACGTTCGCGATCGCGTGCGCACGGCCAGCTGGAACACCTGCTTCGTCGTGACCGCCGACGGCACGGTCCTTGGCCGGCTGCACGACCGCGAGCTGGACGGAGCCGGCGACGCCGCGGCGGACGTCATGCGCAGCGGACCGAGCACATTCCGTCCCGACGTCACCGTGCACCAGATGCTCGACTACATGCGCGAGCACGAGCTCACCACCGTGCCGGTGACCACGAGCGAAGGGAAGCTCATCGGCCTCGCGCTCCTCGAGGACCTCGAGGCCGCGCATGGATCGGAGGTCAGTGCTCGAACGTCATCTCGCCCGCGCGGATCGGAACCCTGAGCCAGTTCTCGCGCGGTGGCAGCGGACAGCGCCAGTTCTCGTTGTACGCGCAGTAGGGGTTGTAGGCGAAGTTGAAGTCGAGCAGGTAGTGGCCGTCGGGCGTCGGCTCGGCCTCGACGTAGCGGCCGGCGCCGTACGTTTCCGCGTCGCTCGTGCCGTCTCGGAAGGCGATGAAGAGATCGCGGCCCTGGCGGTACGCGAGCAAGCTCGCCTCCACGCCATCGACGCTGAAGCCGACCGTGCCGGCGCGCTCCAAGCGGCTGGTGGAGCCGTCGCTCATCTCCACCTCCTCAACGGCCCCGCCGCCGGCGGGATCCAGAGCGACGACGAAGCGATAGGCGGGGTCCGGGCCGAAGTACCGCAGTCCGTCGAAGCGAGCCCGCTGTTCGTGCGTCAGGGGCGAGTCATGCGAACGGCGGAAGAAGTCGTCCTTCGCGGCGCGCTGCTCGCGTACGTCCATATCGGAGGAACGTTCGGATGGCCGCGCGGAATTCCCGCTTTGCGGGCCGCGGCGGCACCGCAATTGCGGCGCACCGGTGGGGAGGTATCGCGATGAAAGACCGTGTGCTCGAAGGCCTGCGGGTCGGGATCCTCGTGACCGACGGCTTCGAGGAAGTGGAGCTCACCGATCCGCGCGGCGTGCTCGACGAAGCGGGCGCGCACACCGTCCTGATCGCGCCGAACGCCGGGACCGTCCGCGCCATGAAGCACGACGAGAAGGCGCGAGAGTTCAAGGTCGACCTCACGCTGGACAACGCTCATCCCGACGAATTCGACGCGATGCTGCTTCCGGGCGGCGTGATGAATGCCGACAAGCTCCGGATGGACGAGCGTGCCCGTGACTTCGTACGTCGTTTCGACGAAGCGCGGAAGCCCATCGCCGCGATCTGCCACGCGCCGTGGCTGCTGGTCTCGGCCGGCGTGACGAAGCTGCGGCGGCTCACCAGCTATCACACGTTGCAGGACGACGTCCGCAACGCGGGCGGGTTGTGGGAGGACCGCGAGGTCGTCGTCGACGCCAACCTCGTCACGAGCCGCTCGCCGAAGGACCTGCCCGCGTTCGACCGTGAGATGCTCGCGCTCTTCGCGAAGCAGCGAGCGAGCGCGGAGGAGCACGCCCGCACTACCTAGACTCGCTGCGTGAAGCCGTCGCTGTGGGCGGGCCGCAAGCCGTTCGGCATCGGCGAGATCAAGCCGCACCACTACCTGGAGATGGCGCGCGCGGTCTGGGACAACCGGCGCGACCTCCCGTACGCGTGGCGGATCCTCAGCCGGGGCGTGTGTGACGGGTGCGCGCTGGGCGTCACGGGCTTCCGGGATTGGACCATCGACGGCGTTCACCTCTGCACCACCCGCTTGTCGCTGCTGAAGCTGAACACCATGGGTCCGGTCGCGGACGCGGCGCTCGCGGACGCACAGAAGCTTCAGGGGCTGAGCTCGCGGGAGCTTCGGACGCTCGGACGCCTGGCGTACCCGGCGCTTCGTCGCCGGGGCGAGCGTGGCTTTCATCGCGTGAGCTGGAGCGACGCTCTCGATCTGCTCGCGGAGCGCATCCGGGCTTCCCGGCCCGAACGCATCGGCTTCTATCTCACCGCCCGCGGGCTTACGAACGAGGCCTATTACGTCGCGCAGAAGGTCGCGCGCTTCCTGGGAACGAACAACATCGACAACGCGGCGCGGGTCTGCCACGCACCTTCGACCGGTGCCCTCAAGCGCGCGCTGGGCGTCGCGGCGACGACGTGCTCGTACAAGGACGTCCTCGGCTCCGACCTGGTCGTGCTCATCGGTTCGGATATCGCGAACGCGCAGCCGGTCTTCATGAAATACCTCTATCTCGCGCGCACCCGGGGCACGAAGGTCGTCGTCATCAATCCCCTGCGCGAGCCAGGCCTCGAGCGGTATTGGGTGCCCTCGAATCCGGAGAGCGCGGTCTTCGGGACACGCATGACGGACGAGTTCTATCGCGTCCACACCGGCGGCGATACGGCCTTCATGAGCGGCGCGCTCAAGGCCCTCGTCGAAGCCGGCGGGTTCGACGCCGGCTTCGTGCGCGATCACGCCACGGGCTGGGGCGAGCTGGTCGCCTCGCTCGGCCGCTGGTCGTTCGATGACCTGGCGCGCGCGAGCGGTTCGTCGATCGAGGACATGCGCGCCTTCGCGCGGACCTACGCCGCCGCCAGCTCGGCCGTCTTCGTCTGGTCCATGGGCGTGACCCAGCACGTCTGCGGTACGGAGAACGTGCTCGCGATCGCGAACCTGGCGCTGGCGCGCGGCAACGTCGGTCGTCCCGGGACCGGACTCATGCCGGTGCGCGGCCATTCCGGTGTGCAGGGCGGCGCCGAGATGGGCGCGTACGCGACGACGTTTCCCGGCGGCATCCCGATCGCGCCGGACGCGGCCCGTGCGCTCGAGCGGACCTACGGCTTTCCCGTGCCGAGCGGACCCGGATTGACCGTCGCGGAGATGCTCGATGCCGCGGGGCGTGGCGAGATGGACGTCCTGTACTCCAGCGGCGGAAACTTCCTGGACACCCTTCCCGATCCGCGCGCGGTGCGCCTCGCGCTCGAGCGGACTCCGCTTCGCGTGCATCAGGACATCGTGATATCGCCTCAGATGCTCGTCGCCGGCGAGGAGGTTCTGCTCCTTCCTGCCATGACGCGCTACGAGCAGCCCGGCGGGGGGACGGAGACGACGACGGAGCGGCGCATCCTGTTCAGCCCTGAGATCCCGGGTCCGCGGATCGGAGAGGCTCGCGCGGAGTGGGACATCTTCGCCGACCTCGCGGCGCGCGTCGATCCTGACAACGCGCGCATGGTCGCGTTCCGCGATGCCCACGAGATCCGCATGGAGATCGCGCGCGTCGTTCCGTTCTACCGGGGCATCGAGAAGCTGTCGCGTTCCGGCGATCAGGTGCAGTGGGGTGGCGAGCGCCTGTGCGAGGGCTGGCGATTCCCGACGTCCGACGGGCGCGCGCACTTCACGGTGGTCGAGCCGCGCCAGGTCGCGATCCCCGACGGCCGGTACCTGCTCTCGACCCGCCGCGGCAAGCAATTCAACTCGATGGTCTTCGCGCGGCGCGATCCGCTCACCGGCGCGTCACGCGATGCCCTGTTCATGTCGCGCGACGACGCGACCGAGCTTGGCGTGCTCGACGGAGATGCCGTCCTTGTCCGTTCCGATATCGGCGAGCTCCGCGCCCGCGTCCATCTGGCGCCGATCCGCGCACGGAACGTTCAGATGTTCTTCCCCGAGGCCAACGTGCTCATCGCGTCCGGGCGCGGAGACCCGATGGCGGGCGTTCCGGACTACAACGCGGTCGTCGAGGTCGTTCGCGCGTGACCGACGTCTCGGGCATCCTCCTCGCGGGGGGATCGTCGCGGCGGTTCCCGCCCAACAAGCTCCTGGTCGAGTACCAGGGCGAGCCACTGTTCTGGCATCCCTTGCGCTCGCTCGCGTCGGTCTGCACCGAGGTCATCGTCGTCGTTCGTCCCGACCTGGCGCCTCCGCTCCCGAAGGTCCCCACCGCGGTCCGCGTCATCCGCGATGCGATCGCGGACGAAGGACCGCTCGTGGCGCTGCGCGCTGGCCTCGACGACGCCCGCTGCGAGTGGGCTCTGGCCGTCGGCGGTGACATGCCGCGCGTACCTGCGGAGCTGCTCCGCGCGATGATCGATCGCGCGAGCCGCACCGAAGCGGACGCCCTCGCGCTGGTCGCCGAAGGCCGCCCCTGGCCGATGCCCGCGATGTTCCGCGTGCGCGCGGCGCGCTCCCTGGTCGCCCGGCTGGTCGACGATGGCGAGCGGAGGCTCCGTGCGCCCCTGGACGGCCTGCGCGTCGAGGAGCTTTCCGAGGAGTGGTGGGCCGAGCGCGATCGCGCGGCGGCATGGAGACGCGACGTCGATCGTCCCGCCGACCTGAGCTAGCGCGGCGCCCTACGACTCTGTGCGCTGCAGCTTGTCGAACGCCTCGGCCGCGTCCTCGATGATGTCGGCGCTCACGTCGTTCGACAGCGTGTAGCGCACGACGTTTCCCTGGCGCGCTGCGACGACGGCGCCCACCTCGCGGAGCACCTTAAGGTGCTGGCTCGTCGCGGAGCGGCTCCGCTGGATGACGTGCGCCAGATCGCCCGCCGCGAGCGTGGTGTCGCTCAGCGCGCGCACCATCTTGAGGCGCGTCACATCGCAGAGCGCGTCCAGCAGCTGCTTCATACGCCGCTCGTTGCGCGGCGTCGGCATCCGCTGCTCGGCCGCGCGCACGGCGATTGGATCGAGGGGTTGTTCGGGCGGACCGTTTCCCATCCTGGTCACTCCGGCAGACGTTTTCTTCGTTGGGTCATGCAAGGTCGGTACCGAGTCGGATTTCGATTCAGTCGCGGCGCAAGTTGCCGAACGCTTGCCTGCCGCGCATTGTCCGCTCGTGGGCACGGTGCTCGTAATCGACGACGATCCGGTCATCTCGGATCTCCTTCGGATGGTGCTCGAGGACGCCGGCTTCGTGGTGACGACCGCCTCGGCGCTCGCAGACGTGCCGAAAGGCATCGACGCCGACTGCATCATCGCCGATCTCGTCGGGCTTGCCGTCTATTCGACCGACGAAGCGCGGCGCTCGCTCGCTGCCGTACGCAAACGCTTCCCGGCACGGCCGGTCATCGTC
>DASWDY010000078.1:0-4643 GCA_036395035.1 Candidatus Limnocylindria bacterium
CCGCCCTACGAGCCGCACCGCTTCCGCGAGTACCTCCGCTCGGCGCTGCTCCTGCGCGAGCTGAAGGCCGCGGGCGTGCCCGGGGTCGTCGACGCCCACTGCTTCGGCGTCGGCGGGTGCCGGCTGCTCATCGCGGTGTCGATCGAGCAGCGCTACGCGGGCCACGCGCGGCAGGCGGCGCACGTCGCGTCCATGTGCCGCGTCGGCGCGTACCTCGGCCGCATGGTCATCGTCGTGGACGAGGACATCGACGTCACCGACCTGAACGACGTCATGTGGGCGGTCCTCACGCGCGCGGACCCCGAAACGTCGCTCGACATCATCCACCGCGCGTGGTCGGGCCCGCTCGACCCCGCCATCCACCCCGACCACAAGGGCTTCAACTCGCGCCTGCTCATCGACGCGACGAAGCCGTTCGAATGGCGCGACAAGTTCCCCATCGCGATCGGCCCCGACGCCGAGACGAAGCGCGAGACGCGCAAGAAGTGGGGCTGGCTGCTGAGGGCCGTCGGCGACGAGACCGGCGGGCCGATGCCCGCGGAGCGCGGCGTCCCCACTCCGGCGGACTGATGGGCAACGAGGGTCGTCTCCATGTCGATCCTTACGGCGAGTGGGCGAAGCGCGAGGGCGTCCCGATCACGACGGGGTTCGGCGTCGATCTCCTCGAGGTCGACGTGCGCCCGTGGGCGCGGATCGGCGCGAGCGGCGCATTCGTCCATCTCGACGGCCGCGGCGACTTCGTCGACGTCCAGGTCGTCGAGATCCCGCCGGGGGGCGAGACCGAGCCGCAGCGGCATCTCTACGAGGCCGTCGTGTACGTCCTCGACGGGAACGGCAGCACCTCCGTCGAGATGCCGGACGGGTCGAAGCGCTCCTTCGAGTGGCAGACGAGCTCGCTCTTCGCGATCCCGCTGAACGCCCGCTACCGGCACTTCAACGCGAGCGGCACGCGACGCGCGCGGTTCGCGGCGGTGACCGACCTGCCCGTCATGCTGAACCTGTTCCGGAACGAGCCGTTCATCTTCGACAACCCGTACACGTTCCCCGAGCGGGCCGGCGCGGAACAGCACTACCGCGGCGACGGCACCTTCGTGCCGATGCGTCCCGGCCGCCACATGTGGGAGACGAACTTCGTGCCGGACCTTCGCACGTTCGAGCTGAAGGAGTGGAAAGCGCGCGGTGCCGGCGGCAGCAACATCATGTTCGTGCTCGCCGACGGCACGATGCACGCGCACATGTCGGAGATGCCCGTCGGCACGTACAAGAAGGGCCACCGGCACGGTCCGGATTTCCACGTGTTCGCCGTCACCGGCGAGGGGTACAGCCTCTACTGGTACGAAGGTCAGCAAGACCTCCAGCGCTTCGACTGGAAGCACGGCGGCGTCTTCGCGCCCGCCGACCGGCTCTTCCACCAGCACTTCAACGTGAGCCCCGAGCCCGCGCGCTACCTCGCGATCGCGTTCGGCAGCCTGCGGTACCCCACCGTCGCCGACAAGCTCGCGACCTGGATGGGCATGGACGTCAGCGTGAAGGAAGGCGGCCGGCAGATCGAGTACGAGGACGAGGATCCGCGCATCCGCCGCATCTACGAGGACGAGCTCGCGAAGCGCGCCATCCCGTCGCGGATGCACGAGGTCGTACCCGCATAACGGACGAGCTCTGGCAGCCCGACGACGTCGTCCTGACGACCGTCGGCATCGATATCGGCTCGACGACGTCGCACCTCATGTTCGCGCGCCTGCGCCTGCAGCGCCTCTCGTCCTTCTCGAGCCGTTTCGTCCCCGTCGAGCGCGTCGTGCTGCACCGCTCCCCCATCCGGATGACGCCGTACCGCGAGGACGGCTCGATCGACGGCACCGAGCTCGCCGCGTTCGTCGACGGCGAGTACGCGGCCGCCGGGCTCGCCCATGACGACGTCGACACCGGTGCGGTGATCCTCACGGGGAGCGCGCTCGAGACCCGCAACGCCGCCGAGATCGCCGACGCGTTCGCGCGCCACGGCGGCGCCTTCGTCTGCGCGACCGCGGGCCACCGGCTCGAGGCCGTCCTCGCGGCGTACGGCTCGGGCGCGGTGGCGCGGTCGCGCCGCGACGGCGTCGTCGCGCTCAACGTCGACGTCGGCGGTGGGACGACGAAGCTCGCGCTCCTCGACCGGGGCGAGCTGATCGCCGCGAGCGCGATCAGGGTCGGCGCGCGGTCCGTCCCCCGCCCGCCCGACGAGGCCGGCCGCGCCGCGCGTGCCCGCGAGATGGCGCGCGCGATCGTGTCGGCTGCCGCGTCGCGCCCCGTCGACGAGACCCTTCGCCTCCTGCCCCCACTGCCACCCTCGCCGCGGCCGAGCGTCGTGACGTTCTCGGGCGGCGTCGGCGAGCTGATGCTGCGGCCCACGCACGAGGATCTCGGCGACCTCGGCCCCGAGCTCGCGGCGGCGCTGCGCGCGCTCGTGTCCGAGCTGCCCGGCACGCTCGAGGCGGCCGACGAGGGGATCCGCGCGACGGTCATCGGCGCGTCCCAGTACTCGGTGCAGCTCTCCGGCAACACGGTCCACATCTCGGACGAGCGCCGGCTGCCGCTGCGCAACATCCCGGTCGCGGTCGCGCGGACGAGGCGCGACCGCAGCGACGCGGCGGCGATCCGCGGCGCGGTCCGCGACGCCATCGATCGTTCGGGCCACCATGGGTCGGACGTGCTCATCAGCGTCCCGTTCAGCGGTGAGCCGCGCTACGCGGATCTGCGCGCGCTCGCGGAGGGCCTGCACGGCGGGGTCGGGGATGGCAGGCTCATGGCCGCGGTGAGCGGTGACGTCGCGCGATCGATCGGGCGCATCCTCACGGACGAGCTCGGGCGTTCGGACGTCCTCGTGCTCGACGGGCTCGAGCTCTCGGACCTCGACTACGTCGACGTCGGCGAGGTCGTCCGCCCCGCGGGCGTCGTCCCGGTCGTCGTGAAGACCCTCCTCTTCGAGGCGGGAGCGGCATGACCCGGACCGCCGTCGCTCTGACGGTCAACGGCGAGCCGTGCCGGCTCGACGTCGATCCCGAGACGCCGCTCCTCTACGTCCTGCGGAACGACCTCGGTCTCGTCGGCACGCGGTTCGGCTGCGGCACCGGCGCATGCGGCGCGTGCACGGTGATCGTCGGGACGCGCGCCGTGCGGTCGTGCGCCGTGGCCGTCGGGACCGTGACCGCTCCCGTGACGACGGTCGAGTCGCTCGCCGGCGAGCACCCCGTTCAGCGCGCGCTCGTCGCGGAGCAGGCCGGGCAGTGCGGGTTCTGCCTGAGCGGGATCGTGATGTCGGCGAAGGCCCTGCTCGACGCGACCCCGCGGCCGAGCGACGCGCAGATCAAGGACGCGCTCGACGGCAACATCTGCCGCTGCGGCTCGCAGCCGCGGATCCTGAAGGCAGTCCGGCGCGCCGCGGGCGGTGACGCGTGAAGCAGCCCGGCCCGCATGTCGAGGTCGCGGCGGACGGCACCGTGACGGCATTCAGCGGCAAGGTCGAGATCGGGCAGGGCATCACGACCGCGCTCGCGCAGTGCGTCGCGGACGAGCTCGACGTGCCCGTCGAGCGCGTGCGCATGGCGCCGCCCGACACCGACCGCAGCCCCGACGAGGGCGTGACGTCCGGCAGCAGGTCCATCGAGGAGAGCGGCGAGGCGCTGCGCCGCGCCGCCGCGGACGCCGCGGGCCGTGGCGAGCCGAAAGGACCCGCCGCGCGGCGCGTCATCGGCACGTCGGTGCCCCGCGTCGACCTGCCCGCGAAGGTCGCGGGCGCGCCCGCGTACGTCCAGGACCTCGTGCTCCCGGGGATGCTGCACGGACGCGTGCTCCGCCCACCGAGCCCGGGCGCGACGCTCGCGCGCCTCGACGAGGACGAGCTCAGGCGCCAGCCCGGCGTCGTCGCCGTCGTCCGCGACGGATCGTTCGTGGGCATCGTCGCCGACGCCGAGTTCCCGGCGATCCGCGCCGTGGATCGCGCCCGGCGGCTCGCGTCGTGGGAGGAGCGGCCGACGCTGCCGCCGACGATGGACCCGCGCTATCTGCTCGAGGCGGTGTCCGAGGAGCACGTCGCGCTCGACGAGCGCGGCGACGCGTCGCGGGCCACGGGGACGCGCCCGTTCTCGGCGGAATACACGCGGCCGTTCGTCGCGCACGGCGCGCTCGCGCCGTCCTGTGCCGTGGCGGTCGTGAGCGACGGCCGCTGGACCGTGTGGTCGCACTCGCAGGGCATCTTCCCCCTCCGGCACGAGCTCGCGAAGGTCCTCGGCGCGCGCGACGACGAGGTGCGCGTGATCCATATGGAGGGCGCGGGGTGCTACGGGCACAACGGCGCCGACGACGTCGCGCTCGACGCGGCGCTGCTCGCGCGCGCGGTGCCCGGCCGGCCCGTGCGCGTGCAGTGGATGCGCGACGACGAGTTCGCGTGGGAGCCGTACGGGACCGCGTCGGTCGTGCGCGTCACGGCGTCGCTCGACGCCGGCGGGCGCGTCGCAGAGTGGACGACGGACGTGTGGGGGCACGGCCACGGGAACCGCCCGAACGCGCGCAACGCCGACGACGTCGCGAGCCTGCTCGCGGCGCGCCACCTCGCGCGGCCGCTGCGGCCGAGCGTCTCGCCGCGCGCGCGGGCGCTCACGTCCGGC
>DASWDY010000079.1:0-6092 GCA_036395035.1 Candidatus Limnocylindria bacterium
CCGGTAGCTGGTACGCCTCGAAGCCGACGTAGCTCCATGGCACCGCGCCGGCAGCGCCCGGGCGGACACGCCGCTTCAGCGGCCCTTCAGCCGGGCCGATCGGTCTGACGAGGAGATCGGTCACAGGTGGGAGCGCTGCGCGCGCTTCGCCTTCTCGTATGCCTCGCGTGCCTCGCGCACGGTCTTCTGTGCCGACACTTCCGCGACCGCGACCTCCCACCACGAGTCGTACGACGGCACGCCGGCGTAACGGTCCGCCTCGACCACGATCACGGTGGTCTGCTTCGCGCCCTGCGCGTCCCGCAGCGCGGCGCGCAGCTCGTCCACCGTGCGAGCTCGCACCGCGTGGGCGCCGAGGCTCATCGCGTTCGCGACGAAGTCGACGGGGGCGTCCCGCTTCGTGCCGAACTCGTCGCTCCCGAGCGACCGCGACAGCGCGCCGATCGACGCGAAGCCGTGGTCGTCGACGAGCACGATCGTCAGCTTCAGGCCCTCCTGGACGGCCGTGACGATCTCGGTGTGCAGCATCAGGTACGAGCCGTCGCCGACGAGGACGAACACGTCGCGCTCCGGCGCGGCCATCTTCACGCCGAGCGCGCCGGCGATCTCGTAGCCCATCGTCGAGTAGCCGTACTCGACGTGATACTGCTTCGGGTCGCGCGTCCGCCACAGCTTGTGGAGGTCGCCGGGCATCGCGCCCGCGGCGCACACGACGACGCCGCGCTCCCCGGCGGCTTCGTTGACGGCGCCGATGATCTCGCCGCGCGACGGCAACGGCGCGTTGCCGAGCCCGTAGATGCGGTCGACCTCGCGCGACCACTCCTCGCGCAGGCGGCCGATCTCGGCGCGGTACCGGTCGTCGACACGGTACGAGATGCCACAGAGCGCCTCGAGCGTCGCGCGGGCGTCGCCCGCGAGCGCGATGGCGGCGTGCTTGACCGCATCGACGTCGGCGACGTTCACGTTGACGAACCGCACGCCCTCCGCGGCGAAGGCGCTCTTCGACATCGTCGTGAAGTCGCTCCACCGCGTGCCGATACCGATCACGACGTCCGCGTCGCGAGCGATCCGGTTCGCGGCGAGCGTCCCGGTCACGCCGATCGCGCCGAGGGCCGACGGATGGTCGAAGTGCAGCGACCCCTTTCCGGCCTGCGTCTCCGCGACCGGGATCCCCGTCGCCTCGACGAATCGCCGCAGCGCCTCGCTCGCCCCGGAATAGATGAGGCCGCCACCCACGACGATGAGCGGCCGCTTCGCCGCACGGATCAGTTCCATCGCCCGCGCGAGCGCCGCCGCGTCCGGGACGCGTCGCTCGACGTGCCAGATGCGGTCCTCGAGGAACGCGGCGGGGACGTCGAACGCCTCGGTCTGCACGTCCTGCGGCAGCGACAGCGTGACCGCGCCCGTGTCCGCGGGGCTCGTGAGCACGCGCATCGCGGCGAGCGCGGCGGGGACGACCTGCTCCGGCCGCGTGATGCGGTCCCAGTAGCGCGAGACCGGCTGGAACGCGTCGTTCACGGAGACGTCGCCGCGCGACGGGGACTCGAGCTGCTGGAGGACCGGGTCGGGACGACGTGACGCGAAGACGTCGCCCGGCAGCAGCAGCACCGGGATCCTGTTGATCGTCGCGGCCGCCGCGCCGGTGATCATGTTCGTCGCGCCCGGGCCGATCGACGTCGTGCACGCGAGCATCTGGAGGCGGTCGCGCATGCGCGCGAACCCGATCGCCGCATGCACCATCGCCTGCTCGTTCCGCGCCTGGTGATAGGTCAGGCGATCCGCGTACTGGTGCAGCGCCTGGCCGATCCCCGCGAGGTTGCCGTGGCCGAAGATGCCGAAGCAGCCGGCGAACGCACGCTGCGCCACGCCGTCGCGCTCCACGTGCTGCGCCGCGAGGAAGCGGACCAGCGCCTGCGCCATCGTGAGGCGCTCCGTCTTGCTCACGCGGGCACCGCGTGCATCAGCTGCACGACCTCGCTCTCCGTCGGCATGGCATCCGCGCACGCGAGGCGCGACGCGACGATCGCGCCGGCCGCGTTCGCGTAGCGGAGGATCTTGGCGAGCGGCCAGCCCGCGAGCACCCCATGACAGAGCATCCCCCCGAACGCATCACCGGCCCCGAGGCCGCACAGCACCTCGACCTTGAACGCCGGCGCCCGCGCGGAGTCGGTCCGCGTGCGCGCCAGCGCGCCATCACCACCGAGCTTCACGATCGCGGTCGTCGCGCCGAGCTCGAGCAGCGCGGCCGCGGCGCGGTCGGGATCGCGCTCTCCCGTCGCCATCTCGGCCTCGTCCGTGTTGCCGACGACGACCGTCGCGCGCCGGATCGCCTCGCGCGCCCAGCGGCGCGCGTCCTCGACCGACGGCCACAGCGACGCGCGGTGGTCGAGATCGTGGACGCGGATGCCGCGCGCGGCGTCGAGCGCCGCGAGCGTCGCCGTGCGGCTCGGCTCCGCCGAGAGGCCGGTCCCCGTCGTCCAAAAGAGCGGGGCGCGAGCGATCGCGTCGAGGTCGAGCTCGTCGCGCGCGATCTCCATGTCCGGCGCCTTCGGCTCGCGGTAGAACAGGAGCGGGAACCGGTCCGGCGGGTAGACCTCGCAGAACACGAGCGGCGTGCGCAGCGTGGGGTGCGTCCCGACGAAGCGCGCATCCACCCCGAACTCGACCAACGCCGTACGCACGTATGCGCCGAAGCCGTCGTCGCCGACCTTCGTGATGACCGCGGCGCGCCGGCCGAGCCGTGCGGCCCCGACCGCGACGTTCGTCGGGCTGCCACCGAGCGACTTCGCGAATGTCCGCACGTCCGCGAGCGGCACGCCGATCTGCTCGGGATAGAGGTCCACACCGACGCGGCCCATCGTGATGATCTCGAGGTCAGCCATGCGCCCTCGCGAACGCCACGCTCTTCTCGATCCACTCCGGGATCGCGGCCGGCGCTCCGTCGAGCATCACGTCCTGCTCGAGCACGTACCACCCGCGATAGGCGCGACCGCGGAGCAGCGCGAGCACGTCCGCGATGCGGGCGCTCCCCTCGCCGAGCGCGCAGTAGAGCCCGCGGCGCACCGCGGGAGCGTAGTCGAGGACGCGGTCGCGGACGGACGCGCCGAGCGTCGCATCCACGTCCTTCAGATGGACGTGACGGACGCGATCGCCCGCGCGCGTCGCGATCTCCACCGGATCCGCGCCGCCGAGCGCGAGGTGGCCCGTGTCGAGGCACAGCCCGTGAGCGCAGCCCGCGAGGAAGCGGTCGACGTGCGCCTTCCGCTCGATGACCGTCCCGAAGTGCGGGTGGACGGCGAGCACGAGCCGGTGGCGCGCCGCGATCCGCGCGATCTCGTCGAGCGCCGCGAAGAGCGCCTTCCAGCCCGCGTCGTCGATCTCGGCCGTCGCCGAGTACCCGGTCCGCCCGGTCGCGGCCGCGAGCACGAGCACGTCCGCGCCGAGATCGGCGAGCCACGATGCTTGCCGCTCCACGCCGGCGAGCTCGGCCGCGCGGACCTTGGGCTCATGGAGCACGGCGGTCACGAACCCGCCGACGAGCCCGAGCGCGTGCTGTTGCAGGGCCGTGCGCGCGGCGGACGGATCGGCGGGAAGGAACCCTGGCGGTCCGGCCTCGGTCGCGCCGAGCCCGAGCGCGCGCATGTCGGCGAGGACGCGGTCGGGTCGCAGCTGATAGCCCCAGTCGGGCACCTCGCAGACGCCCCACGAGATCGGCGCTCCGGCGAGCTTCACGCCGGGAACTTAATCAATATCCGTCGGCTCGGCCTGCGGGCCTCGCTTCGCGGATAGTCGCTCCGCTCTTGGGGACTCGCTCGGACCGGCGCAGCCGGATCCTCGCTCGCCTAGTTTGTTCACATGAAAGTGGCCCTGCTTGGGGTCGGGCGGCTGGGTGCCACGCACGCGGCGACCGCTTCCGCCCTCCCTGAGGTCACGGAGCTGCGTGTCTACGACGCCGACCCCGAGCGCGCGCGCATCGTCGCCGCGCCCCTCGCGTCGGCCACGGTGGCCGCGACCGTGGACGAGGCGCTCGACGGCGCCGAGGCGGCCGTCATCGTCACGCCGACGGACACCCACGCGGCGCTGATCCCGCGCTGCCTCGACGCGGGGATCCCCACGTTCTGCGAGAAGCCCATCGCGATCGGGCTCCCCGAGACGAAGAAGATCGTCGACCACGTCGCCGCGACCGGTGGCCGGCTGCAGATCGGGTTCCAGCGCCGCTTCGACGCCGGCTACCAGCGCGCGCGTGCCGCGATCCGCGCGGGCGATCTCGGGACGGTGTACTCGTTCGTCATGGTGAGCTGCGACCGCACGCCGCCGCCGGACGCATACGTCGCGTCGTCAGGCGGTCAGTTCAAGGACCAGTTCATCCATGACTTCGACATCACGCGGTGGCTGCTCGACGACGAGGTCGACGAGATCACCGCGACCGGGTCGACGCGCGGGTTCCCGGCGTACGACGCGATGAAGGACGTCGGGACCTCGGCCGCGATGATCCGCATGCGTCAGGGGACCATCGGACTGATGACGGCGCTCCGCCACAACGAGGCCGGGTACGACATCCACGTCGAGATCCACGGCGGCAAGGACACGATCGCGATCGGCATCGACCCACGGACGCCCTGGCGGTCGGTCGAGGCCGACGCGGCGCCGCTGGCCGGCCCGCCGTACCCGTCCTTCCACGTGCGGTTCGCCGACGCGTACCGCGCCGAGCTCGCGCACTTCCTCCGGTTCGCGCGCGGCGAGGCCGAGAACCCGTGCACCGCCGCCGACGCGCTCGAGGCGCTGCGCATCGCCGAGGCCGCGGGCCGATCCTGGCGCGAGCATCGCCCCGTCTCGCTCGCCGAGATCGCGTGACCGTCCGGGTCACGTTCCTCGGGACCGGCAACGCCTTCGCCGACGGCGGGCGGTCGCACGCGTGCATCCTCGTCACGGCGCCCGAGGGCCGCATCCTCCTCGACTGCGGCGGCAGCTCGCTCCCGCCGCTGCGCAGGGTCTGCGATCCGACCGAGATCGACGCGGTCGCGATCACGCACCTCCATGGCGACCATTTCGGCGGCCTCCCCTTCCTCGCGATGCAGCAGAAGTACGCGCCGCGGACGCGCGACCTCCTCATCGGCGGTCCGCCCTCGCTCGAGCGGCGCTACAAGGACGCGGCGCTCGCGCTCTACACGGACTTCTATGACACACCGATGCCGTACGAGATCCGCTTCACGGTGCTCGGACCACGGCCACTACGGTTCGGGCCGGCCGAGGTCTCGGCGCATCCCGTCGAGCACGTCCCCGTCTCCGAGCCGCACGGCCTGCGCGTCCGGATCGGCGGCAGGCTGATCGCGTACTCGGGCGATGCCAGGTGGAGCGCGGCGCTGCCGCCGCTCGCCGAGGGCGCGGACCTCTTCATCTGCGAGACGACCACGTATTCGCGGCCGGATCCGGTGCACCTGTCGGCGACGGAGCTCGTCGCGCACCGTGGCGAGCTGCGCTGCGACCGCGTCATCGCGACGCACCTCGGATCCGAGAGCATCGCGCATCTTGCGGAATTCGGCGTCGAGCACGCCGAGGACGGGATGGAGATCGCCCTCTAGCTGCTCACGACGGGGGATCAGCCGCCGAGGTAGAAGAGCGCGAACGGCAGGTTGACGGAGAGGTCGTACAGACCGACGGCGATGAGCAGCGCGCCGGCCGCGCGCGAGATGACCGCGTACCGGCGCGTGAAGGCGCGGATGAGCGCCGCGCTCCTTCCGCGCGCGAGCAGGGAGATCACGACGAGCGGCACGCCGAAGCCGAGGCCGAAGGCGAGGAAGAACGCGAGCTTGCCGATGAGGTCCGTGACCGAGAGCGACAGGCTGAAGATCCCCACGAGGAGCGGTCCCGAGCACGGGATCGCGATCGGCCCGTACAGCAGCCCGTAGACGAACGCGGAGAGGATCGGGCCGCGATCCGAGGTGCCCGTGCCGATCGACGGGAGCCGCGCGAACGGGTTCGCGCCGGCGATGAGCGCGATCCCGAGCGCGATGACGAGCACGTCCGCGAGCGGCGTGACGACGACGAGGACGCGGCCGATGGCGACCTGCAGCGCGGCGATGAGCGCGCCG
>DASWDY010000080.1:0-12406 GCA_036395035.1 Candidatus Limnocylindria bacterium
TCGGCGCGTGGCACGACGTGACGCCGGCGCCCGAGTGGTGGCGCGACGAGGCACGGAGCGGCGGACAGTTCGTGGAGCAGGCCACGCATCTCGTCGACCTCGCGCGACTCTTCGTCGGCGAGGGGGAGGTCGTCGGTGCGATCGCGCGCTCACGCCCGCGCGCGGGCTACCCGAAATGGGACGCGGCCGACGTCACCGCCGCGCTCCTGCGGTTCGGTGACGGCGTGCCCGGCAGCTTCACTGCGACGTGCGTGCTCGATCGCCGCGACGCGATCCACCTGCGGGTCGTGTGCGAGGGCGTGGTCGTCACGATCGCCGAGGCGCGGATCCTCGTCGACGACGGACGCGAGGGGCGCGAGATCGCGACGGGCGCCGACCCGTTCGTCGTCGAGGACGCGGCGTTCCTGCGTGCGATCCGCGAGCGGGATGAGCAGCACATCCTCAGCACGTACGCGGACGCGCTGCGTACGCACGAGCTGTGCCTCGCGGTCCGGGAGGCCGCGGCATCGCGGGTCATACTGGATCCCGCCTGAGGAGGACTGACATGACACATCGCCGAAGCGTCGCTCTCGCGGCACCCCTGATCCTCGGCCTCGTCCTATCGGCTTGTGCGCCGACCGCTGCTCCGGGGCCGGCGACCGGTCCCGCCGGTGCTCCGAAGAAGGGCGGCACGCTGGTGCTCGCACGCGCCGGCGAGGTCACGAACCTCGATCCGCACAAGGTGCCTGCATTCACCTCCATCCGCGTCTTCGAGCTCGTCTACAGCTACGTCATGCGACTCGACGACAAGCTCGGGGTCCAGCCGGAGCTCGCGGAATCCGCTCCGACGGTTTCCGCGGACGGCAAGCAGGTCACCGTCAAGCTGCGCAAGGGCGTGAAGTTCCACAACGGTGACCCGCTGACGAGCGCCGACGTGAAGTTCACGTTCGAGCGGATCATCGACCCGAAGACCGCCTCGGTCGCGCGGTCGTTCTTCGGCGACGTCGCGACGGTGAGCGCCCCCGATGAATCGACCGTCGTGTTCGACCTGAAGACGCCGAACGCGGCGCTCGTCGCGTACATGACGCACCCGAACACTGGCATCGTGTCGAAGAAGATCGCCGAGGCCAACCCGGACCTCTCCAAGAAGGAGACCGCGATCGGGAGCGGCCCGTTCCGGCTCGTCGAGTGGGTGCCGGACAACTTCATGCGCTTCGAGGCGAACAAGGACTACTACGTCTCCGGCCAGCCGTACCTCGCCGGCGTGCGCATCAACGTGGTCCCCGACGAGACCGGGATCGCGGCGGCGCTGCGGACGAAGGCCGCCGACATGGCGCTCCTGGTCGACGCCAAGGTCGCGCGCACGCTGCGCAGCGAGTCGGGCGTCAACCTGTCGGCGAAGCCGAGCCTCAGCTACAACCTCCTGTTCCTGAACACCAAGCGCAAGCCGTTCGACGACCTCAAGGTGCGCCAGGCGGTCGCGTACGCGATCGACCGCAAGGCGATCATCGACGCCGTCGCCTTCGGTGAAGGCGAGGTCACGGGGCCGATCGCCCCGGCGCTCGCGAACTACGCGCTGCCGACGTCCGAATACGCGCTGTACAAGCGCGATGTCGCCAAGGCGAAGCAGCTGCTGCAGGAGGCCAACGTCGGTCCGGTCTCCTTCACGATGCTGACCCAGACGACGGAGCCCGCGTACGCCAAGGACATCGCGCAGCTCGTCCAGGCGCAGCTCGCCGAGGCCGGCATCACGATGAAGATCGAGACGCTCGAGTTCACCCAGTGGGTCGACCGCTGGCTCAAGGCCGACTTCGACGCCGCCCCCGGGCTCAACGGCGGGGGGCCGGATCCCGACTTCTACGTGTTCCGCTACTTCACCGACGACGGGAACCTGAACTTCGTGACGAGCTACAAGAACCCGGTGTCGAGCGACGCGCTCAAGGCGGCGCGCGCGACGACGGACGTCGCGAAGCGCAAGGACCTGTACGCGACCGCACAACGAGAGCTGGTCAATGGCGTGCCGTTCGTTTGGCTCTACGTCGGTCGCGACTACAACGCGACGCTGCCGACCACCAAGGGGTTCACGCATCTCCCCAACGGCTCGCTCGTTTACATGCGCGAGACCTGGCTGGACAAGTAAGGGAACGGAGCGGCGGGAGGGGCATCTCCTCCCGCCGCCCTGATCCGTGAGCCGCTATCTCGCGCTGCGCCTGGCGGGCGCCATCCCCACGCTCCTCGGCGTCTCGGTGCTGACGTTCCTGTTCATCCGGCTGATCCCGGGTGACGCGATCGCGGCACGGCTGGGCACCTCGACCGCGCTCACCGCTGAACAGCTCGCGAGCCTGCGCGCGTACTTCGGGCTCGACCAGCCGCTGCACGCGCAGTACTGGACCTGGCTCACGTCACTGATGCGCGGCGACGCCGGCTACTCGATCCGCACCGGCCGGCCCGTGCTCGTCGAGATCTCCGAGCGGCTGCCGGTGACCCTGGAGCTCGCGGCCGCCGCGACGCTCATCGCGATCCTCATCGGCCTCCCGCTCGGCCTGCTCTCCGCGATGCGGCCGCGGACGCGGCTCGACCTCGCGGCGCGCATCGGCGGGCTGATCGGGCTGTCGCTCCCGAGCTTCTGGCTCGGCACGCTGATCATCGTCCTGTTCTCGCTGTATCTCCGGTGGCTGCCGAACACCGGTGGATACGTCGAGTTCTTCCGCGATCCGATCGCCAACCTGGGACTGCTCATGTTCCCGGCGATCACGCTCGGCCTCTCGCTCGCTGCCGCCACGATGCGCATGACCCGCTCGGCGATGCTCGACGTCCTCGACGCGGACTACGTGCGCACCGCGGCGGCGAAAGGCCTGCACCGGTCGCTGATCGTCCGGCGTCACGTGCTCAAGAACGGGCTGATCGTCGTGGTGACGCTTCTGGGGATCCAGGTCGGGCAGCTGCTCGGCGGAGCCGTGGTCGTCGAGGAGATCTTCGCCATCCCCGGCGTCGGTCGGATGCTGCTCACCGCGATCATCCAGCGCGACTACGCGCTCGTCCAAGGTGGAGTGCTGGCGATCGCCATCCTCTTCGTGCTCGTGAACGTCGTGGTGGACCTGCTCTATGGCTACCTGGATCCCCGGATCCGTCTCTCGTAGCCCCGCCGCCGGCGGACCCGCCGTCGGCGTCGCGGGCATCGGTCGCGCGCTCATGCGGGAGCCGGTCGCCCTCATCGGGCTGGCGATGGTGCTCGCGTACGTCGTCGTGGCGATCGTCGTTTCGTGGCTCCCGCTGCACGACCCGCTGCTCCCATCGGCGCAGCGCCTCATGGCGCCGACAGCGGAGCATCCGCTCGGCACCGACGCGCTCGGCCGCGACCTCCTGAGCCGGATCCTGCACGGCGCTCGCCTGTCGATACAGGTGGCCGTGCTCTCCGTCGCCTTCGCGACGCTCGTCGGCGGGACGCTCGGTCTGATCTCCGGATACCTCGGAGGGGTCGTCGACCTCGTCACGGGACGGATCATGGATGTGTTCTTCGCCTTCCCGGCGATCCTGCTCGCGCTCGGCATCGTCGCCGCGCTGGGAGCGGACCCGAGGAACGTCGTCCTCGCGATCGGCATCGTCTACACGCCGATCTTCGCGCGGGTCGTGCGCGGACCCGTCCTGGCGCTCAAGGTGCGGGACTTCGTGGACGCCGCGCGCGCAGTCGGCGCCACGCGCACGCGCATCGTCCTTCGCCACATCGTCCCGAACCTGATGTCGACGCTCGTCGTCCAGGTCAGCCTCGCGCTCTCGTGGGCGGTGCTGACGGAGGGCGCGCTCTCGTTCCTCGGGCTGTCCGCGCAGCCGCCGGCGCCGTCATGGGGCGTGATGCTCAACGAAGGCCGGCAGTACCTGGAGTTCGCGACGCACCTCGCGGTGTTCCCCGGCCTCGCGATCATGATCGCCGTCCTGGGGGCCAATCTGCTCGGAGACGGGCTGCGCGATGCGCTCGACCCGCAGCGCCGATGAGGATCGTCACCGCCACCCTGCGCGACGTCCCCGCGTTGATCGCGCTCATGACCGCATCGCCGCTCCTGCGCCGCTATCGCGTGAACAGGGCCAGCGCGCGGCGGAGCCTCTTGGAGGCGCTGCGCGCGCGGGACACGATCCTCATCGCGACCGAGCCCGGCGAGGTCGTGGGCATGGCGTGGGTCATCCTCACGCGGGCGCTCGACCGCGCGGCGTACCTGCGCTTGCTGCTCGTCGCCGAGCGGCGGCAGTCCCGCGGAGTGGGCGCCGCCCTGCTCGAACGCGCGGAGCGGCGCGCCGTTGCCGCACGCTGCCGGCACATGCTGCTCCTGGTCACGACCGACAACCGGCGCGCACGCGCCTTCTATTCACGTCGGGGATATCGCCATGTTGCGGACGTGCCGGGCTTCGTGCGCCCTCGGATAAGGGAGTCGATCTATCTGAGGAGCCTGGCCGCGCGCCGCTGACGCCAGCTTCACGCTCCCTCCAGTGCGATGACGGCCGCGGGCCATGCGAACCAGTGGCGCGAGCGCACCTCTCCTGTGCGCTCGTCGTAGGCCTCAGGGTAGAGACCGTCCCAGGTCGCGACGCGGCGTAGCTTCTCGATCACGCGCGCACGTCGCGTCGCGTCGCCCACGGCCGTGGCGACGATGAGCTCCTGCGCGTCCCCGAGCGGCCACGGGTGCGGCGTGTGGACCGATCCGAGGCCGCCGAGCGGTCCGCCGTACCAGGCAGCGTTCTCCGCGCTCCACGCGAACGCGATCGTCGCGCGCCAGTGCGGATCGTCCGCCATGCAGAAGCCCCAGCGCGGCGCGAGCACGGTCGGGAGGTCGTTCGCGTCGTGGTAATGGTGGTGGCGGCCGCGCCCGTCGGTCGCATAGGCGAATCGGCCCTGGTCCACGAAGGCCGCGAGCGTCGCGCGCCGCACGCGCTCCGCGTCGACGTCGAAGCCCGCGTCCGAGAGCGCGCGCAGCGTGCGCCAGAGCAGCACATGGCTCGAGAAGTGGAAGGGCAGCGGCATCGGGTCATCGGCCGGCGTCTCCGCGGTGGTGTACAGGTCCCCGTGCCGCCACCGCTCCAGCGCGGCGAGCGTCTCGCGGATCTCGCTCGCATACGTGGCGGCAGCACCGCTCTCGGCCGCCTCGAGCAGCGGATAGCACTGCTGGTCGAGCTGGAACGCGGGATCCTTCACCCGGCCGTTCGCGAGATGCGACCGGCCCCACACGCCGTCGCGCCGCTCCGCGACACGGAACAGCCAGCGCAGATGCGCGCTCACGAGCCCGCGGTCCCCGCGCTCGCGCAAGAGCGTCGCGACGTAGTACGCGTCCCTGTTCCAGGAGAGCGGAAGGATGCGGTGATCCGCGAGGATGCAGAACGCATCGGGCTCCGTCCGGATCGCGCAGATCCGCGCGTAGCCGAGAGCGCGCTCGACCGCGGATCCTTCTCGCGCGGTCGCAGTGCCTCGATGCTCGCCCGCGTCCGAGCCGAAGAGGAAGCTCGTCGAGAAGGTGACGTCCGTGCCGGCTTCGAGGCGCATCTCCGTCGCGCGAAGATCCGGTGCGCGTGGACCGATCGCCAGCAGGTGCCAGCCCCGCTGGTCCAGCGCATCGATGGCCGGGAGCGGGCCACCTTCGGTGAGCTGCGGATAGGACGGTCGGCGGAGCGTCGGATCGAGCTGCCACGCGCATCCGAGGGTGCACGAGCGGTTCGCCGTCACCTGCCACTGCTGGGCGATCCCTCGCATCCCGCCCGGCGCCACCGTCGTCACCGTGACGCGCACGTCGCCCGTCTCGATCTCACCGATCGGCGCACCGTCCGCGCGCACGCGCGCGCGCCACTCGCCATCGATCGCGAGGCGAAGCCCGAACGCAGGCGCGTCGGGTGCGGCGAGCGTCGCCCGGTACGCGCGCACGGCCGCCTGGTCATAGCGGAGCGCGTCGTCGAAGGGCGGATGTGCGGTGAGCTCGACGAGCCCGTGATCGCGGTCGTAGGTCAGGATCGAATGGATCCCGCCCGATGGCGAGACGCTCGCGGCGACGAGGCCGTTGCCGATGTCGAGCGGCTTGTACGGACGCGATCGATCGAGCATCCGGATCCGTCCCGGGTCCATCGGCTGCGAGGCTACGGGTCTTCGGAGCTCGGTCGCGCAAGCCCTGGACGGCGTGCCGAGGCTCGGTCCCTTGCCCGCTTTTTTCGGGTGTATGTTCCCGCACCTGCGGCCCCGAGTGCGGGACCGGGGAGGAGATCATGACCAGACACGGGCGCGTTCTCACGGCGCTGGTCGCCGCCGGTTCGCTCGTAGCGGCGGCCTGCGGAGGCGGCGGGACCGGTCCGAGCGCGGCGCCGCCCGGGGCCGTCTCGAGCGAGCCGTTCGTCCTTCTGTCGACGCAGTTCAACAACGTCACGGAGCGAGAGGCGGTCCAGAAGCAGATCCTCGAACCCTTCACGAAGGCGAAGGTCGACTACACCGGGTCGGAGATCGGTCCCTTCAACGACCGGATCGCCGCGGAAGCGAAGGCCGGGAAGGGCACGGTCGGGGCGCTCCTGGGCCTCCACGGCGACTTCGGAGGCCTCGTCGGTCCCGACAAGGACTATTTCGAGGATCTCACGCCGCTCGCGAACCGGCTGAAGGATCGCGGGATCCCGGCCGAGTTCCTCGACCTCGGGAAGCTCGGGACCGGCAAGCAGGTCTACATCCCGTCGATGCAGGCGACGTACATCCTCGGCGTGAACAAGCAGGCGCTGCAGTACCTGCCGTCCGGGGCGAACGTCGACGACCTTACCTACTCGCAGCTCCGCGACTGGTGCAAGAACATCGCGGACAAGACCGGCAAGAAGCGCTGCGGTCTCCCGGCCGGTCCGAACTCGCTCCTGCACCGCCTCATCCAGGGCTACCTCTACCCGGCGTACACCGGTGGCCTCGTGACGACGTACAAGTCCGCCGACGCGGCGAAGATGTGGGCCGACCTCAAGGACCTCTGGCAGTACACGAACCCGCAGTCGCTGCAGATCGATTTCATGCAGGAGTCGCTCCTGTCGGGTGAGGTCTGGGTCGGGTTCGACCACGTCGCGCGGCTCGTGAACGCGCTCCAGCAAAAGCCCAACGACTTCGTCACCGCGCCGGCACCGAAGGGGCCGAAGGGCCTCTACTACATGTCCGTCCTGGCGGGCTACGCCATCCCGAAGAGCTCGCCGAACAAGAGCGGGGCCGAGGCGTTCATCGACTACATGCTCACGCCCGAGATACAGGCGAAGGTCCAGAACGTTGCCGCGTTCTTCCCTGTCCTCGACAAGGCGATGCCCGCGGATCTCGCACCGCACCTGAAGGCCCTGACAGAGGGCATCCAGAAGCAGTCGAAGCACAAGGACGCGAAGGTCGCGCTCCTGCCGATCGGGCTCGGAGCCAAGGGCGGCGACTTCAACAAGGTGCAGCGGGACACGTTCCAGCGGATCGTCGTCAAAGGCGAGGACATCCAGAAGGTCCTGAACGAGGAAGGCGCGAACCTCCAGAAGGTCATGACCGACTCGAAGGCGCCCTGCTGGCGTCCGGATCCGGACAGCGGCGGATCGCCGTGCGCAGTGAAGTGATGTAGATGGCCGTCCGAGCCGGGAGGGCCCTCTCGTTCCCCGCGCGGATCGCGCGGTCGGACGCGGCCCTCCCGCTCGGGCTGCTCGCGCCCACGATCGTCTATCTCACGCTGCTCATCCTCGTCCCCGTCGCGCAGGCGATCCTCCTGTCGTTCCAGGCCGAGGACGGTGCCCTCACCCTCGACGCCTACCAGCGCATGGTCAGCGAGGCCGCCTTCGCCGACTCGCTGCGGAACACGGCCCTCCTGCTCGTCTTCATCGTGCCGATCCAGCTCGTGCTCGCCCTCGCGATGGCGCTGCTCATCAACTCGCGGTTCCCGGGCCACGGGATCTTCCTCTACATCTATGCGATCCCACTGGCGATCTCGGATCTGGCCGCCGGGATCGTGTGGCTCTCGATCTTCACGGAGAGCGGCTATCTGAACACGGTGCTCACGGGTCTCGGCGTGACCAAGGAGCCGATCGCCTATCTCTCCTACGAGAACCTGCACCTCGTCCTCATGGCCATCGTCGTCGCCGAGTCGTGGCGCGCGACAGCGATCGTCCTCGTGATCCTCCTCGCGGGCCTCCAGCTCATCCCGCGGGACTACTTCGAGGCGGCCGAGCTGTTCGGTGCATCGCGATGGAAGCGCACCCTGCTCGTGGTGCTGCCGCTGCTGCGCCCCAGCCTGCAGTCGGCCCTCATCATCCGGACGGTCTTCGCGTTCCAAACGTTCGCTGTCGTCCTCACCCTCGCCGGTCGGCAGTTCCCGGTGCTCGCGTACGAGGCGTACGACTGGTACGCGAACGTGTTCAACTCGCACGTCGCGGCCGCGTACGCCGGCCTCATCCTCGTCCTCACGATGACGGTCGTGGTGTTCTACCTGCGGCTGTTCCGCGTGCGCGAAGGTGAGGCCGCGCGATGACCGCGGTCGCCCGCGCGGCCCCGCGCCGCTCGCCGTCCCGGCGTGTGCTCCTGGACCGCCTCCTCCTCTACGGTGCCGCGACGTTCCTCGCCCTCTGGACGCTCGTCCCGATCTACCTCATCGCCGTCGCCGCGTTCAGCGAGCGCGGCGCCGTGTACGACTACCCGAAGGAGCTCCTCCCGACGCGCTTTTCGACGGACACGATGGCGTTCTTCGTCGGATCGAGCGGGGTCATCAGCTCGGTGAAGAACAGCGTCATCGTCGCGCTCGGCACCATCGTCCTGTCGCTCGCGATCGGAGCGCCGGCAGGCTACGCGCTCTCGCGCTTCCGGTTCCCCGGGCGCGACGTGTTCCAGCTCGCGGTGCTCTCATCGAAGATGTTCCCGATGGCCATCCTCGCGATCCCGCTCGCCGTGACGTTCATCGGGCTCGGCCTGTACGACACGCTCCTCGGCGTCGTGATCGTGCACAGCGCGATGGTGCTGCCGTTCGTCGTGATCGTGACCGCAGGGGTGTTCGCGAGCGTGTCGCGCGAGCTCGAGGAGGCCGCGCAGACGCTCGGCACGTCACGCCTCGGCGCGTTCCTCCGCGTGGCGCTGCCGCTCGCGCTGCCGGGCCTCGCGGCGGCCGCGATCTTCGCGTTCGTCACCAGCTGGAACGAGGTCTTCGCAGCGACGATCCTGACGCTGAGGGAGCGCACGCTCCCCGCGCACGTCGTCGCGAGCCTCAACCAGTCGCCGCTCTACTTCAAATTCGCCGGAGGCTTCTTCCTCATCATCCCGTCGCTCTTCTTCATCTACTTCATGCGCAAATACCTCTTCAATCTTTGGGGACCGGGTAAGTGAAGGCGTACCTGTTCGACCTGTGGGGACCTGGCCGGTGAGGAGGATGGGCTGATGTCGAGCGTCTCATTCGACGCGGTCCGCAAGATCTTCGGGAAGACCGTCGCGCTGCGGGACGTCGACCTCACGATCCGCGACGGCGAGTTCATGGTCCTGCTCGGTCCGTCCGGCTGCGGGAAGACGACGCTCCTGCGATGCCTGGCCGGCCTCGAGCGGATCGACGGCGGCGCCGTGCGCATCGGCGAGCGGGACGTCTCGGATCTCCCGCCGCGCGACCGCCAGATCGCGATGGTCTTCCAGTCGTACGCGGTGTTCCCCCACATGAAGGTGTACGACAACATCGCCTTCGGTCTCCGCATGCGGAAGAAGCCGAAGCCCGAGATCGAGAGGCGCGTCCGCGAGGGCGCCGTGCTCCTGCAGCTCGAGCCCTTCCTCGACCGGTATCCGGCGCAGCTCTCCGGCGGCCAGCGGCAGCGGGTCGCCGTCGCGCGCGCGATCGTCACGGACTCGCCCGTCCTGCTGATGGACGAGCCGCTCTCCAACCTCGATGCCCTGCTCCGCCTCCACGCGCGCGCTGAGCTGAAGCGGCTGCACACGGACGTGAAGCGGACCACCGTGTACGTGACGCACGACCAGATCGAGGCGCTCTCGATGGGCGACCGGATCGCGGTCATGAAGGACGGCGAGATCGTCCAGGTCGACACGCCCGGGGTGATCTACGACCGGCCCGCGAACGTCTTCGTCGGCGCGTTCATCGGGTCGCCGCCGATGAACTTCCTCAAGGCGACGGCGCGCAACGGCACCGCGATCGGCGAGGGCTGGCAGCTCGCCGGGCCGCCGGGAATGGACGGAAAGCCACTTCTCATGGGCGTCCGCCCCGAGAACATCCGGATAGGCGAAGGATCGATCGAAGCCTAGGTGGTCGTCGCGGAGCCGCTCGGGTCGCACACTCTGCTCACCGTGCGCATCGGGTCCGAGACGATCAAGGTCATCGCGCCGGCGGACAGCACGTTCCGCCCGGACGAGGCCATTCGGCTCGCGCCGGAGGCGCACAAGATCCGCTGGATGGACGCTGCCAGCGGCACCGCGGTCACATCGCCGAGCTGAGCGAGCTCCGGACCCGGCCACAGGTCTCGGTCCCCGCCCCGTGGACGGTCGGGTCGCCGCCGCCCGCGCGCCTGTCCGTGGAGGATCGCGCGCTCTGGGACGGCGCCGTCGCGGTGCTCCGCGCGAACGACGTCGGCGGATGGACGAAGCCGGCGCCGCGCCTCTATCCGCACCAGTGGAGCTGGGACAGCACCTTCATCGCGATCGGGCTCGCGCAGCTCGATCCCGACCGCGCGCTGCGCGAGCTCGAGTCCCTCTTCCGCGCGCAGTGGTCCGACGGACGGGTGCCGCACATGGCCTTCGATCCGAACGTGCGCGACTACGCGCCCGGACCCGAGCTGTGGTCCTCGGCCGCGAGCTCGGACGCGGCGCCGCGTTCGCCGGCGACGAGCGGCCTGATCCAGGCGCCGACGCACGCCATCGCGGCCTGGTCGGTGCTCGAGGCGATCGACGCGCTGCCGTCATCACCGCGCTCGGCGGATCTGCTGCGTCGCATGGCCGAGCTCTACCCGAAGCTGCTCGCGTGGCACCGGTATCTGGTCGAGCGGCGCGATACGGAGGGGACCGGCCTCATCACCATCTACCACCCCTGGGAGGGCACCGACAACACGCCGCGGTGGGACGCGCCGCTCGCGCGCGTGGAGGTCGACCGACCACTGTCGTACTCGCGCGTCGACGTCGGGCTGACCGACGCGTCCGAGCGGCCGACGAGCGCCGAGTACGACAAGTACGTGTGGCTCGTCGGCCTCGCGCGCGAGGCTCGGTACGACGACGCGGCCATCCAGCGCTCGCATCCGTTCCTGGTGAAGGACATCCAGTGCAGCGCGATCTTCGCGGCGGCGACCGAGGCGCTCGAGCGGATCGCGGCGCGCGTCGGCGCGCCTGCGTCCGATGGCCGATCGATCTCGACGTGGTGGCGGCGCTCGACCGCGGCTGTCCAGCGGCGGTGGCAGAGCGGCTCGCGCCTCGCGCTCGATCTCGACCTGCGGTCAGGCCGTCCGATCGAGGTGCCGACGAGCGCAGGGCTTTCGCCGATCCTCGTCCCGCACCTGGACCCGAGGATCGCGAGGGAGACGGCGCAGCGGATGTTCGGCCCCGACTTCGCGGGAGCGGCCGGCCTCATCGCGCGCGCCATCCCGAGCACCGCGGTCACCGCGCCGGAGTTCCGCCCGCGCGCGTACTGGCGCGGTCCCGTCTGGCCCGTCGTGAACTGGCTGCTGTGGTGGGGGCTGCGCCGCCAGGGGATGCTCGCGGAGGCCGCGTCGCTCCGCGAGGCGAACCTCACCCTGCTCCGGCGGTCCGGCGTCGCATTCGCCGAGTACTTCCAGCCGTTCACCGGCGAGCCGCTGGGCTCGCGCGACCAGTCGTGGACCGCCGCCGTCACGCTCGACTGGCTGGCCGCATCGCCTTCCTGAGCACGTACTGCGTGCCGTAGGTCTCGTCGCCGAAGGAGAGGATCTTGTTGTCGACCCAGCCGGTCGGCAGGATCGCGGCCTGGACCTCATCCCACGACGGAGCGCCGCCCTTGAGGAAGTCCTTCTTCCACACGACGACCCACACGCGGCCTTCCGGGTTCGTGACGCGTGTCAGCTCCTGCGCGAGCCGGCCGAGGTCGACGCGCTCGAGCGCGAAGCACACCACGAGGCCATAGCGGGCGGCGAAAAAGCGGAGCGGGAGGTCGAGCTCGCAGCGGTCGAGATGCCCCGCGAGGTGCTCGATGATCTTGTCGTACGCCGCGACGTCGCCGATGCGCAGCGCGGGCACGCCCGCTTTGGTCCCGAGCTTGGGGACGACCTCCTCGGGCTGCCGGAGTCCTTTCGGTCTCGCGATCCTGAGAGCCTACGTGAGGCTGCGGATCCTAATGCCCCAGGCGCCTCCTGGCGCGGCCCTTGCATGCTCGGTCGCTGTGAGAGACGGCCCGCGTCCCATCCTGCTCGTCGACGACGATCAGTCGGTGCTCGACGCGGAGCGTCAGATCCTCATCGAGCACGG
>DASWDY010000081.1:0-8779 GCA_036395035.1 Candidatus Limnocylindria bacterium
TGGCCCCTGCCGCTCGCGCTCATCGGGGCGGCCGTCGCATGGACGCGCGACGGACGCCGCTCGCCGCTCACGCCGAAGCAGCGCGACGTGCTGCTGTGGCTCGCATGGCTGATCCCGACGGCCGTCTTCCTGTCCTTCGGCGGGATCATCCATCGCTACTACCTCGTGATGCTCGCGCCGCCGATCGCCGCGCTCACGGGGATCGCGATCACGTCGATCGCGGGGATGCGTGGACGCGCGCGCGCCGCGGTGGCGATCGCCGCGATCGGCGCGACCGCTGGCGTGACCTTGAACGCGATCGCGGCCGTCCCCAGCTGGTCGCTCCTGCCGGCGCTCACCGTGACGGCGGCCGCGCTCGCCGCCGCGGGGACGATCGCGCACGCCCGCTGGCCCCGGATCGGCCGCGCCCTCGCCCTGTGCTGCGCGCTCCTCACGGTGCCGCCGTTCCTGTGGGCGACGACGCCCCTGGATGGCGGCGCGTCCGGCCTCCCGTACGCGTCGCCCGAGCTCCTGCGATCCAGCCCGCGTCCCGGCGCCCCCGGGCCGCAAAACGCGCAGCCGAACCCGCCCGGCGCGGGGTCATCGCTGGCGACGTATCTCCTCGCGCAGCGCGGCGAGGAGCGCTTCATCGCCGCGACCGGCAGCGCGGGCACGGCGGCGCCGATCATCGTCGCGACCGGCCTGCCCGTGATGGCGATCGGCGGCTTCTCCGGATCGGACCCGATCCTCGACCGCGATGCATTCGCGCGCCGGATCCATGAAGGGCAGGTCCGCTTCGTGATCGTCGACGACCGTCTTCGTCCGGATATCCGCGCGCTCGTGAGCGCGCGCTGCGCCGTCGTGCCTGACGCGCAGTGGCGCGGACGCCAGCCGCAGGGCGGTCCGGGCCAGCCGATGCAGCTCTTCGACTGCCGCGCGCTGTCGCTGCCGGTGGTCAGCGGAGGATGAAGCCCTCCGCGAGCGGATCGTCCGGCGCGACGAGGAACTCGTGGCGCCCCGTGATCCACGCGCTGCCCTCGACCTCGGGTACGACCGCGTCGTAGCCGGCGAACCGCGTCGTGCGCGCGACGCGGCCACGGAAGCGGGTGCCGATCAGGCTCTCGACGACGATCTCGTCGCCCTCGCGCATCCGGCCGCGCGTGCTCGATCGCGACGCGCCCCGACACGCCCGTCCCCGTCGGCGACCGGTCGACCTCGCCCTCGGCGAAGATGCAGACGTTGCGGATCGTCCCACCGAGATCGCGCGCGGGGCCGTGGAAGATCGTGCCATAGAGGAAGCCGAGCGTCAGCGTCCGGCGCAGTCCGTCGAGGTGGCGCTGCGCGTACACGCGCTTCTCGGGGATCGTCGCGCCGGGTATCGGATCGAGACCGTCGATCACCACGCGCAACGGCTCGCCCGCGGCATGTGCGTCGATCGTCCGGATCGTGCGCCAGCTCTGCGGCGCCCGCCACGCGATCGCGCCCTTCGCCATTCCCGATCCTAGTATCGTCGCGTCGCATGCTGCGACCGGTCTGGGCGGAGTCTTACAACGACCTGGTCGTCCTGGCGGTCATCGTCGCCCTCCTCGTCAACCTGTTCTTCCTCTTCAAGGTCGTCCCCTGGTCGAAGCCCGGGTCGTGGCGCCGCATCTGGGCCCTCGCGGCGATCGCGTCGGCCATGTTCATCCTGTCCGAGGCCGCGATCCTCACGGACAACTCGATCACCGCGCTCGACAGCTCGCACCAGATCCCGCTCTTCGGCGCGCTCCTCGCCGGGGCGACGGGGTTCTTCCTCGTCTACACCGACGCGTACCGCGCCGCGGAGCGGTCCCGGATCCTCGCCCTGACCGACCCGCTCACGGAGCTGCCCAATCGGCGCGCGTTCGAGGAGCGGCTGAAGCTCGCGTTCGAGCGCAAGGAGCCCTTCGCCCTCCTCTACGTGGACCTCGACGGGTTCAAGCAGATCAACGACCGGCTCGGGCACGCCGCGGGCGACGACGTCCTCCGCGAGGTCGGCGCGATCCTGCGCCAGGCCGTGCGGCAGGCGGACATGGCGTCGCGCATCGGGGGCGACGAGTTCTGCCTGCTGCTCGCGGCGGCGGACGCGGACAGCACCCGGGTCGTCGCGGAGCGCGTGCTCGCCGGCCTGCGCGCCCTGCCGATCTCGCGCGGCGCGCCCCTCAGCGCGTCGTTCGGGATCGCCACGCACCGCGACGGCAGCGACCCAGAGGAGGTCGTCGCCGCGGCCGACGCCGCGATGTACCGCGCGAAGCGCGAGGGTGGCACGCGGATCGCGTTCGCGCCGGGGCTCGCTCCCGCCCAGGCACGCACCAGCGCGTAGACGTATGGAAGGGATACCGATGAAGACGATCGGCGAATATCTCGTCGAGGACGGCGCGATCACACCGACGCAGGTCGAGACGGCGCTCGCGAAACAGCGCGACATCGCGGCTCGCGGCGAGAAGAAGCGGTTCGGCGAGGTGCTGCTCGAGATGCGCCTCGTCAGCACCGATCAGCTCCAGCGCGCCATCGACCGACAGCAGCTGGAGCGTACCTAGCGTCTAGGGCACCCCCGGCACGAGCGTCGGTACCGCGATGGTCGGCACCGGCGCGAACGTGATCAGCGGGGCGACCGTCGGAGTGAGCAGCGGGGCCAGCGAGGGCGCGAGTGTCGGCGCGAGGGTGGTGGGTACAGGCAACGGCGTGACGTCGATCGTCGGCAGCGGCGTGACGTCGATCGTCGGCAGTGGCGTGACCGCGATCGTTGGCTGAGGCGTCACCACGATCGTCGGCAGTGGCGTGATGGCGATCGTGGGCAGCGGCGTTGCGACGATCGTCGGCGTGACGACCGTCGGCGCGGCCGTCGGCGCGAAGGTCGCGATCGGCGCCGGCGCGACCGTCGCGAGCGGCGTCGCGAGGATCGTCGGCGTCACGGCGCTCGGAGCGACGGCGGGCGCTGCGGTCGTGGGCGTGGCCGTCGGTGACGACGCCGGCAGCCGCCGCGGCGCGGGCGTGAGCACCGCCTGGACGAGCACCGGCCCGATGAACGGGAGCGTCACCGTGATCGGTCGCGCCGGCGTGCCGCGCGCGGCGGCGACGCCGGCGACGATGGCGTCCGGCACCGGCGCGAAGGCGAGAGCGAGGCCGGCGGCCAGGGCCGACCCGATCAGGAGCGGGGCGGTCCACCGCCCGAGCGTCAGCTTCCCCACGACCCGACGGTATCCCTACAGCGGCTTGGCGCGGGTCAACGCACGGTCAACGATCTGTCGCCCGCTGGTCGCAGACCGGCCAGATCGCCGAACAGGCGCAGGTGGTCGCGCAGGTCGCGGGTGATGAGGAAGCCGTCGCGGACGTGCTCGCGGCCCGCCACGCCCATGCGCTCGCGCAGGGAGGGGTCCCGCAGGAGCCGCAGGCAGCGGTCCGCGCACTCCTCGGCCGAGGTGACGAGGAATCCGGTCTGGCCGTCGAAGATCTGCAGCGGGATGCCGCCGACGGCGCCGCCGACGACGGGGATCCCCTTCCAGAGCGCCTCGGCCACGACGAGGCCGAAGCCCTCGCGCAGCGACTTCTGGATGACGACGGTCGCCGCGCGCTGGAAGGCGTTCACCTCGCGGTCGCGGACGCCGTCGAGGTTCGTCAGGCAGCGCACGTCGGGATCGCCGCCGGCGTGGGCGATGCTCCGCGCGAGGAATTCCTTGCCCTCGGGGTCGTCGTCGGCGAGGGACCCGATCATCGCGAGCTGGACGTCCGGGACCTCGGCCTTCACGAGCCGGTACGCGTCGATGACGCCGTTCGGGTCCTTCCATGGATCGAAGCGCGAGACCTGCACGAGCAGCGGACGCCGGTCGTCGAAGCCGAAGGCGCGGACGATGAGGCGGGCCTCGTCGAGCGTCATGGGCGCGTTCTTCTCGGCGAACGGGTCGATCGAGGGCGCGCTGAAGACGACGCGCTCCATGTCGAGATCGGGCTGCGCGAACTGCGGCATCGTGAAGATCGCCGCGTCGTGCTCGCGCACGTACGGCCGCAGGAAGGACCACACGGGCTGGTATGCCGCGGTGAGGTCGATATGGCAGCGCCACGCCCACCGTGCGCGGTCGCCGTCGGCGAAGTGGCGGAGCGCGACGCCCTGCGGATCGTGCGCGATGACGTGGTCCACGTCGGGGAGATCGACCGCGTTCTCGCGGTCGGTCTCGAGGAACAGCTCGCGCATGCCCTCGGTGAGATCGAGCGGCATCCCCTGCAGCGCGTTGTGGATGCGCTTCGTGACGTCGAAGAAGGCGAGGTCGTCGGTCTCGAGGACCATCCACGTCGTCTCGAGACCGACGTCGTTCATGAGCGGGACGAGGTTGTGGAGGATCTCCGCGACGCCGCCGCCGTACGACGTGGCGTTGATGTGCAGGACGCGCGCGCCGCGGAGCGGCTCGGCGAGGCGCTGGATCTCCGTGATCCGCTGCTCGCCCACGATCGTCGCGTATTCGTCGAGCGACTTGGTGCGGACGCTGACGGGACGCATGGTCCCATTGTGGGCCGCTACCGGCGGAGGATCGCGACGGACTCCGCCGGAAGATGAAGGATCCGTGACGACCGCGAGATGCGCTCGTCCGACGCGAGCGCAAGCTCGCCCGCGTCCTCTGCGACCGGGACATCGGCCGGACGATCGAGGGCGAACGCGAGCGTGATCGGGCCGCGCGTCATGCGGAGCCAGCGGCCCTCCTCGTCGCAGGCGATCGCGACGGCATCGCGCCGGCCGTCGCGCAGCTCGGGGACGGCGCGCCGGAGCCCGATGAGCGAGCGGTGCCAGTCGAGGAGCGAGCGGTGCGGCTCGCGCGCGGGCTCGGCCCAGTCGAGCTTCGACCGCGCGAACGCGTCGGGCGACTGCGGGTCGAGGATCTCCTCGGGCCGCCAGCCGAAGTGCGCGAACTCGTTCCGCCGTCCCTCGCGCACCGCGCGCGCGAGCCGCTCGTCCCGGTGGTCCGTGAAGTACAGGAAGGGTGTCGCAGCGCCCCACTCCTCGCCCATGAAGAGCATCGGCACGTACGGCGCCAGCAGGACGACGGCCGCGGCGATCCGGAGCCGCTCGGGCGCGACGAGGTGGGTGAGCCGCTCGCCCTTCGCGCGGTTCCCTACCTGGTCGTGGTCCTGCGCGAACGCGATCGCGCGATGTCCCGGCAGATCCCCGAACGGGCGCCCGTGCGACCGGCGCCGGAACGCGGACCAGCGCCCGTCGTACACGTACACCTCGCGCAGCGCCTTCGCCAGATCCGCCATGCGCCCGAAGTCGCCGTAGTAGCCCGTGCGCTCCCCGGTGAGGAGCGCGTGCAGCGCGTGGTGCACGTCGTCGCTCCACTGCGCGTCGAGGCCCCAGCCCCAGCGGTCGCGCTCGCGCACGACCTTCGGATCGTTGAGATCGCTCTCCGCGATGACCCAGATCCGGCGGCCGAGCTCGCTGCCGAGCCGCTCCACGCGGGCGGTGAGCTCCTCGAGGAGCGGCGTCGCGGAGCGATCGAAGATCTGATCGATCGCGTCGAGCCGGAAGCCGTCGATCCCATGGGCTTCCGCCCACATGAGCGCGTTCTCGATCATGTGATCGCGCACGGGAGCGCTGTCCGCGTCGTCGTAGTTGAGCGCCTCACCCCACGGCGTGCGGTAGCGGTCCATGAAGAACGGACCGAAGCGCGCCAGATAGTTCCCGTCCGGGCCGAGGTGGTTGTAGACGACGTCGAGCACGACCGCGATCCCGCGGGCGTGGCAGGCGGCGACGAGGCGGTCGAGCCCTTCGGGCCCGCCGTACGCGTGATGCGGCGCGTAGAGGTCGACGCCGTCGTAGCCCCAGCCGCGGTCGCCCGGGAACTCCGCGATGGGCATGAGCTCGATCGCGTCGATGCCGAGCGACGCGAGGTGGTCGAGCTTCCCGATGGCGCCGTCGAAGGTGCCCTCCGGCGTGAACGTGCCGACGTGGAGCTCGTAGATCACGGCGTCGCGCAGGTCGCGCCCGTGCCACTCGGTGGACGGCGGGCTCGGGTCGACGACCGCGGAGAGGCCGTGGACGCCGTCGGGCTGCGCGCGCGATCGCGGGTCCGGCACGACGGCGCCGCCATCCAGCGAGAAGCCGTACCGCGCGCCCGCGCGGGCGTCGGCCTCGACCTGGTGATGGCCGTCATCGCCGCGCCGCATGCGATGCCACGTGCCCTCGAGCACGAGGTCGACCGTCGCCGCGTGCGGCGCCCAGACGCGGAAGAGGCGCTTCACGCGCGAGCGAGCAGCGCCACGGGGAACGGATCGAGCAGCTCGGCGAGGCGGATCGCGCCGCCGCCGCGCGGCGCGCCCGTGAGGCGGTCGCACCACGCGCCGTCGGGGAGCCGCACGGTCGTGTCCCGCCACTCCCCGGCGAGCCGGACGATCCAGCGCGGCACGACGACCGCGACATCGGTGCCGCGCGCGTATGCGATGACGTGATCGGCGCGCTCGCCCTCGGCATGCAGCGGCTCGTACGCGTCGCGCTCGAACGTGTCGGCGCGTTCGGCTCGCAGGCGCAGCGCTCGCGCGATGAGATGCAGCTTGGGCAGACCCTCATCCATGCGGTCGAGGATCGCTGGCGCGTCGAGCCCATCGAGCTCGCGCACGAGCCGCGCGCGGATCGCGAAGTCGACGGGACGGCGCGAGTCGGGATCGACGAGGCTGAGGTCCCACAGCTCGTTGCCCTGATAGATGTCGGGCACGCCGGGGATGGTGAGCGCGAGGAGCGTCTGCGCAAGGGAGACCACGCGTCCCGCCGTCACGAGCGGCGCGCTGAACGCGGCGAGGTCCTCCATGAACGCGTCGTCGGCGAGCGTCGCGTGCGCGAAGTCCGCGAGCGCGCGCTCGTAGCGCTCGTCCGGCGCGGTCCACGACGTGTGCCGCTTCGCCTCGCGCGCCGCCTTCTCCACGTACGCGAGCGCGCGATCGAGCGTCAGCGGGTGCGCGCCGACGAGCGTCTGGTAGTAGAGGTGCTCCATCTCGCGGTCGGGCGATCCGCCGGTGCGGTGCCGCTCGTTCCGCCGCGACCAGCGCGTGAGCGCCTCGGCCCACGCCTCGGGGATCTCCGAGAGGAGCGCGATGCGCGCGCGGACGTCCTGGCTGCGCTTCGAATCGTGGGTCGAGCCGGCGACGAGGCCGCGCGGCCAGCGCGCCAGCCGCTCGCGCGCGACGCGGTGCAGCTCGGCGGGGGCGGCCGCTCCACGGCCCGGATCCCCGCCGACCTCGTTCAGGGCGGACAGGCGTGACCACCGGTAGAACGCGGTGTCCTCGACGCCCTTCGCCATCGCCGGCGCGGTGAGCTGCTGGAAGCGCATGACGAGCTCGGTCTCGACGTCCCCGCGCACGTCGAGGAGCACGAGCGACCGAAGGAACCGCAGGAGCTCGGCGTCGATGTCCGGGCGGCGGCGGCGGACGATGCCGACCGCGCCATCGAGCCAGCGGCGATCCTCGTCCTCGACCTCGCCGGCCTCCCCGCGCGCATACGTGCGGTACACCGCGAGGGATGCGGCGAGCTCGCGCAGGACGACGCGCAGATCCTCGCGGCCGTGATCGCGGTGGCGCCGGTGGCGCTCGCACACGAGCACGAACAGCGCCGTGACGCGCTCGACGTCGGCGGCCAGCGACGTGCGCATCTGCTCGTGCTTCGCCTCGAGCGCGATCTCGGCGAAGGATCGCCCTTCCCCCGTGAACGCGCGGTACGCGCGCGTCACGTCCTCGAGACCGGTGGGATGCACGAACAGCCGCGTCAGCAGATCCGCGGTCTCGTACCCCGTGGTCCCGTCCGCAGCCCACGACCGCAGCCGCTCATCGTGGTGGAGGATCTTCTCGACGACGATCCACGCGCCGGACGGCGCCGCGGCCCGCAGACGCTCGAGATACGCCTTCGGGTCGCGCAGTCCGTCGAGGTGGTCGACGCGGACCCCATCGATCGTCCCGTCCTGGAGCCATCCGATGACGCGCTCATGGACGGCGTTGAAGACCTCGGGATCCTCGACGCGCAGCCCGACGAGCTCGTTGATGTCGAAGAAGCGCCGGTAGTCGATGTCGCGCGCGGCGGTGCGCCAGTGCGCGATGCGGTAGTGCTGCCGCCGTAGCAGCGCGTCGAGCTCGTCGGGATCGCCGTTGACGCGCGCGACCTCGCGGTCGATCGCCGCGGCCACGTCATCGTCCGCGCAGAGCGCCGCGACGCGCGCACGGACCTCCTCCTTCGCGCGGTGACGCTCGAGGCGGTCCTCGTGGCTGGGGGACGGGCCGAGGTCGGGCAGCTCCGCGGCGAGCCGCGCGGCCGCCTGCGCGTCATCGGATCCGATCCGCTCGCCGACGCGCGCGATGAGCGGCGCGATCGTCTCGGGCGCGATGGGGAACGTCGTGTCCTGATAGCGGAGGACGACGCGGTCGGGCTCGCGCTCGAGCCCCAGGCCACCGGCCTCGAGGATGCGGCCGTAATGGTCCGCGAGGACCGGCACGAGGATGAGATCCTTCAGCCGACGCTCGGGCGGGTCCCACGACACGTCGAAGAACAGGGCGTACCGGCTCGACGGCCCGTTCTCGAGCACGTCCCACCACCACCGGTTCCCGGGATGGATCGCCATGTGGTTCGGCACGATGTCGAGGAGGATCCCCATCCCGCGGGCGTGCACCGCGTCCACGAGCGCCCGGAAGGCGATCGGGCCCCCCAGCTCGTCGTTCACCCGCGAGTGATCGATGACGTAATAGCCGTGCGTGCTCCCGGGGACGGCGGCGAGGATCGGCGACAGGTACAGATGGCTGACGCCCAGGTCCG
>DASWDY010000082.1:0-15007 GCA_036395035.1 Candidatus Limnocylindria bacterium
GGCCGAAAGGGAACGAGCCGAAGTACAGCCTCACGCCGGTCGCGCCCGTGCTCGCCGCGCTCCTCGGATGCACGGTCCCGCTGATGCCCGACTGCGTCGGGCCGGCCGTCGCAGGAGCGGTGAAGGCGATGAACGCGGGCGATGTGATCCTCCTCGAGAACACGCGCTTCCATCCCGAGGAGGAGGCGAACGATCCCGCGTTCGCGAAGCAGCTCGCGGCGGGGTTCGACGCCTTCGTGAACGACGCGTTCGGCACGGCGCATCGCGCGCACGCCTCGACGGAGGGCGTGGCGCGCGTCCTTCCCGCGTACGCGGGCTTGCTCCTGGAGAAGGAGCTCACGGCCCTCGGCGGGCTCCTCGCCGAGCCGGCGCGGCCGTTCCTCGCGATCGTCGGCGGCGCGAAGGTGAGCACGAAGATGGACGTGCTGCGCGCGCTCATCGAGCGCGTCGACGCGATCGCCGTCGCGGGCGGGATGGCGAACACGTTCCTCAGCGCGACCGGCCACGCGGTCGGGACGTCGCTGCGCGAGGCGGACAGGGAGGACGAGGCCCGCGCGATCCTCCGCCGCGCGAAGGAGCGCGAGATCGACTTCCATCTGCCGAGCGACGCCGTCTGCGCGACGTCACCGGACGCGCCCGCGGGGAGGGTGCGCGACGTCGACCACATCCCCGCGGACGAGGCGATGCTCGACGCCGGCCCGCGCACGCTCGAGGAGTACGCGGCCGCGATCGCGAAGGCGCGCACCGTCTTCTGGAACGGCCCGCTCGGTGTGTTCGAGAAGGCGCCGTTCGCGGCGGGGACGAAGCGCATCGCGGGGCTGCTCGCCGCATCGACGGCCACGACGGTCGTCGGCGGCGGTGAGAGCGTGCAGGCGGTCGAGGAGCTCGGCCTCGCAGCGAAGATGACGCACGTCTCGACCGGTGGCGGCGCGTCGCTCGAGCTGATCGAGGGGAAGGTCCTGCCGGGCGTCGCGGCGATACCCGATCGCTGACTCCTCGCTCCGCTGGACGGACCCCGCATTCGTCGCACGCGCGCACCGCTGGCTCCGCGCGACCGCGGCGCGTCATGGGTATGTCCTGCGCGGCGAGATCGAGCAGCCGCACGTGCGGCCGTGGTCGACCGTGTTCCGCGCCCGGACGTCGCGCGGCGTCGTCTTCCTCAAGTGCTGCGGGGCCTCACAGGCGCACGAGCCGAAGCTCACCGCGCTCCTGCAGCGTGTCGCGCCCCGCGACGTTCCCACGCTCATCGCTCGGCATCCGCGCCGGGATTGGATGCTGCTCGCGGACGGCGGCCGCAAGATCCGCGAGGTCACGCGAGGCAGTGCGCTGCTCCGGGAGTGGGAGAGGATCCTCCCGCGGTACGCCGCCATCCAGATCGCGCTGCTCGGACGTGAACGTGAGCTGCTCGCCGCGGGGACGCCGGACCATCGCCTCGAGAGGCTGAGGTCACGCGTCGCGACGATCCTCGCGGACCCGACCGTCACGAAGCGACCCGGGTACGACCAGCTCTCGGGATCGGACCGCCGTCGGATCCGCGCGGTGTTGCCGGCGATCGAGGCTCGAGCCGCCGAGCTTGACGCTCTCGGCATCACTGCGACGATCCAGCACGACGACCTCCACGATGCGAACGTGCTCCGCAAGGGGACGCGCACGGTCGTGTTCGACTGGGGCGACGCCTGCGTGTCGCATCCGTTCCTCAGCCTCACCGTCGCGATCCGCGCGGCGGCGCATCGCACCGGGATGCCGCGACGCGATCCGCGGATCGCACGCCTCCGTGATGCCTACCTCGAGCCTTTCTCGCGCTTCGCGCCGGGCGGCCAGCTGCGCCGCGCCGCGCTGATCGGCGAGCGGCTCGGCATGGTCTCGCGGGCGCTCACCTGGTACCGCGTCGTGCAGCTATCGGGCGGGCCGCTCGACATCGGGCGCGAGACCTTCGCCGGATGGCTGCGCCTCCTGCCGCGAGCGTTCCCGCCGTCGAAAGGCCGGCGCCAGGGGATCTAGGCCGGGAGGCTCGCCTCCACCGCGCGGCGCAGCGCGAGGGCTTCGTCGCGGCGGCGTGACGCGAGGGGATCGCGGTAGAAGTCCACCAGCGCGGCGATGAGCGGCTCGGCCGACGCGGCGTCGCCGTAGCGGACGTAGTGGCGCGCGAGCTCGCGCTGGATGTCGGCGCGCAGCTGGGCGAACCCGGTCGGCGTGACGAACGCGAGCGCCTCGCGGTACAGCCGCTCCGCGCCGGTGCGATCGCCCTCGGCGTCGCGCACCGCGGCGAGCGTCGCGCCCGACGTCGCGTTCGAGTAGAGGTCCCAGGCGGCCTCGCGCGCCGCCGTGGCGTGCGCGAGCGCGCCCTCGCGGTCGCCGGACGCGAGCGCGGCACGCGCGAGCTTCCAGCGGACCTCGCAGTACGCCTCGCGCATCGTGTCGCGGTCGATCGACGCGAGCGCCTGCTCGAGGATCGTGCGCGCCTGCGCGTTCTCGCCCGCCTCGTACAGCGCGTCACCGAGGCGGACGTACGCGAGGCCGACCAGCCGCTTCGCGCCGACCTCGTGCGCGAGGGCGACGGCCTCGTTCGCGAGACGCACCGCGCGCGCGTGCTCCGCGCGGGCGATCGCCGCGCGCGCCTCCTGGCGGCGGACGGCCCACAGCTGGAACTTCGAGCCGCTCGCCTCCGCCTCGGCGGTCGCCTCGTCGAGGTAGCGCTCGGCCTCCGTGAACGCGCCGCGCTGCAGCGCGTTCGTCGCGAGCCAGACGAGGCAGATGCCGAGGTCCGCCTTCGCGCCGGTCCGCTTCATGAAGTCGTACGCCTCGCGCAGGACGACCTCGTGCGCGACGAGGTCCCCGCGGGCCCAGCTCTGCGCGTTCGACAGCGTCATCGCGTGCGCGATGAGCGCGGGGTCGCCGGTCCGGCGCGCCACCGCGATGCCCTCCTCGAAGAACGTGTCGGCGCTCTCGTCGACGCGCGCGATGAAGCCGCGCTGGCTGAGCAGGCGCACGAGGACCTCGCTCGGGCCGGCCTGCCGCGCCGCGTCGATGACGCGATCGAGCCGCGCGACGGCCTCGGACGTCCCGTCGACGTAGTAGCCGGTGAGCGCGGAGAAGCCTTCGGCCTCGACGCGCTCGGTGATGGGAAGGCCGATGGCCTCGCCGATCTCGGCCGCGCGCGAGTAGAGCGCCGTCGCGGCGTTCAGGTCGGAGCGGTGCCGCGCGCGCGTCGCGGTCTCGACGAGGAGGCGGAACGCCCGCGCGCCGAGCTCCGTCGCGCGCGGCGAGCGCAGCTCGCGCGCCAGGCGGTACGCCTGCTCCCCGTGGTGCGCGATCATCTCGCCGTACTCGCCGACGCGGTCGCCGGCGATCCCCTCGAGCCACTGGCTGAACCGCTCGTGCAGCCGCAGGCGCTCGCCCTTCGGGACGGCGGAGTAGGCGACCTCGCGCACGAGGCTGTGGTGGAACTGGAACGCGCGGCCGCCGCCGAGCCCGCGCTCGTCGAGCTCGTGGATGAGGCTGCGCCGGACCCCGTCGACGAGGACGTCGTCGTTCACGTCCGCACCGGCGATCGCGGCGAGCGCGTCGCTCGAGAAGTGCTTCCCGATGACGGCGGCCTGCTGGAGCGCGCGCTTCAGCGCGGCCGGGACGCGGTCGATGCGCGCGGCCATGAGCCCCTGCAGCGTCGGCGGGGCGCTCATCTGCGGCAGCCCGCGCGTCACCATCCACTCGCCCTCGACGCGCGTGATGCGCGCGGTCTCGATCATCGTGCGCAGGAACTCCTCGACGTAGAGCGGATTGCCGTCGGCGCGCGGGCAGACGTCGTCGACGAGCTCGGTCGGCGGGTGCGGGATCCCGAGCAGGCCGCCGATGAGCAGGCGCGTGTCCTCGTACGTGAGCGGTTCGAGCGTCATCGCCGTCGCGTTCGTCTTGCCGCCGCCCCAGCCCGGACGCACGTCGAGCAGCTCCGGGCGCGCGAGGCACGCGATCATCACCGGCCCGCGCGTCCACTCGGCGAGGTGCTCGATGAGGTCGAGGAGCCCCGGCTCCGCCCACTGCAGGTCCTCGAACACGATGACGATCGCGTCGGTCGCGCGCCGCTCGACGTAGCGGCGCACCGCCCAGCGGAGCTCGGCGGCGATGTTGGACGCCTGGACGTCGGGGATCGCCTGCTCCGCCGGAAGGTTCCCGATGAGCACCGCGAGCCGGCGCGCGACCGCATCGGCGTCCACGTCGCCCTCGCCGAAGGCGCGCAGTACCGCGGCGCGCACCTTCGCCGTGACCTCCTCGCGCGCGTCGCTCGGCGCGATCGCGCCCTCGATGTGGAGCATCTCCTTCACCGGCCAGAAGGTGATGCCCTCGCCGTAGGGCAGGCAGCGGCCGACGAGCGCCGTGTGCCCCTTCCGCCGGATCCAGTCCTCGAGGAGCCGCGACTTGCCGATCCCCGCCGGGCCGAAGACCGTGACGAGGGCGGGGCGTCCCTCCGCGTGGACGCGGTCGTAGGTCGTGTCGAGCAGCTCGATCTCGCGGTGCCGTCCCACGAGCGGGGCGCGGAGCTCGCCGAACGCGGGATGCGCGGCGGGGATGCGCGTCGTGACCTCGCGTGCGGGGCATGCCTCGATGCGGCCGATGCCCTTCGCCTCGAGCGGACGGCCGGTCTCGTATGCGACGACGTGCCGCGTGAGCTTGCGCGTGAGCGGATCGACGAGGATCTCGCCGGCCGCGGCGGCTCCCTGGAGCCGCGCGGCGAGGTTCACCGACGGTCCCGTGACGAGGAACTGCCCGCCGTCCTCGGCGCCACCGCTCACCACCTCGCCGCTGGCGATGCCGATGCGGATGTCGAACGGCGCCGCGTCATCCTCGGCGCGCGCGCGGTCGCGCAGCGCGAATGCCGCCCTCACCGCTCGCTCGGGGTCGTCCTCGTGAGCGACCGGGACGCCGAACACGGTCATCACCGCGTCGCCGATGAACTTCTCGACCGTGCCGCCGTGCGCCGTGAGGATCTGCCGCCAGGCCGCGAACGTGCGGCCGAGCGCCTCCCGCACGATCTCCGGATCGTGCGCTTCGCCGAAGGCCGTCGATCCGACGATGTCGGCGAACAACACCGTCGCGAACTTCCTCTCCTCGCCCACAGGACCCCCTCGTTCAGGCTACCTATACCACGGCCGCCCACCGAGCGACCGTTCTCGTCAGGACCTAATCTTCGCTGCCTTGGACACGACGATCGAGATGGTCAGGGCCCGCGAGATCCTCGATTCGCGCGGGGACCCGACCATCGGCGTGGACGTCTTCCTCTCGGGTGGCGCGATCGGCACCGCGATGGTCCCGTCGGGTGCGTCGACCGGGAAGTACGAAGCGGTCGAGCTCCGCGACAACGACCCGCGCCGTTACAAGGGCAAGGGCGTCCGCTCCGCGGTGAGCAACGTCGATGACGTGCTCGCGCCCGAGCTCATCGGCGAGGACGCGTCGGACCAGTCGGCGATCGACAGCCTCCTGCGCGAGGTCGACGGCACGCCCGACAAGTCGAAGATGGGCGCGAACGCGATCCTCGGCGTCTCGCTCGCGTGCGCCCGCGCCGCCGCGAACGCCGTGGGCCTGCCGCTGTACCGGTACCTCGGCGGTCCGCTCGCGCGCACGCTGCCCGTCCCGCTCATGAACATCCTGAACGGCGGGCGCCACGCGGCCGACTCCGCCGACATGCAGGAGTACATGATCGTCCCGCTCGGGCTGCCGACCTTCAGCGAGGCCGTGCGTGCCGGATCCGAGGTGTTCCACGAGCTGAAGGCGGAGCTGCACGAGCGCGGCATGGGCACGGGCGTGGGGGACGAGGGCGGCTTCGCGCCCGCGGGGCTGAAGAGCAACGCTCAGCCGATCGAGCTCATCGTCCGCGCGATCGAGCGAGCGGGGTACCGCGCGGGCGACGACATCGGGGTGGCGCTCGACCCGGCCAGCAGCGAATTCCACGACGACGGCACGTACCGCCTCGCGCGCGACGGCAAGGACCTCACCGCCGACGAGCTCGTCGCGCTCTACGCGGAGTGGCACCTGAAGTTCCCGCTCGTCTCCGTCGAGGACGGCCTCGCCGAGGACGACTGGGCCGGATGGAAGTCGCTCACGCAGCGCCTCGGCGACCGGCTGCAGCTCGTCGGCGACGACCTCTTCGTCACGAACGTCGAGCGCATCCGCCGCGGTGTGGCCGAAGGCGTCGCGAACGCGGTGCTCATCAAGCTGAACCAGATCGGCACGCTGTCGGAGACGATCGAGGCCGTCGATCTCGCGCACCGCTCCGGCTACGCGGCCGTGATCTCGCACCGCTCCGGCGAGACGGAGGACACGACGATCTCCGACCTCTCGGTCGCGCTGAACACGGGGCAGATCAAGACGGGGTCGCTCTCGCGGAGCGAGCGCGTCGCGAAGTACAACCGCCTCATGGAGATCGAGCTGGAGCTCGGCGACGCGGCTCGCTATCCGGGCCGCGACGCCTTCCCGCGCTTCCGGCGCGCGTAGAGCGCGACCTGGCGACGTACCGCATCGCGGTCATCCCCGGGGACGGCATCGGCAAGGAGGTCGTCCCGGTCGGGCTCGCGGTCGCGCGGCGCGCGCTCGAGGTCAGCGGCCGCGGCACGCTCGCGACGACCGACCTCGACTGGTCGTGCCAGCGGTACGCGCGGGAGGGCGCGATGATGCCGGAGGACGGCCTGCGCGTCCTCGAGCAGCACGACGCGATCTTCCTCGGCGCGGTCGGGTCCCCGGGTGTCCCCGATCACGTGAGCCTGTGGGGCCTGCTCCTCCCGATCCGGCAGACATTCGACCTCTACGTGAACCTGCGCCCGATCCGCGCGCTCGAGGGGATCCCCTCGCCGCTGCGCCATGGCTCCCCGGAGACGATCGACATGCTGTTCATCCGGGAGAACAGCGAGGGCGAGTACAGCGGGATCGGCGGCCGCTTCCAAAGAGGGCTCCCGGACGAGGTCGCGATCCAGACCTCCGTGTACACGCGGCGCGGCGTGGAGCGCGTCGTCCGCTACGCGTTCGAGCGCGCGCGCGAGCGGCGCAAGCGCGTGGCTTCGGTGACGAAGTCGAACGCGATCCAGCACACCGCCGTGCTCTGGGACGAGGTCGCGCGCGAGGTGTCGCAGCAGTTCCTCGACGTGGAGCTCCGCAGCTACCTCGTGGACGCGATGGCCGCGCGCATGATCACCGATCCCGCGTCGCTCGACGTCGTCGTCGCCAGCAACCTCTACGGCGACATCCTCACGGACCTCGGCGGCGCGCTGCAGGGCTCGCTCGGCCTCGCCGCGTCCGCGAACCTCGACCCGTCACGGCGCAAGCCATCGCTGTTCGAGCCGGTCCACGGCTCGGCGCCGGACATCGCCAGCCAGGGGAAGGCGAACCCGCTCGCGACAGCATGGGCCGCGTCGCTCATGCTCGATCATCTCGGCGAGCGCGATGCCGCGGCGCTCGTCATGCGCGCGATCGAGCACGTGGCACGCAGCGGCCCGCGGACGCCCGACCTCGGTGGCACCGGGAGCACGAAGGACGTCGCCGACGAGCTGATCGCGGCCATACAGCGCGCCGAGGCCTAGATCCGCGCGCTACGCCTTCTTGTTGGCCTGCTTCGTCAAGCGTGACTTGCGCCGGCGCGCCGCGTTCTTGTGGATCGCGCCGCGCTTCGCCGCCTTGTCGAGGGCGCTCGCCGCCCTGCGCACGGCCTCGGCGATGTCGGTGGTCGCCTCGCGCGCGGCCTTCACCGCGGTGCGCGAGGAGGAGCGTGCGAGCGTCTTGATATCAGTGCGGCGGCCCGTCTGACGGATCCGCTTGAGGGTGGAGCGCTTCTTCTTCGGCATCGCCATCACTGTACGGTGGATCGCGCCGCTCCGCTCATACTTCGACGGTGCAGTTGAGCATCGCGCAGGCGTCCCTGGTGATGATCGGGACGCTCGTCGCGAGCCGGGTCCTCGGCTGGCTGCGGCTCTCCGTCATCGGCGCACAGTTCGCGGGCGAGCCCCGCGAGCTCGACGCGTTCCTCGCCGCATTCCGGGTCCCGGACACGATCTTCAACCTGCTCGTGGCGGGCGCGCTCTCGAGCGCGTTCATCCCGGTGTTCAGCGGCTACCTCGCGAAGGAGCGCGAGCACGAGGCGTGGCGTGTCGCGTCGAGCGTCATGAACGCCATGCTCATCGCGCTCGTCGCGCTCTCTGCCGTGATGTGGTTCGCGGCACCGTATCTCGTCCCGCTCATCGCGCCGAAATACGACGCCGACCAGCTCGCCCTCATGACGGACCTGACGCGGATCATGCTGCTCAGCCCGATCCTCATGGGACTGTCGGCGCTCTTCACCGGCGTCCTCAACTCATATCGACAGTTCCTCTCCGGCGCGACGGCGCCGCTCGTCTACAACGCGGTGATCATCCTGTTCGCCTGGTTCGGGGCGCCGTTCCTCGGGATCCGTGCGCTCGCGATCGGGGTCGTCGCCGGCGCCGCGATGATGTGGCTGGTCCAGGTCCCCGAGCTCACGTTCCGCCGGACGCGGTACACGTTCGCGCTCGACCTCGCGCATCCCGGCGTCCGCGAGATCGCCACGCTCGCGTGGCCGCGCACGGTCGCGCTCGCGGTCGTGCAGGTCGTCCTCTTCGTCGACGTGAACCTGTCGTCGCGGATGGCGCCGGGCTCCTACACCGCGCTCCTCTACGCGTTCCAGCTCACGATGCTGCCGCTCGGGGTCTTCTCGATCGCGATCTCCGCCGCCGTCTTCCCGACGCTGACGCGGTTCGCGTCGCTCGGCCAGCCCGTGCGCATGCGCGACGCCCTCGAGCAGGCCGTGCGCTGGATCATGTTCCTGACGCTGCCGACGGTGATCGTGATGATCGTCCTCCGTCGTCCGATCGTGCACCTGCTCTTCCAGTACGGCGAGTTCGGCGACGCCGCGCGCGAGGCGACGGCGCTCGCGTTCCTCTTCTACTCGCTCGGCCTCGCCGGCCACGCGCTCGTGCAGATCCTCGCGCGCGGGTACTACGCGACGAAGGACACGACGACGCCGCTCGTCATGACCGTCATCAACATCGTCGTCAACGTCATCCTCGCCATCGCGCTCGCGCCGAGCCTCGGGATCAACGGCCTCGCCCTCGCGAACTCGATCGCGACGCTCGTCGAGGCCGCGCTGCTGCTGTTCGTCCTCGCGCCGCGCGCCCGGCTGCGTCTCGGCGGGCTCAGCGTGTCGACGCTCCGCCACCTCGCGGCGAGCCTCTCCATGGGCGTCGCGATGTTCGCGTTCATCCGCGTCACCAACCTGCCCCTCGACCTCGCGGCGAACCCGCCGAAGGCCCTGCTCCTCGCGCAGACCGCCATCGCGGTCGCCTTCGGTGGTGCCGTCTACGTCCTCGCGTCGTCGCTGTTCCGCGCGAGCGAGCTCGACGAGATGATCGCCTACGCGCGGGCCCGCTCGCCGTTTCGGAAGAACGCGCCGGTAGCCGGCTGAGCGTGCCCACCGGCAAGGTCCAGCTCTTCGTCGCCGACGACGACGAGGAGGCCGCGCGCGGCGCGGCGGCCGACGTCGCCGAGGTCATCGCCGCGACGCCGCGGGCCGCGATCGTGTTCGCGGTCGGCGAGAGCCCGGTCGCGCTCTACGGCGAGCTCGCGGAGCGGCGCCGGCGCGGCGACCTCGACACGTCCGGCGTGCGCGCTATCCAGCTGGACGAGTACGTGGGGGTCGCGCGCGACGACGAGCGGTCGTTCTTCGGCTGGCTCGAGCGTGAGGTGGTCGGGCCGCTCGCGATCACCGGCGACCGCGTCCTCGAGCTGCGCGGGGACGCCGCCGACCTCGACGCCGAGTGCGCGCGCTACGACCGCGCCGTGCGCGACCTCGGCGGGATCGATCTCGCCATCCTCGGCCTCGGCCCGAACGGCCATCTCGGGTTCAACGAGCCGCCGTCCGGCCCCGACGTGGCGACGCGCGTGGTCGATCTCACGCCCGCGAGCATCGTGTCGAACGCGCGCTACTGGGGCGGCCGCGAGCGCGTCCCGCCGAAGGCCATCACCGCGGGGATGCGCGTGCTCCTCGCGGCGCGCGCGACGATCCTCGTCGTGAGCGGAGCGCACAAGTCCGAGATCCTGCGCGCCGCGCTCCTCGGGCCGATCACGCCCGACGTCCCGGCCTCCTACCTCCGCACGATCGACGGCGTGCGCGTGTACGCGGACCGCGAGGCCTGGGAAGGGCTCCCGCTCGCCCAGTGACCAGCGCGTCCGCGCCGGGGCGCGTCAATCTGATCGGCGAGCACACGGACTACAACGGCGGTTTCGTGCTTCCGGTCGCATTGCCGTCTCGCGTGACCGTTCAGCTCACGCTTCGCGAGGACGCCCACGTCCGCGGTGTGACAGATGCCAACGTGGATGCTGCGTGGATCGCGCATGTGATGGGGCCCGCGCGCATTCTCGGCATCGAGCGCGGCTATGACGTGCGCGTCACATCCGATCTCCCGCCCGGGGCAGGTCTCGGGTCGAGCGGCGCGCTCGGCGTCGCCACGATCCGGGCACTCCGCGAGGCGTTCGGGCTCGACCTCGACGACGTGACGATCGCGAAGCTCGCGCAGCGCAGCGAGAACGAGTTCGTCGGCGCGAGCTCGGGGATCATGGACCAGATGGCCGCGAGCCTCGGAGCCGAAGGTGAGGCACTCTTCATCGACTGCCGCTCGCTCGCATTCGAGCGGATCCCGCTGCCGCGCGACATGGACCTCGTCGTGATCCACTCCGGGGTGACGCACCAGCACAGCAGCGGCGAGTACAACGTGCGACGCCGGCAGTGCGAGGAGGCCGCGCGCGCGCTCGGCGTGGCGCAGCTGCGTGACGCCGGACCGGCCGACGCCTCGCGGATCGACGCGCTGCCCGAGCCGCTCTCGCGCCGCGCGCGCCACGTCGTGGCGGAGAACGCGCGTGTGCTCGGCGCCGTTGCCGCGCTGCGGGAACGCGACATCGCCGCATTGGGCGAGCTCCTCGATGACTCGCACCGCTCGCTCCGGGACGACTACGAGGTCTCGACGCCGGAGGTGGACCTGCTCGTCGAGCTCGTGCGCGAGCAGGAGGGCATCCATGGCGCGCGCATCACGGGCGGCGGCTTCGGCGGGTCGATCGTCGCGATCGCGGACCTCGGCACCGGCCATCACGCCGCCGCGCTGGCCGTCGCCGAGTACGAGCAGCGGACCGGCCTCGACGCGCGGATCCTGCTGCCCGCGCTCGCGCTCTGACCTCGTAGACTTCACTCCTCGGAGGCACGTGATCATGCCGGTCCTCAGCGCGCGCGAGCGGGCGCGCCTTCCAGCGCGAGCGTTCGCATATGTCGACTCACAGGGACGGAAGCGCCTGCCCATCCACGACGCCTCGCACGTCCGGAACGCGCTCGCGCGCTTCGAGCAGGTGTCGTTCGAGAGCCCCGACGCGCGTGAGCAGGCGCGCCTGAAGCTCGTACGGGCGGCGAAGAAGTACGGGATCGTCCCGGTCGGCTTCTTCGACGGGCAGCTCCGTAAGGAGCGCCTGCAGGGCGAGATCGAGGCGCGCGCGAAGGACGTCGCGAGCCTGCCACGCGGCACGCTCACGTTCCTGCTCACCGACATCGAGGGATCGACGCGCCTCCTGCAGGCGCTCGGCGACGGCTACGCGGCCGTCCTCCGCAGCGTGCGCTCGATCATCCGGACGAGCGTCCGCCGCGCGGGTGGCCACGAGGTGGACGCACGCGCCGATGAGTTCTTCGCTGTGTTCGAGGAGGCGACCGCAGCGCTCGAGGCCGCGCTCGCGATCCAACGCGAGCTCGTGAAGCGGAGGTGGCCGGGCGGCTCCGCCGTTCGCGTGCGGATCGGGCTGCATCGCGGCCGTCCGACGCTGACGGAGACCGGCTACGTCGGCATCGCCGTGCACACCGGGGCACGCGTGTGTTCGGCCGGGCACGGCGGCCAGATCCTGCTCTCGTCCGCCGCGCGCGAAGCCCTCGATGGCGTCGTCCCCTACGTCCGTCTGCGGAGCCTCGGTCGCTTCCGGCTCGATGGCCTTCCAGAGGCGGAGCCGCTCTACCAGGCCGAGGTCGACGACCTTCCGTCGGCGTTCCCGCGCCCGCGCGTGCGGACGTCGCGATCGCGCGCCTAGCCGACGCGCTCCTCGAACGCGCGGTAGGCGTCGTCCCCGCGCAGCGCGAAGACCACGCGTTCGATCCGTGAGCCACGCGCGAGGTGAGCCCGCACCGCATCGACCACGATCCGCGCGCACTCCTCGAGCGGGAAGCCACCGACGCCCGTTCCGAGGGCGGGGAAGACGATCGATCGCGCGCCGATCTCGTCGGCGACGCGCAGCGCGCTCGCCGTCGCGAGCCGGATCTTCTCCGCATCCGTCCGCAGGTCCTGTCCCATGGCGGCCGCGTGGATCACCCACTTCGCCGGAAGCCGCCCAGCGCTGGTCGCGATCGCGTCGCCGACCCCGATCGGTCCCTTCGCCATCGCCTCGCGCTCGATCTCGTCGCCGCCCGCGCGCTTCAGCGCGCCGGCGACGCCCGCACCCATCCAGAGGTGGTCATTGGCGGCGTTGACGATCGCGTCAGCCGCGACCTGTGCGATGTCCCCGCGCACGATCTCGATCCGCTGTCCGTGCCGCACGCGCAGACTTTGCCACGGCAACACGTGGATGAGCGGACGGATCAACTCGCCGACCTCGCCCGCGAGGTCGCGACCGACTGGGGTCTCCAGCTCGGTGAGCGCTTCGGATCCGGTCATTCGTTCATCGCCGCGGTCGGGACGGATGCGATCCTCAAGGTGGTCCGCCCTGACATCCCCGCGTACGACCATGAGCCGGATGCGCTCGCGCTCTGGAATGGCGATCACGCGGTACGGCTGCTCCGCCATGACCGGCCACGGCGGGCGCTACTGCTGGAGCGCGCGCGCCCGGGTGACGACCTCTCCGGTGTGCCGGAGGAAGACGCGATCCGCGTCGCGATCGACGTGGGGAAGGCTCTCTGGCGACCGGTGCCCGAGAACTCGCCGTTCCGGAACGTCGTCGACCTCAGCCGCGGCTGGCTCGCTGAGGTCGAGGACCAAGATCCGGAGCTGGTGCGGATCGCGCGGACCGTCCTTGATGGCATCGCGCTTCGAACGCCCCGGCTCGTCCACGGTGACTTCCATCACCACAACATCCTTCGGCGCGGCGATGGCTGGGCCGCGATGGATCCTCAGCCCGCCATCGGCGAACCGGAGTTCGACGTCCCGACCTTGCTCTGGAACCCTGTCGGGACCACGCCGACCAAGGAGCGGACGTCGCGCTGGCTCTCGGCGTTCGCCGACGCCGGGCTCGATCTCGACCGCATGCGCGCGTGGGCGATCGTGCGCGGCATCACCCTCTGTCTTCCGAGCCGACCTGGGCGGCCGCTGCACGCGCCGCAGCTCATGGTCGCGCGCTCGTTGCTCTGAGAGCTCAGCGCAGCCGCCGGAGCGGTGATGCGAACAGCAACAGCGTCGCGACGATCACGGCGTACACCCCGACCACCGTCAGCGACGTCGCTGGACCGAACCCTTGCACGAGGAGACCGGCAACGAGCGGCGCGAGCGGGTTGAGCAGATACGTTCCCAGTGATGCAATGCTGCTGACCCGGCCCAGCATCTCGCCGCGCACGTGGCGCTGGAGCGTCGTTTGCCAGACGACGTCCGAGCCCGTCGCCGCGACACCGATCACGAGCATGAGGACCAACACGCCTGGGACGTTCGTGATGAGCCCCATCGCGACCAGCGCGAGAGCCGCCGCGAGCTCGAACACGTAGAGCCCGATCCCCGCATGGGCGATGCGGATCCGGGTGAGCATGAGCGCCGCGAGGATCGCGCCCGCCCCGAACGCTGCCGTGATCGCCCCGAAGGTCGCGGCATCCCCACGCAGCACGTCACGTACGAGCAGCGGCATGAGCACCGACGTTTGCCCGGAATAGGCGACGTTGAGCAGCGCGAAGCCGAGCGCACCCGCCACGACCCAGGGGAGGCCGAGGGTGAACCCGAAGCCCTGCCGGACCTCGCTGAGCAGGCTCGCGACCGGCGGCGGCTCGCGGCGCGGCGTCCGGACGAATAGGAGCGTGGCGAAGCTGACGGCGAATGTGAGGGCGTCCACACCGAATCCGAGCCCAGGACCGCCGGCCACGACGATGACGCCACCGATGGCAGGTCCGGCGATGCGCGCGACGCTGCGCGATAGCGACCGCAAGGCGCTGCTCGACTGAAGGATGTCGTTCGGAACGAGCTCGGGGACGAGCGCGGTGTAGGCCGGCGCGAGGAACGCCTCCGCCGCGCCGAAGACCGCGGAGACGGCGTACATGTGCGCGACGGCCAGCTGCCCGGTCCATGACAGGACAGCGACGGCGCCGACGCCGAGCCCTGCGGCGAGGTCGCTCGCCAGGATGAGCTGCCGCCGTGACATGCGATCGGCGACCGCGCCGCCGACGAGGACGAACACGAGATACGACAGGTCGAGGATCGCCGCCGCGAGACCGAGCTCGAGCGGCGACGCCCCGAGCGCGAACATCTGGAACGGCAGCGCGACCGCGTAGATCCGGTCGCCGAGACGCGACACGCTCTGGCCGAGCAGGAGCAGGCGGAAGTCGCGGTGCCGCAGCGGAGCGAGGATCCGATCAGCCCTTCTCGGGTCCTCGGTGCGTCGGCGTCGCGCGCTCGGCTTCCTCGCCGTAATGCGCGGTGCCGTGATCCCACAGCCAGCGGACGGTTTCCGCGAGGGCGTCGCGTGGGTCCGGCATGGTCACGCCGAGCACCTCGCGGAGCCGGGCATCGGAGCAGATGAAAGGGCTCTGGACCTTGAACGGGTGATCCGCCTCTTCCCAGCGGACCGCGACCGGCTCCCACTTCCAGTCGAGGATCCGGCCGATCTCGCCGACGAGACCGGCATACGTCCAGCCGTACGGATCGACGACGTTCACCGGCCAGAACCCATTCGGCGCGCGATCGATCGCCGCGACGACCGCGCGGCCGACGCGCCCGAGCGCCGCGCGCGCGAAGAG
>DASWDY010000083.1:0-8159 GCA_036395035.1 Candidatus Limnocylindria bacterium
CGTGGGCACGGTCATCCATCAGCTCGTCGTGCTGAAGACGGACATCGCGCAGGACAAGATCCCGCCCGACAGCGTGCAGGCGGCGAAGGCCACCCAGCCTGGCTTCATCACCGAGACCAAGGACATCGCGCCCGGTTCGTCGGCGACGCTGTCGCTCTCCCTCGTCAGCGGGAAGTACGTCCTCATGTGCAACCAGCTGGCCCACTACCTCGTCGGCATGCACACCGCGTTCACGGTCAACTGAGAGGAGGCGTTGCCATGCAACGCGCGATCGGCTTCGCGATCGGAGCGGCCCTGGCCTTCGCAGCCATGACGAGCGGTGCACCCGCAGCGGCCGCGTCCGCCGCCCACGTCAGCGTCACGCTCAAGGAGATGGCCATCGTCCTCGGTTCCGCGGTCCCCGCCGGACCGGTCGTCTTCGACATCACCAATGCCGGCACGGTCATCCACGAGCTCGTCGTCCTGCGCACGGACATGTACGACGGGACCCTGCCCGCGCGCGCGAGCGACGCGAGCAAGGCGGAGGAGGTCGGCGACATCGCCGAGGTCGAGGACATCGACCCGGGCAAGACCGCGGCGCTCAGCCTGACGCTCGCGCCGGGGCGGTACATGCTCATCTGCAACGAGCCGGGGCACCACGCCGCCGGCATGCACGCGACGTTCGTCGTCGCAAGCCCCGCGGCGATCTCGCTGAAGGAGATGTCGATCCAGGCCGGTCCGACGGTCGCCGTCTCGGGGCCGGTCACGTTCAGCATCGCGAACATCGGCACGGTCGTGCACGAGCTCGTCGTGCTCAAGACCGACACCGCCGAGGGCTCGATCCCCGCGCGGGTGACCGACCCGAGCAAGGCGCAGGAACCGGGTGCGGCCGGTGAGGCCGAGGACATCGACCCGGGGAAGACCGCGACGCTCACGCTCGACCTCGCGCCCGGCAAGTACGTGCTCATCTGCAACGAGCCCGGGCACTACGCCGCCGGGATGCACACCAGCTTCACGATCCTGGCGACGGAGTCGCAGTCCACCGCGGCCGCGAACGACCTCGCGCTCTTCCGGCGCGGGATCGACGTCGCGAAGCAGTCGGCTCGGGTGAACATCGATGCGCTGCTGAAGGCTCCCGGCGTGGTCGTCAGCGACGCGGACCGCGCCGCGATCACCGCCGGATACGTCCCGCGCTCCGTCACGTCCGACGGATCGTTCCTCTACTAGCCCTGCGGTCGTGACGGGCCGCGCGTGGAGAGCCCTTCTCCACGCGCGGCCCGCTGGAAGGCGTAAGAGTTCGCGCCCGTCAACTCGGACGACGGCGCTGGCGCCGCCGCGCACGATCGGCGCGTGCATCGAGCCATCCGCGCCGCCGCGCGCGAGCTGCCGCCGAGCGCTGCCGGCGGGATCGTCCTTGTCGCCCTCTTCGCGATCATCACCGCGCTCTCGGCCGTCGCACCCCGCGCTCCGCGCGAGACAGCGCAGGTCGCCGCTGCGCCGAGCGCGACGCCCATTCCGACCGCGACACTCCCGACCACGACACCCGGACCCGCGTTCGTCGTGCCGCAGCCGGGCGATCCAGCCGTCGTCAGGGGGCCGCTCGTTCTGCCCCGTCCGACCCCCGCACCCGCCCCGACCGGTCTCGGGATCGCTCCCGAGGCGGGCGGGATCGTCTTCCGGGCCTGCTGCGAGAAGGGCCAGCTCAATGGGATCTGGCGGTACGACGGGGAGACCGGGACGGTGCGGCGCGTCGGCGCATCGGGCAAGCCGACCGCGGACGGGCGCGGTTACGTCGTGCGGCAGGACGACGCGCGGTACATGCGAGTCGACGCCGCGAGCGGATCGATCGTCCCGATCGCGCCGCTCGGTGCGATCTCGGCCGACGCCTTCCCGGCCGGGTCGGATCCGATCGGGGCGTATGTCGACGGCGCGACGTGGCTCATGGGTCGTGATGGCAAGCCGCGGCGCTTGCCGACCGAGCTGCAGGTCAGCACGGTCCACGTATCTCCCGACGGTCGGCGCGTCGCGCTCCTGGCCGTGCCGCCGGACCCACCACCGCCGGAGCGGAGGATCCCGACGGAGCTCTGGATCGTCGATCTGCCCGATGGCACCCCGCGCCTCCTCGCTCGCGTGCAGCTTGGCGGCATGGGTCCGACGCTCCAGCTCGGTCCGTGGTCGCCGGATGGCACCCTGCTCATGTACTGGGAGATCTCGCTGAGCAACTCCATGAACGCCGACGGGGCACCGCTTCGAGCCGTCGACGTCCGCACGGGGACCAGGTACGACCTCGGCGTCACGCTGTACGGCGCGTCACGGCTCTCGTGGAAAGCGCCGCACACGCTCGCCTACGTCTCGGGCGGCAGCCGCATGACGTGGGAGCACAAGACGGTACGCATCTGGTCGCCCGAAGCGGGCGCGACCGACGTGACGATGTCCGGCGTCGGGCTGAACCCGAGCTGGAGCGCGGACGGCACGAAGCTCTACCTCGTCCTCGCCGACGCGCACGACTACGACCCGATGCCGTACTTCGCCGGACGTGACAGCGGCGACCGCCGTCTCAGCGTGTACGACGTCGCCACGCGCCGGCTCACACGTGGGGACCGCGTCGAGGGACGCGTCTATGAGGGCGTCCGCGCCACGCAGAGCGGGACGTCCCTGCTGACGATGTGGCGCACGACGCAGGTCGCGACATCGCTGAACACGCTGCCGCCGATCGCGATGACGCTCGGCCTGCTCGATCCCGCGACGGGTCGCACGAAGCCGCTGGTGCGGACCGCCGGCGACGTCGGCTTCGGCTACTACGGCAGCTACGAGGGTCCTGAGGGAATGGCCTGGTCAGCAGGCCGCTAGCAGACTTCTGACCTTGCGCCTCATCGCGCTCTGCCTGACCGCCGCGATCGTGGCGTGCACGCCTGCCTCGACGCAGGCACCCTCGCCGCCGGCGACGGCGCCCGTCGCGACCACACTCCCGGCGACGCAGGAGCCGGCGCCGACGAGCGTCGCGACACCGCTGCCCGTGGATCCGGGCGCGGCGAGCCCGACACCGTCGCCCGAGCCGGCGCATGCGTTCCCGAAGGTCACGCTGAAGCAGACCGCGTTCCCGATGGCGGCCCCGAGCGGCACGCTGACCCCGGTCGCTTGGGACCGGGATCTCGAGCTTCGCGTCCGCAACTCGATCGAGCAGGAGTACCTCCCGCGCCTGGACGAGTTCCGGAAGACCGGTAACGCCGGGAACCTCTGGGGGATGCTGCCCGCCTTCAAGGACGTCGTCGTGCAGGCGCTCCGCGAGACCGCTCGCCCGGGCGTCGTCCGGAAGTTCCAGGTCGACTCGCTCCGCGTCGACGCCGTCTACCAGAAGCCATGGGGCTCGAACGCGATCGTCGAGGTCACCGCGACGATCCGCGACAAGGTCGTCTCCGGGAGCGCGCAGGACGAGATCGAGACCGGGCGCCTGCGACTTGGAGGCGACAACCGCTTCAGCGTCATCGACGGCTGGGACGGCGCGACGGGCCGCTGGTTCAGCGGGTTCCCGCCGCTAGCCCGCTCGAACGTGGAGCCGGGACTCACGGACGTCCTAAGCTGGTATCTGGCCAGCGAGACCTGGGTGCCGTCGACGCCGACGGACGCCCTGCGCTACTCCGGACCGGCCGGCGTCGAGACGACCTTCGCGAAGGCACGCAACGCGTGGCTCGCGACCTTCGACCGCGGGAAGATCGTGAGCCGGCTGATCCAGGACGCCACCGCGGAGATCGAGCGCTTCGAGCCCGGCACCGAGCTCGGTGACGGCATCGCGACGATCCGCCTCGACGGCACCGTCGTCACGACCGACGCGTCCGGGACGACGCAGCGGACCCGGTTCGAGGGGCGCGTGCGCGCGTTCGTGCTGTCCTGGGGCATGCCGTGCTGTCCCGTCGTCATCGACGAGGAGGCGTCTCCCGGCGTCTGGCGCTCCGGCGGCGACATCTCGCTGAAGCAGATCGATCGCCAATTCGGCTGATGAGCCGATCGCCGGCGGTCGCCGGCGCCAGGATCCACTCGACCGCTGCGAGCTCGACCTGCCGCTAACGGCGACCCGCCCGGCCCTGATCGCGGCGCTACTTGGCCGTCGCGGAGGCGACGTTGCTCGGCGCGCTCGTGTGCCCGGCGACGTCCTCGGCCTCGGCGTACAAGCAATACTTCTGGTGCCGGACGAGCCCGTCGACCTCGGTCGCCGTGACCGGCCCGACGCGCACGACGCTCGGGTACGCCGACGCCGACGCCGCGGGGCACGTCGCCGCCTGCGCGTAGTGGATCACATATCCGGCGATGCCGGAGCCCGCGTCGCTCGAGGCCGTCCACGTGAGGTCGATGCTCCCGACGGCGGTCTTGCCGGTCGCCGCGCTGAGCGTCACCGCGGTCGGCGCGGTCACGTCGACGACCACCGTCGCGACCGGTCCCGCGGCGCTGGTGAAGCTGCTCACCGCGGCGAGGACGGCGTAGTCGTACGTGCCGTCGCCGGCGGGCACGTCGTCGTAGGTGAGCCCCTCGATCGGCGACGCGCTCACCTGGGCGTACGCGCCCGCGCCACCCGGTGACCGCAGCACCCGATACGTGACGCTCTCGGCGGCGGCGGTGGGCGACGCGTCCCACGCGACGTGCACCCCGCCACCGGGCCCCACGCTCGCGCTCGTTGTCGGCGGCGGCTGGACGACGAGGGTCGCGATCGTGTTCGGCCCGTTCACCGCGCTCGCGGCGAAGGACGCGGCCGTCAGGGCGCGCCCCGATGACACGGCCGCGATGACGAGCAGGCCCGCCATCGTTCCGCCCCGCCAACCGAGCGTCATCGCCTAGGCGGCGGCCCGCTCCTCGGCGCGCTCGTCATCGGGCTCCTCCGTGGAGCGCGCACGGACGAGCCGCGCCGCGCCGACGACGCAGAGGGCCGCGAGAGGGACGAGCACGAAGGCGGCGCGCGCGACGGGCGAGCGGAGTCCCACGAGGACGTATCCGAGCGCGGGGATGACGCCGGCGACGCGCCACCCCGTGCCGGCGCCCGGCACGCGCCACTCGTCGACGACGCCATTCGCATCGCCCTTCGTGATCAAGAGCGGCGTGCCGTCGCCGCTCTCGACGCCGACGATGCGGTGCGTCAGGAACTCGTCGCGCCGGGACGGATGCTGGAAGGTGATCACGTCACCGACGGCGAGCGCGCCGGCCGGCACCGGCTCGAAGATCGCGACCGAGCCCACCGGGAGCGCGGGCTCCATGCTGCCCGAGAGCACGACGAGGTACTGATACGGGAGCACGTGCGGGCCGAGCGCGAACGCGACGAGCGCGAGCCCCCCGGCGAGCACGAGCAGCGTGATGGACCGGACCGCGGTCGTCATGCGCGCTACTGAGCGGCGTACCAGACGAGCGTGACGGTCGACTGGCATCCCTGGTACGAGTTGTCCGCGGCCGCGTCGAGGTTGACCGCGACTGTGAACGTCGACGCGTCACCGCTCGCCCACACGCCGGCCGCACCCGCCCCGCCCGCGCCGCCCTTCAGCTGGAGGCCCGCGGTCGCGCTCGTATACGCCGCCGCGAACGCCGCGAGCGTGCCGTATCCGCTCCCGGCCGTCGGGAAGATCACCGTCGCGCCCTGCTTGATCTGCAGGTTCACCTTCGCCGCCGGATCGGCGGCGGTGCAGAACGCGGACGATGCCGCGGCTCGCGAGACGTACGCGCTCGTGTAGATCCGGAAGTCGCCGGTCGGGACGCTGCCGGTGTACGTCAGCGTCACGGTGTTCGTCTTGTCCGCCGCGCCGGGCTTGAAGGCCGTCGTGCCGGCGCTGAAGAGGACCGCGCACGTGCCGGCGTTCGTGTCCGCGGAGCAGTTCGTCCCGCTCACCGCGGCGCCCGCGACGTTCGTGACCGTCATCGTGCCCGCGGCGAACGTCGCCGAGTTGGTCGTCTGAGCCGAGAAGTTCGCGAATGTGCCGAGCCCTGTGGTCGCGGACACCGATGCGCCCACGGCGACGAGCGCGGCGAGCGCCCAGCGAAGCTCAGCGAGGATGGAGTGCGGACGAGCACGTCCGCGGACGATCGCTGCCATGACCGACCCCCCATGCCCCTGCTCGCCCACCCTCTGACCCGCCGTGGGCTCGGGCGACGGTTGGGTCTGCATACGTGGGGCCGGTCGATACCGTATTGCGACCGTCATCGATGACAGTTCGATGAAGGCGACCGCTCGCTCTCAGGCTCGGCCGATGGGCTCACGTCACTGGTTCGCCTGGCCCGCCGCCGTCATCGCCCTTGAGCGTGCATAGAGCTCACGTCCCGAGCAGCTCCCGGGTGAGGAACTCGACCACCATCGTCCACGCGCGATCCGCGTTGGCCCGCTTCGACGAACATCGGGCAGCGGATCCGGTCGACGTACGTGACGGGAGAGCGCTCGATGAGCTTCTCCCGGTCATGCTCGAGGTCGCCGATCCAGCGCGCCAGGAACCGGCGCCAATTGGGCTGCGCGTTCTCGATCATCGTCACGAGGTTCGACACCCCGAACATGTCGACCGCGCACTTCCACACATCGGGCATCTGTGTCGCGCACAGCAGCGTCGCGAAACCGCCGTACGAGCCGCCGAAGACGCCGAGCCGCGCCCGCATCGAAGCCGGGATCGGCCGCCATCCACTCGGAGACCGCGCGCAGGTCGCGCGTGTCGATCCCGCCCCAGTCCCCGGTGGATCGCCTCTTGCCACGCGCGCCCGTAGCCGGTCGAGCCGTTGATGTTCGGCGCCACGACCGCGATGCCGCGATGCGCGAGGCACTGGAGCATCCTTGCGCTAGCCCAGCGCGGTGATGACCTCGCCGTAGGCGCGGATCCGCGCCCTCGCGCGCTAGACCGCTTCGGCGTCGACGAGGGCGAGGACGCGGTCGAGGCCGCGGATCCCGTGGCCCTCGTGCGGCGGGAGCAGCAGGAACCGGAGACCTGCCGCCGTCGCGCCGCCGTCCGCGATCGCGTGGTCGCCGACCATGAGCGTCACGGACGGCGCCGTGCCGATCCGCTCGCACGCCGCGAGGAAGATGCGCGGGTCCGGCTTCTCCGCGCCGACCTGGAACGAGTGCACGAACGCGTCGACGCACGACGCGAGCCCGTGCGCGGCGAACACGTCGCTCAGGTCACGCGGCACGTTGCTCACGATCGCGACCTTCACGCCGCGCTCGCGCAGCGCGCGCAGGGTCGGGGCCGTGTCCGGATACGGCACCCACGCGGCGGGATCCATGACGCGGTCGTACAGCGCGCGGCCGATGCCCGGGATGTGCCGGTCCGCGGTCTTGAAGAGCGACGTCCACGCCGTGCGGTGCGCGTCCGCCGAGAGGTCGCGCCCCTTCGCGAGCTCGACGGGTGTCTTCCCAAGCGTCCAGAGCTCGTCCCAGATGGCGCGGGCGCGGGCCTGGTCGACCACGACGCCGCGCTCGCCGGCGACCTCCGCGATGACACGTGCCGCGTCGGGCGGAGCGAAGAGCGTGTCGCCCCAGTCGAAGAGCACGCCCTCGATCCGCGAGCTCACCAGCGCATGCGCTCGTGGTCTGGGTCGAACGTGATCTTCCACTCGCGCCGGGGGCCCGCCATCACGTTGAGGTAGTACGCGTCGTAGCCGGGCGCAGCGGAGAACGTGTGATAGCCGCGTGGCACGAGGACGAGGTCGCCATCGCTCACGGCGATCGACTCGTCGAGCGATCGGTCGTCGGTGTAGACGCGCATGAGACCGAAGCCACGCGGGTCGCGGAAGCGGAAGTAGTAGATCTCCTCGAGCTTGGATTCGCGCGGGGGGTCGTCGATGTCGTGCTTGTGCGGCGGATAGCTCGACCAGTGCCCCGCCGGCGTGACGACCTCCGTCACGAGGAGCGATGACGCCGGCTGATCCTCCATGAGGATGTGGTGGATCCGCCGTTCCATCGCGCCGGAACCGCGGACCTCGAGGCGCGCGCCTGCGGCCGGCAATGCGCGCGCGGTGGGCCGTTCGGTCGATCGCGCGTAGCCGATCACGAGATCGACCTCGGACGCCGCCTCGACCGTGGCCGTGCCGGCAGGCGACAGATACGCAGCGGCGGGCGGACCATCGAAGGGCGTCGCCCGAGCGCCGAGCTCCCAGATCGTCATCTCCCGCTCGCCGGTCCATCGGACCAGGGCCCGACCGCCGAGCACGACGACGCACGCTTC
>DASWDY010000084.1:0-4872 GCA_036395035.1 Candidatus Limnocylindria bacterium
CGTCGTGGGCCGCGAGGACCGCGATGAGCTCGTGAAGCCGTGCGCGTACGTCGTCCTGAAGGACGGTCGCGTCCCGAGCCCCGCGCTCGCGACCGAGCTGCAGGCGTTCGTGAAGGGCCGGCTCGCGACCTACAAATACCCGCGCTGGATCGAATTCACGACCGAGCTGCCGAAGACCGCCACCGGGAAGATCCAGCGCTACCGCCTGCGCGAGAGGCGGTCTTAGCTCGACCGTCCCCCGGGCGCGCAGACCGAGGCGCCGCAGCGACGAGGTCGAGCACCCGGGCCCGAACGAGGGGTTCCCCCGAGAGAGGGTCGGACTAGAGTGCGGCGATGCGTGACAGGGCGCTGTCGGGCCGGCACGCCGTCGTCACCGGCGCGGGAGGCGGGATCGGCGGCGCGATCGCGATGGAGCTGGCGTGCCTCGGAGCCGACCTGACGCTGATGGGACGGACCGCCGCGAGCCTCGAGGCGCGGCGCACGGCGCTCGGCGAGACGACGCACACCGTCGTCGTCGACGTGAGCGATCCCGAGAGCGTGCGGCGCGCGTTCGCGTGCGCGCGCGACGCGCTCGGGCCGCCCGCGATCCTCGTGAATGCCGCGGGCATCGCCGAGAGCGCCCCGTTCAGCCGCACGGACCTCGCGATGTGGCGGCGGACCATCGACGTCGATCTCACGGGCGCGTATCTCTGTATCCAGGAGGTGCTCGCGGATACGGTCGCGGACGGCTGGGGCCGCGTCGTGAACGTCGCGAGCACCGCCGGCCTGCGCGGCGGGAAGTACATCAGCGCGTATTGCGCGGCGAAGCACGGCCTCGTCGGGCTCACGCGCGCGCTCGCGCTCGAGACCGCGGGGACCGGCGTGACGGTGAACGCGGTGTGCCCCGGCTACACGGACACGCCCATGACCCAGAGATCCATCGAGAACATCGCCGCGAGGACGGGACGCACCCGGGAGGACGCGCGCAAGGCGCTCGAAGCGACGGATCCGCTCGGGCGTCTCATCGCGCCATCCGAGGTCGCGCAGGCGGTCGGCTGGCTCTGCCTGCCGACGTCCGCCGCGATCACCGGGCAGGCGATCGTCGTCGCGGGCGGGGAGGGCGTCTGATGCAGATACAGGAGCGTCCCATCACGGATCCGGGGCAGATCAGGCCGGTCCACTTCCGCTGGTCCGTCGACGGCAAGGTCGCGACGATCACGCTCGACCGGCCCGACCGGAAGAACCCGCTGACGTTCGAGAGCTACGCGGAGCTGCGCGACACCTTCCTCGCGCTCCAGCGCGTGCCCGCGGTGAAGGCCGTCGTCATCACCGGGTCCGGCGGCAACTTCTGCTCCGGCGGCGACGTGCACGAGATCATCGGGCCGCTCGTCGGCATGGACCTGCCCGGCAAGCTCGCGTTCACGCGCATGACCGGCGACCTCGTCATCGCGATGCGTGCGTGCCCCCAGCCCATCGTCGCCGCCATCGACGGCATCTGCGTCGGCGCGGGCGCCGCGGTCGCGCTCGCGTCGGACATCCGGCTCGGCACCGCGCGCACGAAGGTGGCGTTCCTGTTCAACCGGGTCGGCCTCGCGGGCTGCGACATGGGCGCGTGCGCGCTGCTGCCACGCGTCGTCGGTCACGGCCGCGCGAGCGAGCTCCTGTACACGGGCCGCAGCCTTGGCGGCGAGGAGGGGGAGCGCTGGGGATTCTTCAACCGTCTGTGCGAGCCCGACGCTGTCCTCGCCGAGGCGCAGGCGCTCGCGCGCACGCTGGCGGACGGACCCACGTTCGCGAATGCGATCACGAAGCGCCAGCTGCACAAGGAATGGGACATGGGCCTGCATGAGGCCATCGAGTCCGAGGCCCAAGCGCAGGCCATCTGCATGGACACGAAGGACTTCGAGCGCGCGTATCACGCCTTCGTCGACAAGGTGAGGCCGGTCTTCCAGGGCGACTGATGCCCGACCGAACGTTCCTGTCGTGGCCGTTCTTCGACGACACGCATCGTCGGCTCGCCGACGACGTGGAAGCGTGGGCCGGGCACGAGCTCGCCGGCTCGCCAGACGGCGATCTCGACGCACGGACGCGCGCCCTCGTGCGCGCGCTCGGTGCCGCGGGCTGGATCCGCTGGTGCGTCCCGTCCGCGCACGGCGGCGAGCGCGAGCGCGTGGACGTCAGGTCGATCTGCCTGCTGCGCGAGGCGCTCGCACGGCGCGACGGCCTCGCCGACGCCGCGTTCGCGATGCAGGGCCTCGGCAGCCTGCCGATCTCGCTGTTCGGGTCGGCCGCGCTGCGCGAGCGCTATCTGCCGGACATCGCGGCGGGCCGGCGCATCGCCGCGTTCGCGCTCTCCGAGCCTGACGCGGGATCGGACGTCGCCGCGATCGGCACCACAGCGTGCCGCGACGGCGACGCGTACGTGCTCGACGGGACGAAGACGTGGATCTCGAACGCGGGGATCGCCGACCAGTACGTCGTCTTCGCGCGGACCGGCGAGGCCGGCGCGAAGGGCCTGTCCGCGTTGGTCGTGGACGCCGACGCATCCGGCCTCGCCGTGACCGAGCGGATCAGCGTCATCGCGCCGCACCCGCTCGGGACGCTGCGCTTCGAACGCTGCCGGGTGCCGGCGGACCGGCTCCTCGGCGCCGAGGGCGACGGCTTCAAGATCGCGATGGCCACGCTCGACCTGTTCCGTCCGACGGTCGGCGCGGCCGCGCTGGGCTTCGCGCGGCGCGCGCTCGATGAGGCCGTCGGGCGCGTCCACGAGCGCGTCGCGTTCGGCCAGACCCTCGACCGCTTCCAGCTCGTGCAGGAGCGCATCGCCGAGATGGCGCTCGACGTCGACGCGAGCGCGCTCCTCGTCTACCGCGCCGCGTGGGCGAAGGACACGGGAGCGGAGCGCATCACGCGCGAAGCGTCGATGGCGAAGCTCTACGCGACGGAGGCGGCGCAGCGCGTCGCGGACGCGGCCGTCCAGCTGTTCGGCGGCCTCGGCGTGGTGAGCGGCGTGCCCGTGGAGCGCCTCTACCGCGAGGTCCGGGCGCTGCGGATCTACGAGGGCACGAGCGAGATCCAGCAGCTCGTGATCGCGTCGCAGGTGCTCGCCGGGCCGCGCTAATCCTCGGCCTCGTCCTCCCAGCCCTCCGCTGACTGCAGATCGTCGGCGAACGTCTCGGGCTCGAACCCGAGCCCATCGATCACTTCGACGAGGCCGTCGCGCTGCTCGGGCGGCGTCGTGCGGATCCACCCGCGGATGACGTCCTCGCCCGCGACGATGGCGGCGCCGCGGTCCTGGGCGGCGAGCTCGCTCTCGTCACGCGCGGTCGCCCTGGCGAGCTCGCGCATCGTCTCGGGGACCATGTCGACGAGCGACCGGAGCACGCTTTCGGCCGCGGACTCCCACTCCATGGAGCGCGTCTCGTCGGTCACGCGATCGCGTCGATGCCCGTCGCGAAGCGGCCGATGATGAGCTTCTGGATCTGCGTCGTGCCCTCATAGAGGCGGTTCACGCGCGCGTCGCGGTAATACCGCTCGACGGGGAACTCGTCGGAGAAGCCGTACCCGCCGTGCACCTGGATGGCGCGGTCGGCGCAGCGCGAGGCGATCTCGGAGGCGTACAGCTTCGCGATGCTCGTCTCGCGCGTGCTCGAGCGACCCATGTTCTTCACGTGGCCCGCGCGGTGGACGAGGAGCCGCGCGGCCTCGGTCTCGACGATCATGTCCGCGATGAGCTCCTGGACGAGCTGGTACGAGGCGATCGGCTTGCCGAACGTCTTGCGCTCGCCCGCGTACTTCACCGACGCGTCGATGCAGGCCTGCGCGATGCCGACCGCGCCGGCCGCCACCGAGTAGCGCCCCGCGTCGAGCGCCGTCATGGCGATCTTGAACCCCTGGCCCAGATCGCCGAGGCGCTGTGCGTCGGGCACGCGCAGATGGTCGAAGACGAGCTCGCTCGTGTTGCTCGAGCGCAGACCGAGCTTGCCGTGGATCTCGGGCGCGCCGTACGGCTGCGCGTCTCGCTCGAGGAGGAACGCGGTGATGCCGTGCGCCTTCGGCGCTTTCGGCTCGGTGCGCGCGAAGACGAGCGCGAGCTGCGAAGGCCCGCCGTTCGAGATCCACATCTTGCGGCCGTTGATGACCCAGCAGTCGCCGTCCCTGACGGCGCTCGTGGCGAGCCCCGCGGCGTCGCTCCCGTAGCCCGGCTCGGTGAGGCCGAAGCAGCCGATCCACTCGCCGCTGCAGAGCTTCGGGAGGTAGCGGCGCTTCTGCTCCTCGGTCCCGAACTTCAGGATCGTCAGCTCGACGAGCGAGATCTGCACCGAGAGGGTCGTCCGGACGGACGAGTCGGCGCGGCCGACCTCCTCGGTGATGAGCGCGTGGCTGATGTAGTCGATGCCCATGCCGCCGTACTCCTCGGGCACGGGCCCGCCGAGGAAGCCGAGCGGCGCCATCTTCTTCAGGATCTCCGTCGGGAAGATCTGGCCGCGGTCGCGCTCGCGCGCGCCCGGCGCGATCTCCTTGTCGGCGAAGTCCTTTGCGAGCCTGCGGATCTGGTCTTGCTCGGGAGTGAGGTCGAAGTCCATGACGGCGAGCGTATCCGCGGGGCCTGCTCTTCGCAGCGGGCCTTCGGCCCCCTTCCACCCCGTCTCAGCCGCTTACCAGCTTCGCTCCGAGGGTCTTCTCCAGCTCGCGCAGCGCGTTCCGGTGCGCCTCCTCGTCGAACGAGGTGACGCCGTCCCGCACGACCTCCACCGCGTAGCCGAGGTTGCGCGCATCCGCCGCCGTGTAGAGGACGCAGATGTTCGTGCAGTCGCCGACGAGTCGCAGCGTGTCGACCCGCTTCTCGCGCAGCGTGATGTCGAGGTCGGTGCCGAAGAAGCCGGAGTAGCG
>DASWDY010000085.1:0-16963 GCA_036395035.1 Candidatus Limnocylindria bacterium
GGGGTCCGACAACGTCCTCGCGACCGTGACGGCCGAGCAGCTCGGCGTGCTCCCCGAGGACGTGCACGTCGTCTCGGGCGACACGTCGCTCGCGCCGGTCGACCTCGGGTCGTACTCCAGCCGCGTCACGTTCATGGCCGGCAACGCGGTGCGCCAGGCCGCCGGCCGCCTGCGCGAGCTCATCGTCGGCGCGCTCGCCGAGAAGTGGCAGGTCCCCGCCGACCGTATCGCGCTCGCGTACCGCAAGGCGTACGACCTCGCCGATCCGTCGAAGGCCGTCTCGTTCGCGGAGGCCGCGGTGCTCGCCGAGTCCGTGCACGGCACGCTCGTCTCCGTCGGCTCCTACAAGCCGCCGCGCGGCATCGGCGGCGACTACAAGGGCGCGGGCGTCGGCCCGACGCCGGCGTACTCGTACCAGGCCGCCGTGGCCGAGGTGAGCGTCGACCTCGAGACGGGCGTCGTGACCGTCGAGCGGATCACGGAGGCGCACGACTGCGGCCGCGCGCTCAACCCGCCGAGCGTCGAAGGCCAGATCGAGGGATCCGCGTACATGGCGTACGGCGAGGCGATCGCGGAGGAGCAGGTGTTCCGCGGCGGCCTGCACAAGAAGCCCTCGCTGCTCGAGTACAAGCTGCCGACCTCGCTCGACACGCCCGAGCTGCGCGCGATCATCGTCGAGTCGGTCGATCCCGAAGGGCCGTTCGGCGCGAAGGAGGCGGGCGAAGGCCCGCTCAACCCCGTCATCCCGGCGATCGCGAACGCCGTGTTCGACGCCATCGGCGTGCGCTTCGACGAGACGCCCATCACGGCCGCCAAGGTCCTCGACGCGCTGCAGAAGAACAAGGAGCGCGTCGGACCCGACGGGCTCGGGTCGCAAAAGGATCCGAAGGCCGCGTTACGACGCCTGTCCGCGAGCACCGTCGCGCGCGAGAAGAAGAAAGCGGGGACGCGCTGATGCTCCGTCTCCCCCGGTTCCGGATGACCGTGCCGCGCTCGACGGCGGAGGCGGCGCGGACGCTGCGCGAGCTCGGCGCGCACGAGCAGGACAGCGCGACCGTCGGCACGCCCGGCCTGCGCGTCATGGTCGTCGCTGGCGGCACCGACCTCTACCCGAACATGAAGCGCCGGCAGTTCACGCCCGAGGTGCTCATTTCGCTCCGCAGGGCCGTGCACCACGAGGTGCTCGCCGACGGACCGGCGAACGGCACGCTGATCGGCGCGAGCGCGACGCTGACGACGATCGCGGAGCACCCGACGATCCGCTCGCGGTACCGCGCGCTCGCGACCGCCGCCGGCCTTGTGAGCACCCCGCAGCTGCGCAACATGGGCACCATCGGCGGGAACGTCTGCCTCGACACGCGCTGCAACTGGTACGACGAGTCGCTGTTCTGGCGATCGGCGGAGGGCTTCTGCATGAAGACCCACCCGAACGTCGTCTGCCGCGTCGCGACCTCGAGCCCGCGCTGCCTCGCGGTCGCGAGCGCCGACACGGTGCCCGCGCTCCTCGCGCTCGGCGCGCGCGTGCACGTCGAGAGCGCCGACGGACAGCGCGTCGTCGACCTCGCCGACCTCTACCGCGAGGATGGGATCCGCTACCTCACGCTGCGCCGGGACGAGATCGTGACCGAGGTCGTCCTGCCGCCGGCCGAGGGCTGGCGCAGCACCTACCTGAAGCTGCGCGACCGCGGATCGTTCGACTTCCCCATCGTCGGCCTCGCCGCGGCGGTGCGCTGGGACGGCGGACGCGTGATCGACGCGCGCGTCGCGCTCACCGCGGTCGCCTCGCGGCCGATCCTCGTCGAGGCGGCGGCCGCGCCGCTCGTGGGGTCGCGCCTCGAGGAGGACGCGATCGCCGCGGCGGCGGAGGCCGCGTTCAAGGCCGCGCGCCCGATGGACAACACCTCGGGCACGATCGCGCAGCGCAAGCGCACCGTCTCGGTGTTCGCGACGCGCGCGCTGCGCGAGCTGCGGGAGCAGGCGCAGGCGGCAGCCTGATGCGCCCCATCGCCGTCGTCCCGGCGGCCGGGGCCGCGGAGAGGTTCGGCTCGGAGAAGCTTCTCGCGCCGGTCGGGGACGTGCCCATGATCGAGCGGACGATCCGCTCTCTCCTCGAGGGAGGCGCGAAGCGCGCCGTCGTGGTCGTGGCGCCCGGAGCGGACGAGCTGCGTCGCGTCCTCGAGCGGATCGAACACGTCTCCGTCGAAGTGAACCGTGCCCGCGAGCGCGGAATGCTCTCGTCCATCCAAGCGGGGCTCCGCGACGCGCCCGGCGATCCGATCGTCGTCCTGCCGGGCGACATGCCGTACGTCGAGCCCGCCACGGTCGCCGCGCTCCTCCAACGCCATTCGGAAGAGGGCGCGATCGTCTCGCCGCGCTTCCGCGGCAAGCGTGGTCATCCCGTCGTCATCCCAGGTCGACTGCGCGACGAGATCCTCTCCGCGACAGACGATGAGACGCTGCATGACGTGCTGCGCCGCCACTCGGGCGAGCGCGTCGACCTCGACGTCGCGGACAAGGGCGTCGTCCGCGACGTGGACGTCCCGACCGACCTCGAGCCCGCGCCCTGAGAGCTCAGGCCCGCCGGCGCTCCGCCCTGCTCGGATCCGTTCGGACGAGGTCGCAGAAGGCTCGCAGCTCCGCGACGTCCGTGCCGTTCAGCCCGGTCGTCCCCGTCAGCGCTTCACCTCCGCAAAGCCGTCGCGGCTCTCATGCCCGTACCGCAGGCTCGCCAGCGCCAGGATGATCAGGCCGACGACCAGGATCAGGATCTCCATCGCTCGCTCCTTCCGGCGCCGCAGCGCCAGCTGATGGAGCGACGTTCTCAGCGGGGCGTTTGCGGCGGCGTTTGGCTCACGTAACGGAACAGGCGAGCAGCCAGGTCGGGCATCGGCCCCCGCCGGACGAGCCGGAACGCGTTCTCGACCACACGCTGGTCGCGCCCGTCTTCGAGCTCCACGAGATCGGTAAGGATCGCCGCATCGGCCCACCACAGCGTGTCGGGGACGCGCGTGCAGCGCTGGTGTGCATCCGCGAGGAGGGTCCGCGCGCGGTCGGGCTTCCCTCGCCGCACCTCGACCAAGGCCATGCCGCGCAGCGAGAGGCCTTCCCAGCATGGGTCCGCGATCTCCGCGCTGACCGCGAAGGCCTCCGCGAACGTGCGCTCCGCCTCGTCGATCCGACCTTGCGCGAGCTGGGCCTCACCCAGGTGGACCTGCATCCACGGCGTGACGGAGCGCCATCCTGCGGCCCGCGCACCTTCGATCGCCTCCCGCGAGAGCCGCTCTGCGTCGGGCAGCTCGCCCTTGCGAAGGAGCGCTCGCGCGAGGAACGAGAGCGTGAACCAGCGGAAACGACGCTCTCCAGCCCGGTCGAGCGACGCGAGCGCGTCGCGCAGCGTGCCTTCGGCGCGGTCGAGGTCCCCCCGGTCGATCTCGCAGCCCCCGATGTACGTGAGGGCCTGTCCCCGCTGGACATCGGTCCCGGCTTGGTCCGCGAGCGCGACAGCGCGCCGCAGCGACGCCTCGGCGGATCCGTAGTCAGCGGCGAGGAACGCGATGTAGCCGATCTCGCGAGCGGCCTCCGACGCGAGCGCTACGTCACGCATCTCGCTCGCGAGCTGGAACGATCTCGTGAGCAGACCGACCGCCTCGCGGTCGCGCCCGCGGACCGAATGCACGAGGACGCTGCCGAGCGTCGCGAGCGCGCGTGCCTCGAGCGTCCGATCGTCCGCCGCGGCGGCCGCGCCCGCAGCGCGCCGCGCCGCATCCTCGGCGGCCGCGTACTCCCCGGACTCGAGACGGCCGGTCGCGAGGTCGAGCAAGGCTTGGGCAGTGATGGCCGGAGGCATCGCGAGGTCCGAGCCCGACGGCCTCGGCCGCTCGAGCGGCCTGCGGATCGCCGTGGGTGGCTCGATGCCGAGCTCGGCACGATACGTCCGCGCGATCGAGTCAAGGTAGCGCTCGGCACCGGCACGATCACCGCGCGAGACGTGGATGTCGACAGCGAGCTCGTGCACGGCGTCGTCGGTCGGATCGAGCGCGATGACGCGCTGGATGAGCCGCAGCGCCCGCGATGGCTGCGATCGCGCGAGCGTCGTCGCGGCCCAGCGCAACGCGTCCCTGAGCGCGGACCCGACACGCTGCCGCTCGAGGGTGAGCCACTGCTCGAACGCCGGCGCGTCGTCGAAGAAGAGGCCCTCGAGAAGCTCGCCCTGACCGATCGCCTCGACCTGCTCCGGTGTGAGGTCGCCGCGCAACACGAGGTGCGCGTCGATCGACACGTCGCCGAGCTCCAGCGAGAGGCGTCCGTCGCGCTCGGTGACATTCGCGTCGGGGCCGATGCCGCGCCGCACCTGATGGAGCGACCAGCGCAGCGCGGCGAGCGGATCCTCGGCATCCGACCAGAGGAGCTCGCTGACGCCGCGGCGCGTCGGCGCTGCCGGCGCGAGGAGCAGATACGCGAGCAGGCCCCATGGCTTGTGGCCCGGGATCTCCCGGGCGGCGCCGCTCGCGGCGACCGACGGACGGCCGATCAGTCGGATGGCGAGGGCCACGGCCGGAGCGTAAGGCTGGACGCGGGCGTCTACGATCGTGCTGTGCGGCAGATCTACCAGCGCATGGCGCAGCTCGAGCGTGAAGGCCGCCGCTACGCGGTCTGCACCGTCGTGCGCACGGTCGGGTCCACGCCCCAGGTCGTCGGCGCGAAGATGATCGTCGACGACCTCGGCCGCCTCACGGGCACGCTCGGCGGCGGGTGCGTCGAGGGTGACGCGTTCGACGAGGCGCGCCGCGTCATCGGCACGAGCGAGACGTCGCTCCGCGAGTACGAGCTCACCGAGGAGCTGGCGTGGGACACGGGGCTCGTCTGCGGCGGGACGATGTGGATCTGGATCGAACCGGGCGAGCGTGCGCTGCGCGTCGGCGATCGCGAGCTGCTCGGCGACGTCCTCGCGGCGTCGACCGGCGGGCGGCCCGTCGCGCTCGCGACGCTGCTCGAGAAGAAGGGCCGCGACCTCGCTCCGGCAGGGAGGCTGTTCGTCGAGACGGACGGCCGCGCCCGCGGTGGGCTCGGCGACGCGGCGCTCGACGAGCGCGCGACGGCCGCCGCGACGGATGCGCTCCGTCAGGGGACCGCGCGCACGGTGCCGCTCGACGATGCGCACGAGCTGCTCATCGAGCCGGTGCTCGCGAAGCCGCGCCTCGTCGTCGTCGGCGGCGGCCACGTCGGTCTCGCGATCGCGCGCATGGCCTCGCTGCTCGACTACGAGGTCACCGTCATCGAGGACCGCGGCGAGTTCGCGACGCGCGAGCGGTTCCCCGACGGCGTCGAGGTGATGCACGCCGACATGGTCAAGGCGCTCGAGACGATGGAGATCGGCTGGAACACGTTCATCGTCGTCGCGACGCGCGGCCACAAGCTCGACTCGCACGCGCTTCGCGCGGCGGTCCGCACCGAGGCGCGCTACGTCGGTCTGCTCGGCAGCCGACGCAAGACGATCCTCATCGAGCGGATGCTGCGCGACGAAGGCATCCCCGAAGAGCGCCTGCGCGAGGTGCACTCGCCGATCGGCCTCGACCTCGGCGGACGCACTCCCGCGGAGATCGCGCTCTCGATCCTGGCGGAGATCTCCACCACGCGATATGGCGGCAGCGCCCGTCCGCTGCGACTGTCGGGCGAGCTGTACGAGCGCGCCGTCGCCAAAGACTGACCAGGGATCGGACGAAGCGCACCTGAGGACCATCGCGAGGGCTCGAACTCCGACCTCGTTGGTCGGGATCATCGGAGCGCGAAAAAGGTAGGGCCAGACGACCCTACGCCCCTTTACTAGCGGGATAGCCTGACGGGCATTCCTGAGTACGCGGGAGGGGGTGTCTCTTGGACGAGACGCAAGTGCCTGCTAGCTCGAACGAGCCGAGTGGGTCCGAAGGTCCGCCCAACGATGGGCTGAAGGTCACACGCCGCAGCTTCCTCATCGGTGCCGGTGCGGGAGCGGCGACCGCAGGGGTCGTGCTCGGAGGCGCGGTCGTCGTCACCAAAGCGCTGGCGCCGACCACCACGACGACCACGTCCGCGACGATCGGCGGTCCACTGCCCGCGACGATGCGACGCGTCTCGCTCGACATCGACGGCGTGAAGCGCGAGGTCATCGTCGACAACCGCGAGAGCCTCTGGGAGACGATGAACTTCCAGCTCGGCCTTACGAACTCGAACCTCGGCTGCGACCGTGCGCAGTGCGGCGCGTGCGGCGTGCTCGTCGACGGCAAGGCCGTGAACGGCTGCACCGTCCTCAGCGCGCGGCTCGGCCGCGGCCAGAAGATCGAGACGGTGGCCTCGCTGGCGAAGGGCCCGGGCGTCGCGGGACTGCACCCCGTGCAGCGCGCGTTCTGGCTCGATGGCGGATTCCAGTGCGGCATCTGCACGCGCGGATTCATCATGTCGACGGTGGCGCTGCTGCGCGCCGTCCCCAAGCCGACGACGCCGCAGATCACCGAAGCCCTCGCCGGGAACATCTGCCGCTGCGGCGAGTACCAGAAGATGTTCACCGCCGTGAACCACGCCGCGGCCGAGATCCGGGGAGAGAAGGTCACATACCTGGCGAGCCCCATCGTCGTCGACGCGGCCGGCGCGACGACGACGCCCGCCGCGGTCGCCGGCACCTCGAAGGAGTTCACGTTCGAGACGCCGCTCGGGACGATCGAGGACCTCGATCCGATCGAGGCCGACCTCAAGAAGCGCGACGGCATCCTCGGCGTGAGCGGGAGCGAGCGGAACATCACGGTCCGCTGGGACCCGGCGAAGCTCGACGAGGCCAAGGTCCGCGACCTGCTCAAGTCCATCGGGCGCGCGGTCAAGTAGGGAGGAGGGAAGACGATGGCTCGTATCGATGCGGTCCGCGTCGTTCAGGACCCAGCGTATGCCGCCGGATTGACGGACGAGGATTGGTCCGCCCTCTCCCAGGACCCCGCCTGGCAGGAGATGGTCGGCGAACAGTCCGAATTCATCGCACCGGTCGTCGCGCAGTACGGCCACAGGATCCCCGGCAGCGGCAGCGCGCCGGTGACGGAGACCCAGGTGCCCCCGATCCAGCCGAAGTTCAAGATCCTCGGGACGGACATCGCGCGCATCCAGGGCTACGGGATCGTCACCGACAGGGGGACGTACACCGAGAACCTGCGGATGGCGAACATGCTCTACATGCGCACGCTGCGCAGCCGCTACCCGCACGCGAAGATCAAGAAGATCGACACCGCCGCCGCGGAGAAGATGCCGGGTGTCGCGTACGTCCTCCACCGCGGCAACCTCCCGAAGGAGTATCAGGACGTCACCCTCGGAGGTGCGAACCCGACGCGTGGCCTCTTCAGCGAAGAGGTCTTCGAGGTCGGCTCGCCGATCGCCGTCATCGCGGCGGAGAGCGAGCACATCGCCGACGAGGCGATGCGCCAGATCAAGGTCGAGTACGAAGTGCTCCCCGCCGTCTTCGACGCGCTCGAAGGCATGAAGTCGACGACGCCGAAGCAGTGGAACAACAACCTCGACGGGACGACCATCGCCGTCACCGAGCCGCTCGTCCGCGGCGACCCGAACAAGACGGGTGACGTCACGGTCGAGCTCGTCGCGAAGAAGTCGTTCGAGCAGCACGCCGCGCTCGAGCTGACGAACTCGCTGTCCTACTGGGACGGCGACAAGCTGAACATGACGTACACCAACCAGCACGCGCACGGCACGCGGTCGGGGCTCGCGCAGGGCCTCAAGATCCCGCAGAACAAGGTCCGCGTGATGCAGACGGGCTGGCTCGGATCCGGCTACGGATACCGGAGCGGCATCGACCTCTCCGAGCTGCACGCCGCGATCCTCGGCAAGTTGACGGGCCGGCCGATCAAGAACATGTACACGCGGTACGAGGACTTCGTCACGCGCACGCACCGCCCGGCCTTCCACAACGAGATGAAGCTCAGCGCCAACAAGGACGGCTCGATCGTCTCGCTGCGGGCGAAGGTCATCGCCAACGTCGGCGCGCAGCGCGCCGGCGCGGCGAACGGATCCTGGTTCAACATGCAGAACGCCTACAACATCCCGAACGTCCGGCTCGAGGCCGTCGACGTGATGACGAACACGTACAAGTCGGGCCCGTACCGCTGCGTGAGCCATCCGAACGGGACCTTCGCGCTCGAGACCACCATCGACAAGGCGGCCTACGCGATCGGGATGGACCCGGTCGACTTCCGCCTCAAGAACCTCAACGAGACGGGCAACCCCGACACGAAGCGCCCCTTCAGCAACCCCGGCTCGCGCGACGTGATCATCGCCGCGCGCGACAACATCGGCTGGAAGCAGAACTGGCACGCCCCGAAGGCGAAGCAGGTACGGCCGGGCGTGTACCACGGGATCGGCCTCGCGCTCCACGCCTGCAGCCACGGCGCGGGCTCGAACCCGTCGACGGGGCAGATCCTCATCCACAGCGACGGCAGCGTGCAGGCGATCTCCGGCGCGACCGACATCGGCTCCGGCCAGCGCACGCACATCCTGATGATCGCGGCCGAGGCGCTCGGCGTGAAGCTCAGCCAGATCACGATCACGCCGTATGTCGACACCGAGTTCACCACCGACACGGGCGGCACGAACGGCAGCCGCACGACGAACACCGGCGGGCGCGGCATCTACGAAGCCGCGATCGACGCCCGCAAGCAGCTGCTCGACGCCGCAGCCAAGAAGTTCATCACCGACGCGGCGGCGGCGAAGCCGCCGCAGACGATCACCGTCACAGCGGCCGATCTCGACCTCGTCGACGGCGTCGTCACGCTGAAGAGCGACGCGTCGAAGAAGCTGACCCTCGCGCAGGTCGTCCAGTCGAAGACCCCCGCGGTCATCCAGGGCAAGTCCGAGTACCGGCAGCCGACGAACTGGGAGCAGACCGCCTGGGCCGCCCACGCGGCCGAGATCGAGGTCGACACGCTCACCGGCACGGTCAAGGTCCTGCGCTACGTGGCCGCTCACGACGTCGGACGGGCGATCAACCCGTTCTCGATCCGCCAGCAGGTGGAGGGCGGCGTGGTCATGGCGCTCGGCGCGGTGTTCACGGAGGAGCTCCTCATCGACAAGGCCACGGGCCTGCCGCTGAACCCGAACCTCCTCGACTACCGGCCGCTCAGCATCAAGGACGTGCCCACGGTCGACACCGTCATCGTCGAGAAGCCCAAGGAGTACGGCACCTTCGGAGCCCACGGCCTCGGCGAGCCTCCGATGGGGCCACCGGCGCCGACCATCGCGAACGCGGTCTACAACGCGATCGGTGTCTGGATCACCGAGATGCCCCTCACCCGCGAGAAGCTACTCGCGGCGCTGAAGTAGGAGGACGGCCATGAAGGGTTTCGAGCTCTACGACGCCACGACCGTCCAGGAAGCGATCGATCTGCTGCGCAAGAACACCGACCGCGCCGTGAAGGTCGTCGGTGGCGGGAGCGACCTCGTCGGCGGCGTCATGAAGGACTGGGTCACCGGGAGGGGCATGCCCATCCCCGAGGTGCTCATCGACCTGACGACGATCAAGGAGCTGACCGGCATCCGCATCGCGAACGACGGCACGACGATCGGCGCCGCGACCACCCTCACCGACATCGTCGATTCGAAGGACCTCCAGGGGAAGCTGCCGCTCCTCGTGAAGGCCGCCGAGAGCGTCGCGTCCCCGCTCATCCGCAACTTCGGCACCCTCGGCGGGAACATCAACCAGCGGCCGCGCTGCTGGTTCTTCCGCGGCGAGGACTTCAACTGCTACAAGAAGGGCGGCGACTTCTGCTACGCCGTCACCGGTGACAACCGCTACCACGCGATCATCGGCGGCGAGCTCTGCTACATCGTCCATCCGTCCGACACCGCGACGGCGCTCCTCGCGCTGAACGCGTCGGCGAAGGTCGTCGGCACGGCGGGCGAGAAGACCGTCACGTTCGACACGTACTTCATCGGTCCGCGCGAGGACGTCCTCCGCGAGAACGTCCTCAAGAAGGACGAGTTCATGACGCACGTCACCGTCCCGAACCCGCCCGCCGACGCGAAGTGGGGCTGGACGAAGCTGAAGGACCGGCAGGTCTACGACTTCTCCGTCGTCTCGGTCGCGACGTGGTTCACGCTCGACGGCGGGAACTGGAAGGACGGCCGGATCGCGCTCGGCGGCGTCTCACCGGTGCCGTACCGCGCGAAGATCGTCGAGGACGCCCTCAAGGGCAAGGACATCAAGGCGAGCGTGAAGCAGGCGGCCGCGGCGATCCGCACCGTCTCGCGCCCCATGAGCCTGAACTCCTACAAGGTCGATCTCACCGCGGGGATGATCGAGCGGACGATCCTCGAGGCGCTCGACCGCAAGTAACGAACGGAACGAGGGGCTAGCGAGAGGCGGCGGCCTGCGGGCCGCCGCCTTCGCGTTCCTGGGCCTGGCGGTCGAGGTCGCGGATCCACTTGATGCTCTTCAGCTGCCACTGGTGCGACGTCGGGTTCGCCGCGACGAACGAGCCGTCCGAGTGCAGCCACGACCCGCCGTCGGCGTCGGTCACGAGGCCGCCCGCCTGCTGGACGATGAGGATCGCCGCCGCGACGTCCCACGGCTTCGCGTCGAGCGTCCAGTAGCCGTGGAGCCGCCCCGCCGCGACGTAGCAGAGACCGAGCGCGGGCGATCCGAGGACGCTGAGCGACAGGACCTCGTCGGCCATCACGTCGAAGACGCGCAGCGCCTGCCGGCGCCGCGGCCCGCTCGGCGGCAGATCCGTGCCCACCCAGGCCTGCTCCCAGAACTCGGGTCCGAGCGGGACCGGGCGCACGTTGATCATGCGGCCGTCGAGCGTCGCGGGCTCGCCGTAGCGGGCCGCGAACGTCTCTCCGCGCACCGGATCGTGGACGACGCCGACGCGCAGCTCCCCGTCGACGCGCAGCGCGATCGAGATGCCGAAGAACGGAACGCCGCGGACGAAGTTCAGGCTGCCGCAGATCGGATCGACGATCCAGAGGCGGCGGGCGTCGACCGCGAGGGGCTCGTCCTCATCTCCCTCTTCGGCGAGGATCGCGTCGGCCGGCGCCTCCTCCTGGAGCGCGGAGACGATCTGCCCCTGCACCTCGTACGTCGCTCCCGCGACGACGTCGCGCTGACCCTTCCACCGGAGGTAGCCCGGATCGCCGAGGCGCGCGACCGCGAGCTGCCCGCCGCGGAACGCCGCGCGCGTGGCCAGATCGAGGGCCTCGGCGTCGTCCATGCCGCCGGTACTCTATCCACCCTGAGCGCACATCCGATGACCGAGCGGATCCTCGTCCGGACGATCGTGTGCGCGTACACGCGCGACGAGCTCCCCACGTCGTGGCTGCAGGTCTTCCGCCGCTTCGAGCACGAGGTGCGCCGCGCGGGGCTGCGGATCCGTGTCCGCCTCGATCCGCTCGAGGAGCTCCCCGAGGCCTACGAGATCCTCGTCGTGGCACCGGAGCTCGCCGAGCGCGCGGGCGGCGTGGCGCCGGCCGCGCGGATCGTCGTGGCGACGCGCGACGGCGCGGCCGCGGTGGCCGCCGCGCTCATCCGCGAGATCGAGCAGGGCGCGACGCTGTACGCCGAGCGCGCGCGGCCGGACGACCCCGTCGTCGTCGTGCACCGGGGTCCGGAGATCCTGTGACGAGCGACGCGGGCCAGCTCGCGTCACGCCTCCGGCGCCTCGAGACGCAGATCGCGGCGTTCCGCGACCTGCACACGAAGGAGCTCGGCGAAGCGGCCGACCGGCTCGCCGCGATCGCGAAGCTCCAGGCCGACGAGCTCCAGATGATCCTGGACGAGCTCGCGGACATCTCCTCCGCTGCGGAGACCGCCGCGATGACGCCGGATGCGGATGCGCCGGTCGGTGACGCAGCGACGGCATCCGATCCCGCCGCTGCGTCACCGAGGCGAGCGCGATGGCTCGCGGAGCAGGAGCGCCGCTCCCACGTCACGCGGCGCGACCTGTTCCGACCTCGCTCGGAGTGAATCCTCGCTCGGCCGACTAGGGAGCGCGGCGCCTCGCGCGGACGAGGAACTCGATGCCGAGGCCGACCAGCCCGACCGCGACCAGGCCGAGGACGTACGGCGTCGACTCCCCGAGCGGTCCGCTGTCCTGCTTCGCCGCGACCGCGGCCGCAGCCGGCGTCAACGATGCCTGCGTCCCACCGCTGCCGCGCACGACCTTCTCCGCGAGCGCGGCCTTCCCGGCCTCGTCGAGCGTGACCCCGTAGATCTCGAACACGCCGCTGCGCGGCGACGCGAAGAGGAGCTGCTGGCCGTCGCGGCTGAGCTCGAACGGCCCCTGCGCCTGCACGCCGCTCACGACGGGCACGCGCGCGGACCCCTCGAGCGGCGGCTGCGCCCAGAGGTCGGTCCAGCTCTGATCGAGCGTGATGTGCTCGGACACGTACACGAGCCGTCCGTCCGAGAGGTACGTCGGGAAGTGCGCGCGCTCGTCCTCGGGCGAGATGGGCGTGGTGACGCTGCCGGTCCGCGGCTCCATCACGAGGACGCGGGACTGCGTCCCGGACGAGAACGCGATCTGGTCGCCGCGCGGGGACCATGCCGCGGCGTGGCAGGCGAAGGTGCACTGCTGGCGCTCCTCGCTCGCGAGCGTCTCGGTCAGCTGTTGCGCGCTCGAGCCGTCGCGGCGGACCATCCACAGATCGGCCACGCCCGCCCGATACACGTAGAACGCGAGGCGCGAGCCGTCGGGGCTCCAGCTCGGGAAGCTCGCGATGCCGCCGAGCTTCGTCACCTGCGTGCGCTGCGTGCTGGCGACGTCGATGAGCCAGATCTCGCGCTGGCCTTCGGTGCCCGAGTCGACCGCGAGCGTCTTACCGTCGGGGCTCCACGCGGGGTGGCGATCGTCCGCATCACCGCTGGTCAGGCGCTTCGTGTTCCCGCCGTCGGCGTCCATCACCCATACGCGGTAGCGGCCATCACCCTCGTTGCGCTGGAAGGCGACGCGCTTCGTGTCGGGGCTGAGCGCGGGTCGGAGGCTCGCCTGCGCCGTCGAGGTGAGCTGCCGGATCGGCGAGGCGGCCACCGAAGCCAGGCCGGCGTACATGCTGAGCATGGCGACGGCGACGACCACACGCGCCGCGTACAGCGCTCTCATCTGATCGGCCGCTCACCAAGCAAGTCCGCTGCCGGGCCCCCGGCGGTCCGCGCCGGTGCGGGTCGGCCCGTCACGATCCGGACGCATTCGCGGAGAACGAGGAAGGCGAGCGCGGCGATCGCGAGACCGCCGAAGAGGAGCGCGAGCTGCGAGAGGATCCCCTCCTTCGCCGCGGTCTTCGCCACGAACGCGCTCGTGACGAAGAAGTACGCGACCGCGACGCTCGCGAGCGACCACAGCAGAGCGACGACGGCGAGCGCGACGCGGCGGTCGCGCTCGAGGACGATGCGCAGCTGGTCCAGGACCTTCAGGCCGATGAGCACCATCGCCGCGACGTGCAGCGTCGACGCCCAGAAGAGCACCGGCCCGGGGACCGGGTAGAGATAGCGCAGCGCCTTCACGATCCCCGTGACCGTGATCAGCACGATGGAGATCGTCCACCACGGATAGGACACGACCGTCTCGTAGAAGCTGTAGCGGCCGCGCGCGGGCGGGGCGCTGCGCATGTCGATCCCGAGCGGCCCCGCGATCCGGCGCGCGAGCGGCGCGGGCAGCTCGGCAGCGAGGCCGCGCAGGTACGCCCGCCATCGTCCCCGCGGCACGAGGAACGACCGGTCCCCGCTCCGCCAGATGCTGACCGCGAGCGCCGCGACGGCTGCGAGGACGAGGAAGGCGCCGATGTAATGGATGCGATAGACGAGGTGGAGCGGGAACGGCGGGTGGACGTCGAGGATGCCGCCGAGGTACTCGTACGAGCCGGTCGGGATCGCGAGGACGAGACCGAGGACGAACGTCCACAGCCCGATCGCGCGGCCCTGCCGCAGCAGGCCGACCGCGACGCCGAGGCCGAGCGCGAACGGGATCGAGCGCGCGAGGGCCATGTTGTCCGCGAGCTCGGGGCTCCACGGCTGCGTGCCCGAGGCTGGCTGGGCGAGGATGGCCGCGCCCGCGACGGCCGCCGCGATGAGGCCGGCGGCGGCGAGGAGCCACGACATCGCGGGGCCTACGCCTTGCCCTTCGCGGGACTGCCTTCGAAGGTCTGGAACTCGCGGAGGCGCCCCCACGTCGCCTGATCCGACCTCGGCGCCGAGAGGCACATCGTGTCGCTCTTGATGATCCCCTGGCGGATGCGCACGTTCACGGGGCACCGCTCGACGCACGCCGGCCCGCCCTCGCGCCAGTAGCAGAGGTCGCACTTCGCGAACGTGTCGGCCTTCGGGTCGTACGTGATGCGGCTCGTCTGCGCGAGCGCGAGCTGGTTCGTCGCCTCCGCCTCAGGGCTGATCGGGAAGGGGCACGCCTCGTTGCAGCGCCCACAGCTGACGCAGGTGTCCTCGCGGATGAAGCGCGCGCCGGTCCGCGGCTCGACCTGCACCGCGTCGACGGGGCAGACGTAGAGGCACTCCGCCGTCGGGCACTGGAGGCACGGCTCCTGGTGGAACGTTCCGCGGTCGGGGTATGCCTGCTCGATGACCGGCGCGACCTTCACGTTCGGGTCGTTGAAGATGCGGATGCGCGGGACGTCGGAGAGCCCCTGCTGCTTGTGCACCTGTGAGCAGATCACCTCGCACGTGAGGCAGCCGATGCAGAGGGTCGGGTCGGGGAAGACCACGCCCTCGGCCAGCTTCGTCGCCGCCGGCGTCGCGCCCTTCGCGACGCCGAGCCCGCCGATCGCTTCGAGCGCGATGAACGCGACGATGGGCGCGGCGGTCTTGAGCAGGTCCCGACGCGAGACCTCAGAGCCCCCGGCGTTCCCCTCTCCGACGGGTCCAGTGCTCACTCGGTGAGCCAGCGTGCCGCCCCCGAGCAGACCGGTCAAGCCTTTCGCGATGCGGGCCCGATACGGCCCGGAGCGGGCCTTTCGCGTGGCTTCGCCCGTAGGATGGCCGTGTCGTGTCGACCCATGTCGCAGAGGCGCGCGAGCTCTTCGTCCGCAGCCGGCGGCTCGATCTGCCGCTCATGCCGGCGCTGCTCCTCGACGCCCTCATCGACGACGACCGCGCCGCGGTCGCGAAGCTCGCGACGTACCGGGTCCCCGACGGCTTCCCCGCCCGGCCCAGCGAAGCGAGCGACGGGAAAGGCGAGCTCCTCCGCTTCCTGCGCTTCCGGCGCGATCAGCTCGCGAAGGATCCGGCGCGGTACCCATGGTCGCTGCGCGCGATCGTCCACCGCGCCGAGCAGCGCATGGTCGGGTTCGTGAACTTCCACGGCGCCCCCGGCGTGAACGACGTCAACGCGCCGGACGCGCTCGAGCTCGGGTGGTCGGTGTTCCCGGCCGACCGTCGCAAGGGCTACGCGACGGAGACGGCGAAGGCGCTCATGGACTGGGCGACCGACGTGCATGTGATCCGCCGCTTCATCTCGGCGACGACGCCGGACAACGTCGCGTCGCTGCGCGTCCACGAGAAGCTCGGCTTCCTGCGCACCGGCCAGATCGTCGACGGCGAGATCATCTTCGAGCTACGCCGCTAGCCTCCTCCAATGGCGTGGTCTCGACGAGGTCATGGCGGAGGAGATGGCGGTCATCCCGGGCATGGACGAGCTCGCGAGCCTGCTCTGGATCGCTGAGCACCACGACAGCGGGAAGTACGACGTCGTCATCGTGGACGCGGCGCCGACGGGCGAGACGCTGCGGCTCCTCTCGCTCCCCGAGGCCGGCCGCTGGTGGCTCGAGAAGATCATGCCGCTCGAGCGGCGGATCGCACAGATCGCGGGGCCGATCGTCCGCAGGACCATCGGGATGCCGATGCCGAGCGACCCGGTGTTCAGCGCCGGCGAGGAGCTCTTCCGGAAGCTCGAGCACATGCGTGAGCTGCTTTCGGACGACCAGCGCACGTCGATGCGGGTCGTCCTCAACCTCGAGAAGATGGTCATCAAGGAGTCGCAGCGCTCGTTCACGTACTTCCACCTGTACGGGTACCTCGTGGATCTGATCATCGCGAACCGCGTCCTGCCCGAGGGCACCGGCGACTACTTCCGAGCGTGGCGCGAGAGCCAGCAGCGATACCGGCCGCTCGTGGACGAGTCGTTCGCGCCGGTGCCGCTGCGCACGGCGCCGTTCTTCGATCAAGAGGTGGTCGGCCTCGCGATGCTGCGACGCGTCGGCGAGGCCGTGTTCGGCGACGAGGACCCGAGCGCGTTCTTCTTCCGCGGACGCCCGTACGAGATCGCACGCCGGGACGGGGAGATGGTCCTGTCGCTCGAGCTGCCGTTCACCTCGAAGGACGAGGTGCACCTCTCGCGGCACGGCGACGAGCTCGTGATCCAGGTCGGCTCGTGGCGACGCAACCTCATCCTGCCGCGCATCCTTGCGGACGCGCCCACGACGGGCGCACAGTTCGAGCAGGATCGTCTGAAGATCCGCTTCGCGGCGGCACCGCGAACGAAGGGAGGGTCGAGCGATGGCTGACGCTTCGACCGTCGATCTGCAAGCGCGCATCGCCGAGCTCGAGCAGCGGCTGAAGGACATGGAGCGCCGCGAGAGCGAGCGACGGCGCGGGGGCGAGCTGCTCCGCGACCTGGTCCCGCCGGAGGTGCGCACGCATCTGCGCGCCGCCCAGCGCGAGCAGCTCCTCGCCGCGCGCTCGTTCCTCGACCGCTGGATCGATCGCCTCGAGAAGCACGAGACACCGCGCGGGCGGGAGTCGATCCGCGTCGACTGACACGCTAGGCTCGCGCCCTGTGCAGGCCGATCCGAGCCCGGTCGGGATCGTGACCCACCGGGGCGTCGTCTACCCGGCCGAACTCGATCACATGGGCCACATGAACGTCGTCGGGTACGCCGCGAAGTTCGACGAGGGCACGTGGAACTTCTTCAACGACATCGGGCTCACGCCGTC
>DASWDY010000086.1:0-19931 GCA_036395035.1 Candidatus Limnocylindria bacterium
GCGCGCGAGCGCCGTCAGCGCCTCGGACGTGTCCGGATACGTGCGCAGCACGACGCGGTCGAGGTACGGCCGCGCGCGCGCGGGCTTCGAGCGGTAGAAGTCGGGGTTCGCGACCAGCGTGATCTCGCGCGGCGTGGCATCGCTCAGCTTGAACGGCCCCGTCCCGATCGGACGCTGGTCGAACGCCTCGCCAGGGAGCTGCGGGAACGTGACGCCGCCGAGCCGGTGCGCCGGCAGCACCGGGAACGTGGTGCTCGCGGCGAACGGCCCGTACGGCCCCGGCAGCGTGAAGCGCACCACCTTCGTCCCGACGCGGTCGACGGCGACGCCGTGGAACGCCTCCGCGAACGGGCCCGTGTATCCCTTGTCCTGGAAGAGCGAGACCGTGTACACGACGTCATCCGCGACCACGGGCCGGCCGTCATGCCAGCGCGCGTCGTCGCGGATCTCGAACGTCCAGACCTTGCCTTCCTGCTCGACGCGGTACGTCGCCGCGAGGTCGGGCACGATCTCGCCCGCGCGGTCGGCGCGCATGAGGCCCGTGAACACGAGGCGCACGACGTCGCGCTCGATCCCCGTCGTCGCGAGGACGGGCGTGAAGTGGCGGTGCCCGCCGATCACCCCTTCGACGTAGCTCCCGCCGATCGCCGCGACCTGCGGCGGGCGGCCCTGCTCGGCGACGACCGCGCCGGCGCTCGTGACCGCGAGCAGCGCCACGAGGGAGAGGACGACGACCTTGTCGCGTGTGGTCACATTCCGACCTCGTCGCCTCTTCCGACCTCGCTCAGGGCAAAGCCCCTCGCTCGGCCCAGGTGCTCGACCTCGTCGCTTCGCGCCTCGGTCTGCGCGCCTGGGGGACCGCGCCTCGGTCTGCGCGCCCGGGGACGATGTGCGCTAACTACCCCCGGGACGCGCACCCACCAGCGAGATGAGGACGAAGACCGTCGCGAGGACGATCGTGAGCCGGAACAGGACGCGCTCGAGACCGCGCCGGCTCCGGTACGCGGTGGACTCGCCGCCGAACGTCGACGACAGCCCGGTCCCGCGCGCTTGCAGCAGGATCGAGGCGCCGACCGCGATGGCAATGACAAGCTGGGCGATCTGAAGGAGCTCCATGGGAGAGCTTCAGTGTACCGCCTCAGCGTGGCCGGTACACCCACAGCGCGCCCGCCTTCCGGTCGAGCACGTAGCCGTCGAGAACGGCGCTCACGAGGTACGGATGCCATCGCGCGCGCTCGTATGCGGGCGCACGATCGACCCGTTCGAGGTCGACCTCGCTGACGACCGACGCGAACCGGCGCTCGCGTACTGCCGTCACGAGACGCGGGCCCTCGTCGAATGACCCTCCTCCGTCGTTCGCGACGGCATAGATGCGCGACCACAGGAAGAGGTCGTCCGCGATCGGCTCGGAGCCGGCGGCGATCAGCAGGCCGGAGTCCTCGACGAGCGCGGGCCCCGTCGGGAGCGTGCGCACGACGTCGACGCGCGAAGGGTCGCCCCACGCTCCCGTCCCTCCGCCGCGGCCCGGCACGACACCGAATGGATCGAAGAGCGCGATCGCGATGAGGAGCTGCACCGCGAGGCCGGCCGGGAATTCGGCGCGCTCGCGGATGCGGGGCAGCGCGTCCGCGAGCACGAGAGCCGCCGCGGCCGAGAGATCGAGCAGGTAGTTGATCGTCGCCCCCTCTCGCCCGCCGAGCAGCATCACCGCGATCGCGCCGACCGCATACGCCGCCGCGGGGCCGCGCGTGAGGCGCGCCAGGAGCGGGATGCCGAGCCCGCTCACGGTGACGACCGCGACGAGCGCGAGCAGGCCCGCCTGGGCAGGATCCCACGGCAGCGCGTTCCAGTCGATGACGTGCAGGCGGAACGCCTTGCCACCGACGACCGGCCACGTCGGTCCCATCAGGAGGACGCTCGCGCCGACCAGCCCCGCGATCCCTCCGGCGAGGTAGCGCACCGCCATCGCGCGATCCGCGCGCACGCACCAGATCGCGAGGGCGAGCGCCGGCAGCGCTGCGGTCGGCTTGGCCCAGACCGCGGCCGCGAGCAGGATCCCGGCGACGAGCGGACGCCGGTGCGATGACGAGAGCGAGACGACACCGGCGACGGTGAGGGCGAGCGCGACGAGGTCCGGCTTCACCGCCGCGCCCCAGACCACCACGGGCACGGTCGCGAGCCAGGCCGCGGCGACGGCGAGCGCGAGCAGGGCGCCGTGAGAGCGCGCGCGCCACGCGATCGCCGCCGCGACGAAGAGCGTCGACGCGATGCTCGCGATGCGTCCAACGACGAATGGGTCTCCCAGCCCCGCGACCCGGAAGTACAGCGGCGGGTAGTTCGCCGCGGTGAAGATCGGACGCAGGGTCGCGTCGAGGACGGCCGCGCCGGTCGTGTACTGCAGACCGTCGCGCGAGAGGAGCGCGGCGTGCGCCACAGCGCCCTCGCCGTAGAGCACCGGGCCGCCGAGCGTGACGGCCCAGGCCCATCGCGCGATCGCGAGCGCGGCGATCGCGCCCGCGACGACCACGAGCGCGACCCAGGCGGCGCGGGCGCGGCTCACGACCGTCGTTCGATGAGGTCGCGTCCCGTCATCCGCTCTGGGACGGGGATGCCGAGCAGGCCGAGGATCGTCGGCGCGACGTCGCGCAGGCCGCCGTCGCGGAGCCGCGCGCGCTCCAGGCCCGTTCCGATGAGGACGACGGGCACCGGGTTCGTCGAATGCTGCGTGTTCACGCCCCCGTCGGGGAACAGCATCTCCTCGACGTTGCCGTGGTCCGCGGTCAGCAGGACGCACCCCCCGGCGCCGAGCGCGGCGTCGACGACCGTCCCGACCGCGGCGTCGGTCACTTCCATCGCGCGCAGCGCCGCCGGGATGACGCCGGTATGGCCGACCATGTCCGGGTTCGCGAAGTTCACGATCGCGAAGTCGTACGTGCCGCCCGCCATCGCCTTCGCGAACGTTGCGGCGACCTCCGGCGCGCTCATCTCCGGCCTCAGGTCGTACGTCGCGACCTTCTGCGACGGCACGAGCGCGCGGTCCTCGCCCGGGTACGGCTCCTCGCGACCGCCATTGAAGAAGTACGTGACGTGCGCGTACTTCTCCGTCTCGGCGGCGTGGAACTGGCGCAGCCCGCGCTCGGCGAGGACCGCGGCGAGCGGCACGATGGGCTGCTGCGCGAACGCGATCGCGACGCCAGGCAGCCGTAGCTGATGGTCCGTCATCGTCACGTACGCGGAGAGCCGCGGCCGCCGCGCGATCGCGAAGCCGTCGAACCCCTCCTGCATGAACGCGATCGTCATCTGGCGCGCCCGATCCGGCCGGAAGTTGAAGAAGATCAGAGCGTCGCCGTCCTCGACGCGCGCGCCGTCGCCGACGACCGCCGGCTCGAGCAGCTCATCGCGGCACTCGTCCCGCTCGTAGCAGCGCCGGACCGCCGCCTCGGCGGTCGCGACGCGCGGGCCATCGGCATCGACGATCGCGCGCCACGACCGCTCCGTGCGGTCCCAGCGCTTGTCGCGGTCCATCGCCCAGTACCGGCCGTGGACCGTCGCGATCGGGACCTCGACCTTCGGGAGCAGCTCGAGCGCGCCGCGCGGGGCCATGTCGCGGCCGTCGAGAAAGCAGTGGTACGCGACGCGCCGGACGCCCTCGCGCCGGGCGAGCTCGCCGAGCGCGTTCAGGTGCCGCAGGTCGGCGTGGACGCCGCCGGTCGAGAGCAGACCGAGGAGATGGAGCGTGCCGCGATCGCGGACGGCCCGGCACGCGCCGGCGAGCGCCTCGTTCCGGAAGAACGACCCGTCGTCGATCGCGTCGTTGATCCGGACGAGCTCCTGGTACTGGATGTACCCGGCCCCCATGGTGAGGTGTCCGACCTCGCTGTTGCCCATGACGCCGTCGGGGAGCCCGACGGCGCGCCCGCTCGCGTCGAGACGCGCGCGCGGGTAGCGGGCGAGCAGCGCGTCGATGCGCGGCGTGCGGGCGTGCGTCGCGGCGTTGCCGGGCCCGTCGGGCGCGATCCCCCACCCGTCGAGGACGCAGAGGACGACCGGTCTCAACGGAAGGCCGCGACGATCGCGGCGAACTCCTCCGCCTTCAGCGACGCTCCGCCGACGAGCGCGCCGTCGACGCCCTCGGCACCCGCGCAGTCGCGGCAGTTCGCGGCGCTGACGCTGCCGCCATACAGGATCGTCGATGCCTTCCCGCCGAACCCGAGGCGCATCAGCTCTTCACGGATCTTCCCGATGGCCTCCGAGGCCTGCGCCGGCGTCGCGACGACACCGGTACCGATGGCCCAGATCGGCTCGTACGCGATCGCGAACCGATAGGTGCCATCGACGACGAGGAGATCCTTGTCGATCGTGCCGAGCCCGTTCCGGATCTGCCGCTCGATCACGCCGTCGGTCTCGCCACGCCCGCGCTGCTCGAGCGTCTCGCCGATGCAATAGATCACGAACAGGTCGTGCCGAAGCGCGGCCGTCGCCTTCGCCGCCACGCGCGCGTCGTCGTCGCCCTGGTCGCGCCGGACCTCGGAATGGCCGACGATCGACCCGCCGGCGATCCCGGCGAGCATCGGCGCCGAGATCTGACCCGTGTACGCGCCCGAGGCCTGCCAGTGGACGTCCTGCGCGAAGACCTGCACCGAGGTGCCGCGCACCGCCTCCGCGACCGCGGCGAGCGCGGTCGCGGGCGGCGCCACGCCCACGTCGACCGATCCCGCATCGATCGCCGTCACGAGCCGGGCGAGTGTGACCGCTTCCACGATCGTGGGCGGATTCATCTTCCAGTTCCCGACGACGAGCTTGCGGCTCACGTCCGCACGTCCGATCGGTCGCGGTCGCGGTGCTCGACCGTGATCTCGCCGGGCCAGAACTCCTTGATGCGCTTCGCGATCTCGTCCGCGATCGTCACGGACCGGTGCCGCCCACCGGTGCAGCCGAACGCGATCCCGAGGTGCGCCTTCTTCTCCTCCTCGTAGCGCGGCATCACGTCCTTCAGGAAGGGCACGACGTGGCCGAGGAAGTCCTGCGTCGCCGGGTTGCCGAGCACGAATCGGCGCACCGCGTCGTCGCTGCCGGAGAGCGGCCGCAGCTCCTTGATGTAGAAGGGGTTCTCCATGTAGCGCACGTCGAAGACCAGGTCGGCCCCCGGCGGGAGGCCGTACTTGTAGCCGAAGCTCGTCACCTGGACGAGCATGCCCGTCGGGCCCTCGCCGTACAGCGAGTGCAGCGTGTCGCGCAGGTCCTTCACGGAGAGGTGCGTCGTGTCGATCACCTTGTCGGCGCGCGCGCGCAGCTCCACGAGCAGGCGCCGCTCCTCGGCGATCGAGGGCTCGACGCCGCCCGGCGTGTCGAGCGGATGGCGGTGCCGCGTCTCGCTGTAGCGCCGGACGAGCACCTCGTCGCTCGCGTCGAAGAAGAGGATGTGCGGGCGGCGCCCCTCCGCCTCGAGCTGCTCGAGCACGCGCATCGCGTCCTGGAAGAGCGGGCCGCTGCGGACGTCGATCACGAAGGCGACCTTGTCGTAGCCGCCGCTGTCGCGCGTGACCCGCAGCGCGTCGGGGATGAGCGCCGGCGGCAGGTTGTCGAGCGTGTAGTAGCCGAGATCCTCGAGCACCTTGATCGCGACGCTCTTCCCCGCCCCCGACAGCCCCGTCATCACGATGAACGGATGCGGCATCGCGGGAAGCGTACTTAGCCGGGGACGACCCTGTTGAGGAAGAAGCTCACGACGCCGACGATGAGCGCGCCGATGATCGCCGCGAAGATGTCGCTGACGCGGAACCCGAGCGGCAGCCAGCTGAGGATGAGCAGCATCAGGCCGTTCACCACGAGGACGAACAGGCCGAGCGTCACGCACGTGATCGGCATCGAGAGGAGCAGCAGGACCGGCCGCACGATCGCGTTCAGGACGCCGAGGACGATCGCGGCGATCGCGAGCGCGAGCAGGTAGTTCGTCTGGGCGTCGGCCGTGTACGACGGCGGATCGAAGCGGATCCCCTCGAGGAGGTAGTCGGCGATCCCGAGGGACGCCGCGGTCACGACCATCCGGAGGATGAAACCCATGGCCGGGGAGATCCTACAGGCTAGTGAGGACGAGGGCGCGAGCTTGCTCGCGCGTGAGGACGAACGACGCCTGTATGCGCTTGCGCATCCCTAGTACTGGCCGACCGTGCCGTGGCGACCCACGTAGCGGTCCGCGGCGCGGAATGCCCAGACGCCGAGCGCGAGGAGCGCGACCGTGCTGACGGCGAGCGCGAGATGCTCGATCAGCGGATCGGCCAGCGGGCGGGCGCCGATCGCGTTGTAGCGCAGGATCTCGGTCGACCACGTCATCGGCAGCCCGAAGGCGACGATCTGGAGAGCGAACGGCAGGGCCGTGACCGGGAACGCGGCTCCGGCCAGCACGCCGACGAGGAAGTTGAGCGTGTCGACCAGGAAGTTGGCCTCTTTCACGACGAGCACCACCGCCGCGATCAGGAAGCCCATCCCGGTCATCGCGAGGACCGTGACGAGCACGGCCGGGAGCGCCCAGGCCGTCTCCGGACGGAACCGTAGGCCGAAGAACGCGATCCCGATCGCGAAGAGGACGCCCTGGGTGAACAGCAGGAGGCCGAGCCCCATGATCGCGCGGCCGATCACGATCGTCTCCCGGCGCGTCGGGGTGAGCCAGACCGGCTCGAGCGTGCCCATGTCCATCTCGACCCGCAGCTGGAACGCGATCATCCAGAACGCGACGCTGACGACGGAGCTGATCACGCCGCCCATGAAGATGAATCCGGAAAGGTCCTCGGTGCCGAGCGACGACGCGAGGCCGAGCTGGCGGCCGCCGACGGCGAACGATGCCCCGAAGAGGAACGCCGGGATGATCCCCTGATAGAGCGGGTTGAAGACCATCGACGCGACGGACAGGCGGTAGCGCGACAGCTGCCGGAGGTCCTTGCGCGCGATGGCCAGCGCGGCGCGCAGCTCGCTGCCCATCAGTACCGGCTCAGCATCCCGGTCCGGCGGGCTTGCAGCTCGATCCAGCGATAAACGACGACCGCGAGCGCCGCGATGATCCCGGTCATCGCGAGGACGAGCAGCAGGTGGCCGGCGACCGCGCCGAGGCCGGTGCCCGCGAGCAGCACGTGGCGGATGTCATCGACGATGTAGGTCGGCGGAAGCGTGGCCGCGACCGCCTGGGCCCAGCCGGGGAGCATGACGATCGGGAAGCTCACGCCGGACGCCAGCACGAGGATCCCGCGCACGAACTGCACGGCGGGGCCGACCTCGCCGAACTTGAGCACCGTCGCCGCGAACAGCGCCGCGATCGCGTACATCGCGGGGATCGCGACGGCGATCACGACGAGCGCCCGGGCGATGGCATCGGGAGCGAGCTCCACCCCGAAGAACACCCGCAGCGCGACCCCCATGACGGCGAACATGAGGACCGTCGAGGAGAGGTGCGCGAGCGGCGGCCCGAAGAGGAGCACGAGGCGCGAGGCCGGCGTGAGGAAGACCGCCTCCAGCGATCCCCTGATCTGCTCCTGCCGCAGCTGGGCGCCCGGGCCCCACAGCAGCGTGCTGAGCCACATGTACATGGAGAACCCGACGAAGACGAACCCGGCGACGTTCGTCACGCCGCTGCGCTCGGCGAATGCCGCGATGGCCTGCGGGTCGTTCCCGGAATACACCCGTCCCATGAGCACGTACACCGAGGGCAGCAGGATCGGCCAGAAGAACAGGCCCGCGAGCAGGAACGGGTACCTGCGGATCTGCCGCAGCTCCTTGCGGATCGCCGCGCCGAACGCGCGGAGATCCCCGGCGAGGTAGCTCACTCCCGCAGCGCGCGGCCGGTGATCGAGATGAAGACGTCCTCGAGCGTCACCGGGACGACCTCGACGTGCTCGATGCGCGCGCTCGCTTCGCGAGCGACGTCGAAGGCGACCGGCACGAGGTCGCGAGCCGAGGCGCAGTGCAGCGTGACGGTGAGCGTGCCGTTGTGCCGGTCACTGCGCGCGACCGTCGCCGCGCGGCCGAGACGCGACACGAGCGCGTCGTCCGCCGTGCTGCCCGCGATGTCGATGTGGACGATCTCCTCGGCACGGACGGTCCGCTTGAGGGCGGCGGGCGTGTCGAGAGCGACGATGCGGCCGTGGTCGATGATCGCGACGCGGTCGCAGAGCTGGTCGGCCTCCTCCATGTAATGCGTCGTCAGAAGGACGGTCCGGCCCTGCCGCCGCAGGTCACGGACCCGGTCGCGCAGGTCGCGCGCCGCGTGCGGGTCGAGGCCGACGGTGGGCTCGTCGAGGATGAGCAGTGGCGGGTCCGGCAGCAGCGCACGGGCGAGCGCGAGACGCTGCCGCATGCCCGTCGAATAGCGCTCGACGTAGTCGTCGGCGCGGTCGCTGAGCGTGACCTCCGCGAGCGCGCGATCGATGCGCGCACGCGTCTCCCGCGGCGGCACGTGATAGAGCGCCGCGAAGTACTCGAGGTTCTCACGCGCGGTGAGCTTCCAGTACAGGCTGCGTTCGCCGGAGAGCATGGCCCCGAGGCGCGCGCGGACCTCGCGCGGATGCGTCCGCACGTCGATCCCGAGCACGCGTGCCTCGCCGCTCGTGGGCTCGAGCAGCGTCGCGAGCATCCGCAGCGTCGTCGTCTTGCCGGCGCCGTTCGGGCCGAGCACGCCGAAGATCTCGCCGGTCTCGACACGGAGATCGATGCCATCCACGGCGCGGAAGCGCTCGCGCCGATCGGGCTCACGGCGCAGGCGCTGCCAGATCGTCCGGCGGCCCTTGTCGAACTCCTTCGTGAGGGCCTTCGTCTCGACGGCGGGCGCGGGCGTCACTCGACGAAGATCTCCACCCGGTCCTCGTCGTCGTTGATGTCGACGACGCGGCCCGCGGTCTCGACCTCGCGCAGCAGCTCGTCGAGGTCGATGCCGAACTTCTGCAGGTGGCCGCGCACGAGGCCGCTCGCGCCGAGCTTCATCTTCCCGATGCGCGCGATCGCGAGCGGGATCGCGACGTTCACCTTCGGCTTGCCGTGCTCGCTCACGCGGATGCGCAGGACACGCCCGCGCGTCCCCGGCGGCATCTCGTGGACGCGCTCGCCATGCGGCGGGGGCGGTGGCGGCGGCGGGGCGGCGCCTTCCTGGATGTCGCCGAGCGCGCGAAGCAGCCGGTACGCCTGCTCGGCGTTGATCTTCCCCTGCGCGAGGAGGTCGAGGATCTGCTTGCCGTCGGCGCTCGTCATCAGCGCTGTCTCGTCGCGTCGAGGGCGGCCGCGGCGTCATCGACGCCGATCTCGCCGCGCGCGACCTTCTCGAGGATCTCGCGCGCCGCGGCGCTGGGCTCGGGCGGGGCCGTCGGCGCCTCGGGCGCGCCCATCGGCATCGCCTCGGCGCCGGACTCGTCGGCTTCGACGGCCTCGTCCGAGGACCGGCGCAGCTTCAGGTCGCCGGAGACCGTCTTCACGCGGAACGGCGTCCCGCCCCGACCGATGACGATGCGGCGATCGCGCCGGCCTTCCTTCTCGATCGTCGCCGCGACCTCGACGACCGCGTCGCCCGAGACGGTCTTGTAGTCGATCTCGGCGTCGCCATCGGCGAGCACGATGTCGATGTCACCGCTCACCGTCTTCACCCGTCCCTCCGCCGAGTCCTCGGGCAGCGACAGCGACTGGATGGTCACGTCGCCGCTCACGGTGACGACGTCGGGGGTGCGCACGCGCGAGCGCTCGAACTCGACGTCGCCGCTGGTGGAGTTCGCCTCGACGCGGCCGGCATAGCCCGAAGCCGTGACGTCGCCGCTGACACTGCGCAGCAGCATCGGCCCCTGCACGTCGTCGATCGAGACCTCGCCCGACACGCTCTTCACTTCGTGCTGGCCGCGCGTCCCCGTGATCGAGAGGTCGCCGCTCACGGTGCTCGCGTCGATGTTCGTCTCGCGCGGCACGCGGATGTCGAGGTCGACCGCGACGCGGCCGCCGCGGAAGAGGTCCATCCACGCGCGCTCCTGCTGGAACAGGCGCGGCTCGACGACGATCTCGTCGCCGGACTGCTCCATCCGGACCTCGACGTTCTCGAGGAGGCGCCGCGCGCGCTCCTCGCTCCACCCGTGCACGCGCTTGCGCGCGCGCACGAAGACCTCGTTCGGCGGCCCGACGGTGATCTCCGTCTCGCCGGAGACGTTGTTCACGCGCAGGCGCGGCCCGTCGCCCACCTGGAAGCGCTTCTCGACGAGCTCGCTCGCCTCGGCGCGCTCGCCCTGCGCCCCGATGCCCATGTCGCCGACGCCGAAGTACCACTTCTTCGCGCTCTTTCGGAGGCTTTCGCCGACCTCGGCCTGGATCCGCTCGCGGAGCATGTCGCCGAGATGCGTATGCACCTCCGCGCGCACGCGGTGCCGCTCCGCACGGCGCTCCTCGCGCTCCGCACGGCGCTCCGCGCGGTAGGCCTCGCGCTCCGCGTGCCGCTCCGCGCGATACCGCTCGCGATCTTCCTCGCTCATGCCCGCCCCTCCAGCAGCGCCGCCGCATCGTCGGGGCCGATCCGGCCCTCCGCCAGCTGGCGCAGGATCTCCTTGCGACGCTCGGTCTCCGCCTCGCGGTCCGGCTCGACCTCGGTCTGATAGCCGAGGGAACGGATGACCGCGTCGAGGCGCGAGCGCACCGTCGGATATGAGATGCCGAGCTCCCGCTCGACGTCCTTGAAGTTGCCGCGCGCGCGGATGAAGACCTCGAGGAACTCGAGCTGGTCCGCGCTGAGCGAATGGAACCGGCCGAGGGAGAAGCTGCCTTCGAGTCGGGTCCCACAGCTCCCGCATTCGAGCCGCACGACGCGCAGCTGCGCCGCGCAGATGGGGCAACGCCCGATGACGGCGGGCTCGCTCACGTGACCGTTGTGCGTCCGACCTCAAGGATCGTCAAGCCCACTTCATCGTTATGTATGCGGATCTACGTATCCATGAGCCCCTAGGACGCGATGGCCTTCTTGATCCGGTCCGCGAGGGCGCTCCCGACCCCCGCCACGGCGGCGAGCTCCGCCGCGCTCGCCTCGCGCATCGCCTTCACCGAGCCGAACTTCCGGAGGAGCGCGCGCTTGCGGGCGGGACCGACGCCCTCGACGTCGTCGAGGACGGAGCGGACAGCGCGGCGCGAGCGGACGTTCTGGTGGTAGGTGACCGCGAAGCGGTGAGCCTCATCGCGGATGCGCTGCAGCAAGTGGTACGCGGGGCTCCCCGGCGCGAGCGGCACAGGGTCGCCGCGCTCCGGGACGAAGATCTCCTCGGGCTTGAGGCGCACTTCGCCGTCCTCGCTGAGCCGCCGCTCCTTCGCGAGTCCCATCACGGGGATCTGCAGCTGACCGAGGTCCGAGAGCGCCGCGAGCGCCGCGCCGAGCTGGCCCTTCCCGCCATCCACCACGATGAGGTCGGGGGTGGGCCACGCGTCGCCCTCGCCCTTCGCCTGCCGCGCGAACCGGCGCCGGATCGTGTCCCGCATGTTCGCGAAGTCGTCGTTCCGGTCGCTCACCTTCGCGCGGAAGCGGCGGTACTGCTGCTTCGCCGGGCGGCCGTCCTCGAAGACGACCATCGAGCTCACGACGTCGGTGCCCTGGACATGGCTGACGTCGTAGCACTCGATGCGCTTCGGCGGACCTTCGAGGTCGAGGTGCTCGCGCAGCGCGTCGTAGAGCTGGACGAGCGCCTCCTGCGTCTTGCCGCGGTCCGCGAGCCACCGCACGCGCTCCTGCCGCAGCGCGTCCTCCGCGTTGCGCGTCGCGAGCTCGACGAGCCGCCGCTTCCGGCCGCGCTGCGGCACGACGAGGTCGACGCGCTTCCCGCGCCGCTCCTGCGCGAACGCCGCGAAGGCGTCCGCATCGGCGATCGCCGTCGCCGTGACGACCTCCCGCGGGAGCTCGGTCGCCGCCGAGTAGTACTGGCGGACGAACGAGCCGAGCACCTCGCCGATGGGCGCGTCCTCCGATCCTTCGAGGAAGAAGTGATCGCGGCCGACGATCGTCCCGTCGCGGACGCGGAAGATCTGCACGGCCGCGTCGCCGCCCTCGACCGCGACGCCGAAGACGTCGAGGTCCTCGCCCTCGTAGGCGTGGACCTCCTGTCTCTCGTGGGTCCGTTCGATCGCACGCAGGTGGTCGCGGAGCTCGGCGGCGCGCTCGAACTCGAGGCGCTCCGAGGACGCGCCCATCTCGCTGCGCAGCTCGCGCGCGAGCGGCCCGTAGCGTCCCTCGAGGAAGAGGACGCTGCGATCGATCGCCGCGCGGTACGCCTCGGCGGTGTCCTTCCCGACGCACGGGGCGGTGCACCGCTTCAGGTGATAGAGGAGGCACGGCCGTCCGCCCGGCAGCGCCGACGGCGGGACCGTGCGCCCGCGCCCGTCCTCGCCCGCGACGATCGTCAGCTTGCACGTGCGGTACGGGAAAAGCTTCTGCAGCAGGTCGAGGGAGTCGTCGACGGCCTTCGCGTTCGCGTACGGACCGAAGTACCGCGCCGTGCGATCGCCGAGCTGCCGCGTGCGCAGGATCCGCGGGAAGTCCTCGCCGAGCGTGACCTTCACGTAGGGATAGGACTTGTCGTCCTTGAGTCGGATGTTGTAGCGGGGCCGGTGCTGCTTGATGAGGTTCGCCTCGAGGAGGAAGGCCTCGGCGATGCTGCCCGTGACGACGTGGTCGACGCGCTCGGCGCGCTCGACCATGCGGACGTGGCGGACCTCGAGGCTCGGTCCGAAGTAGCTGCGGACGCGGTCGCGCAGGACGTCGGCCTTGCCGACGTACAGGACCCGACCGCGCGCGTCCTTGAACAGGTAGACGCCGGGCGACCCGGGCAGGCCGGCCGCCTGCGCGGACAGACGCTCGTTGGTCCCCATCAGGCGCGCTTTCGCTTCGTGGACATCATCGTTCCAGCATATGCAGCGGGGGCGGCTATCATTTCGCTACGTACCACGCCTGTCGCGGCTGGTGAGAAGGGAGAGGCCATGACGGTGGCCACGAAGGTCGCACGTCGCTCGGTCCAATCGGTCGATCGCGCGCTCGATCTGCTCGAAGCACTCGCGTCGTCCGAGGGCGAGGTCTCCATCACGTCGCTGGCGAACCGCACATCGCTGCACGTCAGCACGGTCCACCGCCTGCTCACCACCCTGCTGCGCCGAGGGTACGTCCGGCAGAACCCCGAGACGAGCCGCTACTACACGGGCGCGAAGCTGGCGACCCTCGCCGAGGGCCGCTCCCGCTTCAACGAGCTGCGCCATCGCGCGCGCCCGATCCTCCGCTCGCTGACGGAGCACACGCGCGAGACGTCGAACCTCGTGGTCCTCGACGACGTCATGGCCGTCTACATCGAGACGGTGCCGAGCCCGCACGTCGTGCGGATGTTCACGACGATCGGGAACCGCGTGCCGCTGCACGCGACCGGCGCGGGCAAGGCGCTCCTCGCGTGGCTGCCCGCCGATCGCCGCGAGACGCTCATCGAGCGCTCCGATCTGCGCTCGCACACCGCGCGGACGATCGTGGAGAAGCCGTCCCTCCGCCGCGCGCTCGAGGAGATCCGCGAGCGCGGCTACGCGGTCGACGACGAGGAGTACGACGAGGGCGTCCGGTGCGTCGCCGTATCGGTCGGTCCGATCGGGTCGCCGCTCGCCGCGATCTCCGTCTCCGCGCCGGCGAGCCGCATGACGCGCCAGCGCTGCGGCGAGCTCGCGCCGCTCCTGCGCCGCGCGGCGACCGAGCTGGCCGACGCGATGCGCGACCAAGTCCGCGTCGGAAGCGCGTAGCGGGACGGTGGGAGAGCCCAAGTACGCTTCGGAAGCGCGTTGTGGGGGTTTGGGAGACCGCTTTAGATCCGGGACAGCGTGACATGGTCGTTGTGAGATCCGACGTACGGGGGGAGGAGCTCGGTCACGCCCTCGTAGAGCTGCTGGGCGAGGACAAGGTGCTGTGGCGTCCCCAGGACCTCCTCCTGTACGAGTACGACGGGGCGGTCGACACGGCGACACCCGACGCCGTCGTGCTCCCGATCGAGACGGCCGACGTCGCGAAGGTCGCGCGGTTCTGCTCGCAGCACCACGTGCCCATCGTCCCGCGCGGCGCAGGGACGGGGCTCTCGGGCGGCGCGATCCCCGTGTTCGGCGGCGTGGTGCTCTCGTTCGCACGCATGTCGCGGCTCCTCGAGATCGACGTCGCCGGCCTGCGCGCGGTGGTGCAGCCCGGCCTGATCAACCTGCACCTCTCGACGGCGGTCGCGCCCTACGGGCTCTACTTCGTGCCCGACCCGTCGAGCCAGAAGGCGTGCACGCTCGGCGGGAACGTCGCGGAGAACTCGGGCGGGCCGCACACGCTCGCGTATGGCGTCACGACGAACCACGTCACCGGCCTCGAGGTCGTGCTCTCCGACGGCACTGTGGTCCGCATCGGCGGCAAGGCCTGGGAGAGCAGTGGGTACGACCTGGTCGGCGCGTTCGTCGGGAGCGAGGGAACGCTCGGGATCGTCACCGAGATCACCGTGAAGCTCACGCCGCTGCCCGAGGACAAGCGGACGATCCTCGCGGCGTTCCCGACGATGGACCAGGCCTCGGAGACCGTCTCGGCGATCATCGCCGCTGGCATCGTCCCCGCGGCCATCGAGATGATGGATCAGCTCGCGACGGAGGCCGTCGAGGCCGCCGTCCACGCGGGCTATCCGCTCGAGGCCGGCGGGATCCTCCTCGTCGAGGTCGACGGCGTCCGCGACGGGCTCGACGAGCAGCGCGAGCGCATCGAGGGGATCTGCCGCGCGCAGGGCGCCACGACGCTGCGGGTCGCGGCGAACGCGCTCGAGCGCGAGCGCCTCTGGGCCGGACGCAAGGGCGCGTTCGCGGCGATGGGCCGGCTCGCCCCCGACTACTACGTGCAGGACGGCGTCATCCCGCGGACGCGGCTGCCGGCGATCCTCCGCCACGTGCGCGAGGTCGGCAAGCGGCACGGCGTGCGCATCGCGAACGTGTTCCACGCCGGCGACGGGAACCTCCATCCGCTGATCCTCTTCGACGGCTCGCAGGGCGAAGGCGTGCTCGAGGGCGTGAAGGAAGCGGGCTACGAGATCGTGTCCGCATGCGTCGAGGCCGGCGGCTCGCTCACGGGCGAGCACGGCATCGGGATGGAGAAGAACTGCTACATGCCGCTGCAGTTCTCGGACGCGGACCTCGCCGCGATGCGCCGGATCAAGGACGCCTGGGACCCGGCGGGGCTCATGAACCCGGGCAAGGTCTTCCCCACTCCCGGCAGGTGCCGCGAGTTCGACCTGCGCAAGCGGCGGCTCGGCGGATGACGGCCGTCGTGCGCCCGACGGACGCGGCGACGTGCGCCGCCGCGCTGCGCGACGCCACGCGCGACCGGCTGACCGTGCGCGTGCGCGGCGGCGACACGAAGGCGTACCTCGGCGACCTGCGCCCCGTCGATCTCATGCTCGAGACGACGGGCATGGCGGGCATCGTGGACCACGTCCCCGCCGACCTCACGATCACTGTTGGGGCCGGCACGCGCCTCGCCGACGTGCAGCGGGCCCTCGGCGAGCACGGCCAGCTCCTGCCGCTCGACCCGCCCCATGCCGGCGGCGCGACGATCGGCGGGATCGTCGCGAGCGGCAGCGACGGCTTCGGCCGTCTGCGCTTCGGCGGCATCCGCGACCTGCTCATCGGGACCGTCGTCGCCCTCGCGGATGGCACCGTCGCGCACGCGGGCGGGCGCGTCGTGAAGAACGTCGCCGGCTACGACCTGAACAAGCTGCTCATCGGATCGTTCGGGACGCTCGGCGTGATCGTCGAGGCGACGATCAAGGTCCTGCCGCAGCCGGCCGCGCGCGGGCTCGCGGTCGCGCGGTGCGGCGGCCCCGCCGCCGCGTTCGCGATCGCCGAAGCGCTCGTCCGCATGCCGCTGCGTCCGTCGGCGCTCGTCGTCGAGGGGACGACGACGGCCTGGAGCGCGCTCGTGGGCGCGCAGGGGACGGCGCCGTACGTCGCGCGCGCGATGGCCGAGGCCGAGCGGGCCGGCGCGGCCGTGGGCGCGACGGTCGAGCGCGCGCCCGACGAGAGCGCGCTCGGGCCGCTGCGGGAGCTGCCGGCGACGGCTACCGACGGCGCGCTCGTGCGCGCGGCGCTGCCGCTCGGCGCGCAGCGCTCGTTCGCGGAGAGCGCGGCGCGGCTCGACACGTTCGCGCGCCTCGTGGCCGATGCCGGCACGGGCGTCGTGCGCGTGCACCTGCGCGGCGACGACGCGGCCGTGCTCCACGCGGCGGACACGCTGCTCGCGGGCGCGTCGATCGTCGGCGGCAGCGCGCGCGTGGAGCGTCGCGACGCGGCCTTGCGCGAGCGCCTCGGCGCGTGGGGCGTGCGACCGCCCGGCGGTGACTTCCTCATGCGCCGCATCAAGGACGCGTTCGACCCGGCACACGTCCTCGAGCCCGGCCGATCCGCGGTCGCGTGATGACGACCGCACGCCCGCTCACCCTCGGGACCTACGTCGCCGGCGACGCGCCCGCGAAGGAGCTCATCCAACGCTGCGTCCACTGCGGATTCTGCCTGCCCACGTGCCCGACGTACGCGGTGCTCGGTGTCGAGATGGATTCGCCGCGCGGCCGTATCCGCCTCATGAAGAACGCGTGGGAGGGCCGCATCGGCCCGGACGACGCCGCGTTCGAGGACCACCTCTACGGGTGCCTCGACTGCCGCGCGTGCGAGACGGCATGCCCCTCGGGCGTCGAGTTCGGCAAGCTCGTCGAGGCCGGACGGGGCCAGATCGAGCGCGCGCGCGGGCGGCCGCTGCCCCAGCGGCTCATCCGCTGGCTCGCCTTCGACCAGCTGCTGCCGCATCCGAGCCGGCTCGCGGCGGTCACGCTCGCGACGTTCATCGCGAAGCGCGTCGGGATCGGCGCGCTCCTCCACCTCGTCGGGTCGCGACTGCCGCTCGCCGCGCGCCTCGCCGACATGCTCGACCTCGTCCCGCTCGACCGCCCGACCGCGCCGCGGCTGCCCGCGGTCTTCCCCGCGGCCGGCACGCGCCGCGCGCGCGTCGCGCTCTTCCAGGGCTGCATCCAGCGCGCGGCGTTCGGCGCGACGAACGAGGCGACGGCGCGCGTCCTCGCGCGCAACGGCATCGAGGTCGTCGTCCCGGAGGCGCAAACGTGCTGCGGCGCGCTGCACGTCCACGCGGGCGAGCGCGATGGCGGGCGCGCCCTGGCGAAGCGGAACATCGCGGGGCTCGAGAAGGTCCAGGTCGACGCGATCGTCGTGAACGCCGCCGGCTGCGGCGCGAATCTGAAGGAGTACGGCTGGCTCCTCAAGGACGATCCGGCGTGGGCCGAGCGCGCCGAGCGCTTCAGCGCGAAGGTGCGCGACGCCACCGAGATCCTCGGCGACATGGGGCTCACGGCGACCCCCGGCCGCGTCGAGGCGACCGTCGCGTACGACGAGCCGTGCCACCTCCTTCACGGCCAGAGGATCAGCGCGCAGCCGAAGGCGCTGCTCGCGGCGATCCCGGGCGTGCGCATGGTGCCGCTCGCCGAGGCCGACTGGTGCTGCGGCAGCGCCGGGATCTACAACGTCACGCAGCCCGACCTCTCACGGAAGCTGCTCCATCGCAAGATGGAGCACGTCCGCAGCGCCGCTCCCGAGATCCTGGTCACCGCCAACCCGGGTTGTCTCATGCAGCTCGCGGCCGGCGTTCGCGCGAGCGGGCTCCGCACCGAGGTCGTGCATCTCATCGACCTGCTCGATCGCGCATACGATCACGCCTGATGAGCGCGGAGCTCCTCGCCGGCGGCATCTTCGTCGCGATCTATGCCCTCATCGTCACCGAGCGGATCCACCGCACGCTCGCCGCCCTGCTCGGCGCCGTCGTCGTCATCGGGCTGAAGCTCATCGATCAGGAAGAGGCCTTCTCGCCGCACGTCGTCGACTTCAACGTGATCTTCCTGCTCGCCGGGATGATGATCATCGCCAACATCCTCGGGAAGACGGGCATCTTCCAGTGGCTCGCGGTGGAAGCCGTGCGGCGCGCCGAGGGCCGTCCCTACCGGCTCCTCGTGCTCCTCTCGGTCATCACGGCGTTCGCGAGCATGTTCCTCGACAACGTGACGACCGTCGTGCTCATGACGCCGGTCACCTTCTTCGTCGCGAAGCGGCTCGGCGCCTCACCCGTCCCGTTCCTCATCTCGCAGGTGCTCGCCTCGAACATCGGCGGCACCGCGACGCTCATCGGCGATCCGCCGAACATCCTCATCGGCAGCCGCCTCGGGAAGGACTTCAACGACTTCCTCCTCAACGCCGCACCCGCGGCGATCGTCTCCCTCGCCGCGTATCTGGGGTTCGCGCGCTGGCTCTTCCGGAAGGAGCTCGGGGAGGCCGTCACGGCGCTCGAGCCCGAGGACATCGCGCGCCTCGTCGAGGCGGAGCGGAAGATCGAGGACGTGCGCCTCATGCGCATCGGTCTCGGCGTGCTCGGCCTCACGATCGTCGGCTTCCTCCTCGCGCGACAGCTCGGCCTCGAGGGCGCGACGATCGCCCTCGCCGGCGCCGTCGTGCTCATGATCCTCGCGAAGGAGGACGTGCACGACGTGCTCCGCACGGTGGAATGGCCGACGCTCCTCTTCTTCGTCGGCCTCTTCATCGTCGTCGGCGCGGTCGTGAAGGCCGGGGTCATCGGCGATCTCGCGAACGCCGCGCTCACCCTGACCGGCGGCCGGACCGACGTCGCCGCGCTCCTGGTGCTCTGGATGAGCGCCTTCCTCTCGGCGATCGTCGACAACATCCCGTACACGCTCACGATGATCCCGCTCATCGAGGCGCTCGGGCAGAACGTCCACATCGAGCCGCTCATCTGGGCGCTCGTCTTCGGCGCGAACTTCGGCGGGAACGCGACGGTGGTCGGCGCGTCCGCGAACGTCGTCGTGGCGAGCATGAGCGAGAGCCGCGGTCACCCGATCAGCTTCGTGACGTATCTGCGCTACGGCGTCCCCGCGACCCTGCTGACGATGATCGTCGCGACGATCGACATCTGGATCCGCTACCTGGTGCTCACCTAGATGGCGGCAGACCTCACCGCCCACGACGTGCTCAACATCGCCGACCTTCGGCGGCTCGCCGCCCAGCGTCTCCCCCGCGTCGTGTTCGACTACATCGACGGCGGCGCCGAGGACGAGGTCACGCTGCGCGCCAATGGACGCGTCTACGACGAGGTCGCACTGCGGCCGCGCGGAGCCGTCGCCATCGCGGAGTGCGATCTCGGGACGACCGTGCTCGGAACACGGCTGGCGCTGCCGTTCATCCTGGCGCCGGTCGGGAGCACGCGCCTCTTCTGGCCGCGCGGCGAGGTCCTCGCGGCTCGTGCCGCGGGCAACGCCGGCACGGCGTACACGCTGTCGACCCTTGCCGGCTCGGGCATCGAGGAGGTACGCGAGGCCTCGCGCGGGCCCCTCTGGTATCAGCTGTACCTCGTCGGCGGGCGCGATGTCGCCAGGCAGGCGATCGCGCGGGCTCGCGCCGCCGGATACTCGGCGCTGCTCATCACGATCGACACGGCCGTCGCGGGCCTGCGTGAGCGCGACCTGCGGAACGGCATCAAGGAGCTGCTCGGGGGTGGTCTCCTGCAGAAGCTGCGAGCCTCCTCCCAGTTCCTCGTGCGCCCGCAATGGCTCTACGGCTTCCTGCTGGACGGTGGCCTGATGCGATTCCCGAACGTCGTGCTCGCCGACGGTCCGATGCGCTACGTGGACGTCGGACCCGCGCTCGAGCGGTCCGTCGTCAGCTGGGAGGACCTCGGATGGATCCGCGAGGAGTGGGATGGTCCGATCGTCGTGAAGGGCGTCCTCGCCGCCGAGGACGCGCGCAAAGCGATCGCGGTCGGTGCCGACGCCATCGTCGTCTCGAACCACGGCGGCCGCCAGCTCGACGGCGTCGCCGCCACG
>DASWDY010000087.1:0-6943 GCA_036395035.1 Candidatus Limnocylindria bacterium
TTCAGCCATGCGAGGTCGCTCGCCTTGCGGCGCTCGAACGCGGCGGCGGAGAGATCGTCGAGCTTCTCGTCGTATTCGGTGAGGCCGAGCGAGCTCGCGTGGACCGGCGAGTCCTCGTACTCCTCTTTCAGGAAATGCATCGCCTGGTCGGCGAATCTCCCGATGGCGTCGGCCGTCTGCATCGTCGGCTGCGCAGGCATATCGCCCTCCGTCCGCGGAACGTGAGAATGAGGGACAGCGTGAGCCTCACCGAATACCAGCGCAAACGCGACTTCGGCCGGACGCCCGAGCCGAAGGGCAAGCGCCCGAAGACCGAAGGGAAGCTGCGCTACGTCGTCCATCGCCACCACGCAACGCGGCTGCACTGGGATGTCCGTCTCGAGATGCGCGGCGTGCTCGCCTCGTGGGCGGTGCCACAGGGTCCGCCGCTCGAGGCCGGGAAGCGACGGCTCGCGGTCCACACCGAGGACCATCCCATCGAGTACCTGACCTTCCACGGCGTCATCCCCGACGGCTACGGCGCCGGGACGATGACGATCTGGGACACGGGCACGTACGAGCTCGTCGAGGAGCGCCGCGACAGGGCTGGGGACGAGAACGAGTACAAGGTCAAGTTCGACGGCGACCGCCTCACCGGCGAGTACGTCCTCGTGAAGACGCGGCAGAACGAGGGGCGTGACTGGCTGATGATCCTCCACGGCACGCCACCGAAGGACCACGTGCTCGACCGGAAGATCACGCCGATGCTGGCGGTCTCGGCCGACGAGCCGTTCGACTCCGCGGAGTTCGGGTTCGAGCCGAAGTGGGACGGCGTCCGGACGATCGCGTTCGTCGACGGCGGTGTCGTCCGGCTCCAGACGCGGAACCTCCTCGACTGCACCGACCAGTACCCCGAGGCGCACGGGATCGCCGAGGCGCTCACGGGGGCCTACCAGGCGATCGTCGACGGCGAGATCGTCGCGCTCGACGAGAAGGGCGTGCCGTCGTTCCAGCGCCTGCAGGCGCGCATGCACGTGCAGGACGCTGGCAAGATCCGCACGCTGCGGCGCTCGACGCCCGTCTGGTACGAGGTCTTCGACCTGCTCTGGGCCGACGGGCAGGATCTCGCTCGCCTGCCGCTGCGCGAGCGGCGGAAGCGGCTCGCGCTCGCGGTGACGCCCATGGGGCAGATCCGGCATCACGACGCGTTCGTCGGCGAGGGCAAGGCGCTCTTCGCGGCGGTGCAGGAGCAGGGCCTCGAAGGGGTCGTCGCGAAGCGCCTCGATTCGCCGTACGTCGAGGGGCGCTCGGCCGCATGGGTGAAGATCAAGGCGCAAAGGTCGATGGAGTGCGTCATCGGCGGGTGGACCGAGGGCAGGGGCGGTCGCGAGAAGGACCTCGGCGCGCTCCTCGTCGGCGTCTACCGCGACGGGAAGCTCGTCCCCGTCGGCCACGTCGGCACCGGCTTCGACGCGCGCACGCTGAAGGATCTGCTCGCGCTGCTGAGGGAGCGTGAGAGCCCGACCGTCCCGTTCTCGCGCACGCCGCGCGTGAACGAGGTGCCGCATTGGTGCCTGCCCGAGCTGGTCTGCGAGGTGCGGTACACGGGCATCACCGACGAGGGCGTGCTGCGCCAGCCGGCGTACCTCGGGCTCCGCGCCGATATCGACCCTCACGAGGCGACGGGCGAGGAGCGCATGTTCGCGGCGGACAAGGCGCAGCGCGAGGCGGCGAAGGCGGCGAAGGCCGCACCGCCGAAGCCGGCGAAGACGTCGGCGCGGGTGCCCGCGGTGCTCACCGTCGACGGCCGCGAGATCCGGCTCACGAACCTCGAGAAGGTCCTCTGGCCCGAGGACGGCTACACGAAGGCGGACCTCATCCGCTATTACGCGGACGTCGCGCCGTACCTCGTGCCGTGGGTGAAGGACCGCCCGCTCACGCTGAAGCCGTTCCCCGACGGCATCTACGGGACGAGCTTCTATCAGAAGGACAAGCCGTCGTTCACGCCGAAATGGGTCGCGAGCTGGGTCGATCCCGAGGAGAAGGAGAACGACTACATCCTCTGCAACGACCTGCCCACGGTCGTGTGGATGGCGAACTACACCGCGATCGAGATCCATCCGCGGCTCGCGCGCGTCGACGACCCGGACCATCCCGACTACGTCATGGTCGACCTCGACCCCGCGGAGGGCGCCACGTGGGATCAGGTGAAGGAGGTCGCGATGGCGGTGCGCCGGGTCCTCGACGAGATGGGGCTCGAGGGGTTCCCGAAGACGACGGGCTCGCGTGGCATCCACGTGCTCGTGCCTGTCGCGCGCAAATACACGTTCGAGGAGACGCGCGGCTTCGCCGAGCACGTCGGGAAGCTGGCGCGCGAGCGGATCCCGAAGCTCGTGACGCTCGAGTTCTCGAAGGCGCGGCGCAAGGGGATCTACATCGACTACCTGCAGAACACCCGTGGGAAATCGACGGCCGGCCCGTACAGCGTGCGGCCGAAGCCACGTGCGCCCGTCTCCGCGCCGCTCGCATGGGACGAGATCCCTGCCCTCGGCCGCCCCGACGCGTTCACGATCGCGAACATGCGGGACCGCCTCGCGTCGAGCGGTGATCTGCTCGTGCGGTCGTTGAAGCTGCCGCAGAAGCTTCCGAAGAAGGTGCTCGCTGCCAGGTAGCGCGGTCCTCGTCCCGGGCTACCGCGGCTCCGAGAAGCAGCCGATCCTCGTCGCGATCGCCAAGAGGCTCGAGCCGCTCGGGATCGCGACCAAGGCGGTCGCGCTGTCGACGTCCGCGCGGCCGAGCACGGGATACCGCGTCGAGCTCGACGCGCTACGCCGCGCGCGGGACGAGCTCCGCGCCGCGCATCCGGGCCCGGTCGCGCTCGTGGGGCGATCCTTCGGCGGGCGCATGTGCGCCTTCCTCGCCGCGCTCGAGCCGCCTGACGCGCTCGTGATCGTGGGCCATCCGATCTCGCCGCCCGCGCGCCCGCGCCCGCGCGACGAGGAGGCGCTCGCGGGGGTGCGCTGCCCGACGCTCGTCGTGCAGGGCGATCGCGACGAGCTCGGACCGGTCGCGGTGCTGCAGCGGATCGCCGCGGGGAACCCGCTCATCGACCTGGTCGTGCTGAGCGGCGCGGGCCACGAGCTGGGGTCTCACGAACGCGAGGCCGCCGAGCACGTGGCCCGCTGGCTAGACGCGACGCTGCGCTAGAAGTGCGACTGGCAACCCTTCGCGCTGTTCGCCGGACCGGTCGTGTCGCCGAGCCCGCCCTGCTGCGCGGCACCGGGGATCCAAAAGCCGCGCATGTGGCTGTAGTACTCGAACGCCCCGTGGTACTGGCCGCAGGCAGAACCGCGAGCCTCGTAGTCAGCTGGTGTGGCGATCGCGGCTCCGCCCATCGCGAGGGTCAGCGCGAGCGTCGCGATGATCGCGGCAGGGATCCTTCTCATCGTCCGCTCCCATAGTGCTTGCTTGCTTTGCAGCCGAGCACTGCGTGCGTTCTACGAAGAGGCCGTACCGATCACAACGATCCCCGGCAGGCCTGACACACACATGATCCGACAGGTACCAGCGACGTAGTACCGCTGCCCTAGTACTCCCTACTCCGAGGTGTCCATCTGCGCGCGCTGGAGCTTGCCCGAGTAGTCGACGTAGATCGACTTCCACTCGGAGTACACATCGAGCGCGGCGCGGCCGGCCTCGCGGTGGCCGTTGCCGGTGGCCTTCATGCCGCCGAACGGCAGCTGGATCTCCGCGCCGATCGTGCCGGCGTTCACGTACACGAGGCCGCACTCGGCGTCGCGCATGAACCGGAACGCGTTGTTCACGTTCGACGTGTACAGCGAGCACGACAGGCCGTACTTGGTGGAGTTGAGGATCTTGACCGCCTCGTCGAGGCTCGCGCTCTCGATGATCGCGGTGACCGGTCCGAAGATCTCCTCCTGCGCGACGCGCATGTTCGGCTTCACGTCGACGAGCACGGTCGGCTCGTGGAAGAAGCCCTTGGCGAGCGCGCCATCGCGCGGGATCTTGCCGCCGGCGGCGACGGTCGCGCCTTCGTGCTCGGCGATCGGGATGTAGGACGCGACCTTCTCCTGCGCGGCCCTCGACACGACGGGGCCGAGATCCGTGGTCGCGTCGAGGCCGTGCCCCATCCGCATCTTCTTCGCACGGCCGACGACCTTCTCGATGAGCTCCGTCGCCACGCCACGGTGCGCGATGACGCGCGATGCCGCGGTGCAGCGCTGCCCGGAGGTGCCGAAGGCCGACCAGACGATCCCGTCGACGGCGAGATCGACGCTCGCGTCGTCCATGACGACGATGGCGTTCTTGCCGCCGAGCTCGCAGGACACGCGCTTCAGCAGCTTGCCCGCGAGCTCGCTGATGTGCGCGCCGGTGTCCGATGAGCCCGTGAAGGAGATGAGGTCGACGCCCGGGTGCGTGACGATGTGATCGCCGAGGTCGCCTCCCGATCCGAGGACGAGGTTGAGGACGCCCTTGGGCAATCCCGCTTCCTCGAGGATCTGCACCAGACGCACCGCGAGGAGCGGCGTGTACGAGGCGGGCTTGAACACGACGGTGTTGCCGCAGATGAGCGCCGGCATGAGCTTCCACGTCGGGATCGCGAACGGGAAGTTCCACGGCGTGATCGCCGCGACGACGCCGTGCGGGTGCCGCATGCTCATCGCCCACTTGTTCGGGAGCTCCGCCGGGACCACGTCGCCGAACTGGCGGCGGCCCTCGCCGGCGATGTAGTACGTCATGTCGATGCCCTCTTGGACATCGCCGCGTGCTTCGGCGACGACCTTGCCCATCTCGCGCGTCATCTCGCGCGCGAGGTCTTCCTTCCGCGCGAGCATGATCTCGCCGGCCCTATACAGGATCTCGCCGCGCTTCGGTGCCGGCGTCAGCCGCCACGCGTCGTAGGCGCGGCGCGCGGCCTCGACCGCCTTGTCCACGTCCGCCGTCCGCGACCTCGTGACCGTCGCGATCAGTTCGCCGTTCGCGGGATCGGTGTTCTCGAACGTCTCGCCGCTGACCGAGTCGGCCCAGCGGCCGTCGATGTGGTTCTGGAGATGCATCGCCATCGAGGACCTCCCCGCCCAGGGCCGATCGCCTAGAACTGGGCTCCGTAGAACAGCCAGATGGTGAGCGCGCCGACCGCGACGATCCCAAGGACGACGAGGGCGAACGCGATGTTCGCCTGGCGCTCGGGGTCGTCCGGCGAGAAGAAGCTCATCGGCGACGGACTTTAGCGGTTAGCACGGCCAGTGGACCTGAGGGGATTCGAACCCCTGACCCCTTGAGTGCGATTCAAGTGCTCTCCCGCTGAGCTACAGGCCCGTGGGACATCAGCGTACCGGACGAAGCGCGCGAAGTCATTGAACGCGCAGCACCACCGGCGCATCGCCCCAGAGACGTTCGAGCCGATAGAGCTCGCGCTCCTCGGGGATGAACGCGTGGACGATCACGTCGCCGAGGTCGATGAGCACCCAGCGGCCGCTGCTCATCCCCTCGACGCCGAACGGGCGGCGGCCAGCTTGCGTGGCCTTCTCGACGATGCCCTCGGCGATCGCCTGGACCTGACGCTGCCCGCGCCCGCTGAGGATCACGAACAGGTCGGCGATCGTCGTCACCTCGGACACGTTCATGACGACGATGTCCTCGGCCTTCTTGTCGGAGGCCGCGTCGACGACGAGGTCGGCGAGCGCGCGCGGGCTCAGCTGCGCGTCGATGCGTTCAGCCGTATGGATGCTCCATACAGGCGGCGCTCGTCCTCATGGGGAAGATGCGTCTTCCCCCCTCGTCCTCGCTTGCCTGTAGAGGTGGTGCTCCTCGATGTAGCGCCACACCGCGTCGGGGACAAGGTACCGCAGCGACCGGCGTCGAGCGGCCCGCGCCCGCAGGTCGCGGGCGCTGATGTCCAGGAGCGGGGTGTCGAGCCAGATCGCGGCCGGATCCGCGTGGTCCGACCCCGGACGGCGCGCGATGACGAGCGTCGCGAGCTGCCGGACACGGTCGGGGCTCTTCCAGCGCGTCAGGTCGCGAGCCGCGTCCGCGCCGACGATCAGGAACAGCCGTCCCTCCCCTGCCAGCGCCTCGAGCGTGTCGACGGTGTACGACGGTGCCGGTCGATCGAGCTCGCAGCGCGATACGGAGAACCGCGCCGCTTCGCGCATCGCGAGCTCGAGCATCGCGAGCCGGTCACGCTCGGACGCCGCCGGCAGCTCCTCCTTCAATGGCGAGCGCCGAGAGGGGACGAAGACGACGCGGTCGAGCGGCACCTGCTCGAGCGCGGCTTGCGCGATCGCGAGATGACCGTGGTGGACCGGATCGAAGCTGCCTCCGAAGACGCCGACGGCTTTCATCGCAGGGGGCTTCGCCCCCTTCCACCCCCGCTCAACGGCCACCGCCCTCCTGCCACTCGAGCTCCACCTTGCCGATGCGGACCATGTCGCCCTCTTCGACGCCGAGCGCGCGCAGCTCGCGCTCGATGCCGCTGCGCACGAGGAAGCCTTGGAAGTACGCGGCGGCGTCGGGGCTGTCCCAGTCGATCCCGCCGGCGAGACGCTCGATGCGGTCGCCACGCACGCGGTAGCCGCCGTCCTCGCGCACGACGTTCCAGTCGCGCGTCGTACGCGCGAACTCGATCCGGCGCTCCGGCGGAGCCTCGGGCTCCTCCACGGGTCGGGGCGGGCACATCTCCAGGAGCACGCGCGCCAGCTCCGGGACGCCTTCGCCCGTGGCCGCCGAGATGAGGAGCGACCGCGCCGGCAGCAGCTTCCGGGCGATGCGCGGCGCGCGCTCCGACGCCTCGGGGATGTCGACCTTGTTCAGCGCCATGAGGCGCGGCAGCTCCGTGATCCCGCGGCCGTGCGCGGCGAGCTCCGTGTCGATCACGCGCACGTCGGTGACCGGATCCTCGCGCGAGGCGTCGACGACGTGCACGAGCAGCCGCGTTCGCTCG
>DASWDY010000088.1:0-13791 GCA_036395035.1 Candidatus Limnocylindria bacterium
GGTCGTCCCGGGTCCGTACGTCCCCATGCCGGACTCGCATCTGTGGTGGCTCGCCCCGCAGAAGTAGCCGGGGCTACGCCGCCGCGATCAGCTTCTCGAGCCGCGGCCGGACGTCGCGGCCGATGCGCTCGATGGACTCGAGGTCGAACGGGTAGGCGCCGGAGCAGATGAACCCGCGCGCCCCCGCCTTCCAGTACTCGAAGATCCGCGCGGCGACGGTGTCCGGGTCACCGGCGGCGCGCGGCACCGGCGGCGCGATGCCGTGGTGGTCCGCGACCCGCTGCAGATACGCCTTCACGTCCTCCGGACGGTCGCGCACGACGACCCAGCCCCCGCCGATCGGCACGATCTCGTTCGGGTCGCGCTTCACCTTCGCGCAGTGGGTCCGCAGGACCTCCACCTTGTGGCGAACGTCGTCGGGCGAGCCGAAGCCGTGCCACATGTCGGCGTACATGGCCGTGGTGCGGAGCGTGCGCGTCTCGCCACCGCCGCCGATGAGGATCGGGAGCTCCTTCTGGACCGGACGCGGCTCGTTCAGCGCGTCCTTGAGCTTGAAGTACCTGCCCTCGAAGGTCGTGCTGCGCTCACGGAGCATCGAGCGGATGATCCGTGCCGCCTCCTCGAAGCGGTCGGAACGCGTCTGCTTCGTGCCGAGCTTGATCCCGTAGGCCTTGTGCTCCGGCTCCATCCACGCCGCGCCGATCCCCATGATCGCGCGCCCGTTCGAGAGATGGTCGAGGGTCGTGATCGTCTTCACGAGGATCGCCGGATTGCGGTACGTGACGCCGTGGACGAGCGACCCGAGCTTCACGCGCTCGGTCGCGCTCGCCCAGCCTGCGAGGACCTGCGTGCACTCGAAGTTCGGGTTCTCCTGGTCGCCGACGATCGCGTAGAAGTGGTCCCACGCGTAGAGGTGATCGAATCCGGCGCGGTCGGCCGTGACGCCGGCCTCGCGGAGGGCGGGCCAGTCGGTGTTCGTCGGCCAGATGCTGATGCCGAACAGCACGCGCACAGGCTATTGGCTCCAAAGTCCGTATGCTCTGCGGCCCATGGCCGTCACCACGAGGCGCCGCGCTCCGGTCGACATCGAGCAGGTGAAGCGCGATACGCGCGACCACGTGCTCATCTCGTGGTCGGCGCAGGGCTCGGTCGCGCCGCTCGTGGTCACCGGCGGCGAGGGGTCGTGGATCGTTTCCGGCGATCGCCGGATCCTCGACTTCTCTTCGACGCTCGTGAACACGAACCTCGGGCACCAGCACCCGAAGGTCATTCGCGCGATCATCGACCAGGCCGAGCGCCTCACGTACGCCGCGCCGTCCTTCACCGACGAGCCGCGCGCGATGCTCGCGCGCATGATCGCCGAGGTCGCGCCGGGCGACCTCACGAAGACGCTCTTCACGACCGGTGGCAGCGAGGCCGTCGAGGAGGCGATCAAGATCGCCCGCCTGTACACCGGCCGCCACAAGGTCCTGACGCAGTGGCGCTCGTTCCACGGGCAGACGCAGGGCGCCATGACCGCGGGCGGCGACAACCGGCGCTGGGCGAACGAGCCGGGGATCCCGGGCGTCGTGCACTTCCTCAATCCGGACCCGTACCGCTCGATGTTCGGGAACGACGCGCAGAAGGCGCTCGCCCACGTCGAGGAGGTCATCTGGTACGAAGGCCCGGACCAGATCGCCGCGATCATGTGCGAGCCGATCGTCGGCGCGGGCGGGCTCATCGTGCCGCCGGACGGGTTCTTCCAGGGGATCCGGCAGCTCTGCGACCGCTACGGGATCGTGATGATCCTCGACGAGGTGATGACCGGCTTCGGCCGGACGGGGAAGTGGTTCGCCGCGGAGCACTGGGACGTCGTCCCCGACATCATGACCTTCGCCAAGGGAGTGAACTCGGGATACGTCCCGCTCGGCGGAGCCATCGTCGACGCGCCGATCGCGAAGCACTTCGACGACCACGTCCTGTGGCACGGGCTAACGTACAGCGGCCACGCGCTGGCGTGCGCAGCCGGCGTCGCGACGATCCAGGCGTACAAGGACGAGCGGGTCATCGAGAACGCCGCGTCGATGGGCGAGGTGCTCGGCACCGAGCTGCGCGGCCTCATGGAGCGCCATCCATCGGTCGGTGACGTGCGCGGCAAGGGCCTCATGTGGGGCATCGAGCTCGTGAAGGACCGCGGGACGAAGGAGATGCTCGAGCGCTGGAACGGCCCGAGCCAGCGCCTCGCGACCGCGATCCGCAACGCATGCATGCAGCGTGACGTGTACGTCATGTGCCGCTGGAACCTCATGGTCATCGCGCCGCCCCTCATCGTGACCGAGGAGCAGCTACGCGTCGGCATCCGCGCGATCGACGACGCGCTCGCGATCGCCGATCGCTACGCCGCGACGGGAGAGCTCTAGTTCTCGCAGGGGGGCTACGCCCCCCTTCCACCCCCCTCAGGCCACTCGACCTTCCGCTCGACCGTCACGCGGATGACCGGCGCATCGCCGAGGGGGAGCGCGCGGTACTGCGGGTACTTCGCCTGGAGCAGCGCGACCGCGCGGTCACGCTCGTCGCCGGTCTCGATGACGTCGGCGGTCCCGTCGAGGAGCACGTAGCGCAGGCGCGACCAATCCTCGTCCCATACGTCGATGACGACGCTCGCGCGGCCGTTGAACATCACGTTCTGCACGCGCCGCAGGCGGCGCCAGTCGTCGACGCGCTTCGGCTTACGGTCGATCGGCGTGTACAGATGTGGGTGCTCGTAGACGAAGACGATGGGCACGACGTGCGGGCGCGCGTACTGGTCCGACGTCGCCATGCGGGCGACGCGCGCGGTGGCTAGGAGGTCTTCCGGAGGCGCGGGAGGATCTCCTTCCCGAAGAGCTCGATCGAGCGCCTCTGACCCTTGCCCGGCAGGTGGAAGACGAGATGCGTGAAGCCGAGGTCGATGTACGTCCGGATGCCCGTCACGATCTCGTCGGGGTCGTCGGACACGACGAAGCGCGTATGTGCGCGCTCGATCGCGGCGACCGAACGCCGCTCCATCTCGCGCGGATCCTCGACGCCGCTCTTCGCGTCCTCCGGTAGGGCGAGAGCCGCCCACTCGTGTGTGTCGCGCATCGCCCGGTCGCGTTCGGTGTCGAAGGACACCTTGATCTCGATCATCCGCTCGAACCGTGAGGCGTCCCGGCCGCTGATCTTCAGGCCACGCTCGGATCCGGGGATCAGATCCTTCGTGTAGAGCTCCGGCTTCTTGCCGCTCGTGACGATGATCCCGTCGCCGAGCTCGCCCGCGAGCTCCGCAGCCTTCGGACCGCCGGCCGCGACGAGGATCGGCACCGGCGAGGGCGGCTTGTCGAAGATCTTCGCCTGCTTCGTGCGGAAGTACTCGCCCTCGTGGGTGACGTAGTCGTCGGCCCAGAGCTCGCGGATGAGCTGGATGGCCTCGCGCAGCCGGCGCTGCCGCTCGCGAGGCGACGGCCATTCCGCGACCGTGACGGGCACTTCGTTCATCGCTTCACCGGAACCGACGCCGAGGAAGACGCGACCGGGTGAGAGCAACGCGAGCGTCGCGACGGCCTGCGCGACGATCGCGGGGTGGTAGCGCCACCCGGGGCTGACGACGCTGGTGCCGAGCCGCGCGCGCCGCGTGCGCTGCCCCGCCGCCGCGAGCCACGCGAACGAGAACGGCGCGTGACCGTCGGTGTCCCGCCACGGGTGGAAGTGATCGCTGACGACGATCGAGTCGAATTCCGCCGCTTCCGCGGCGACCGCGAGCTCGAGCAGCTCGTTCGGCGCGAACTGCTCCGCGGACGCCTTCCACCCGAGGGTAAGCACTCTAGGAGCGTAGAAGACCGAGCCGAGCGGCGAGGCCCGGGCGCCTCGCCGATGTCCGACCATGCCGCGCGGCGCACCGCTGGTGCCACACTTCGCGGCCCATGCGACGTCTCTCCATCTGGCCCGTGACCGGCCTGCCCGAGGTCCGCGCGGGCGACGACCTCGCATCGATGATCGTCTCCGCGCTCGCGACGGATCCGTTGCGCGACCGTGACGTCGTGGTGGTCGCGCAGAAGGTCGTCTCGAAGTCCGAGGGGCGAGTGGTCGCGCTCTCGACCGTCGTCCCGAGCGAGCGTGCGATCCGGATGGCCGAGGAGGCGGGGAAGGATCCACGCGCGCTCGAGGTCGTGCTGCGACAGACGCGAACGATCCTGCGCTGGGAGCGCGGCGTCCTCATCGCCGAGACGCATCACGGCTTCGTCTGCGCGAACGCCGGCGTCGACCGGTCGAACGCGGGCGCACCAGACAGCGTCGTGCTCTTGCCGGTCGATCCAGACGCTTCCGCGGCCCGGCTGCGCGACGCGCTGCGCGAGCGCACGGGCCGCGACGTCGCGGTGCTCGTCACCGACACCTTCGGGCGCGCCTGGCGCGAGGGCCACGTGAACGTGGCGATCGGCATGGCCGGTCTGCCCGCGCTCCTCCGATACGTCGGCCAGCACGATCCCGAGGGCTACGAGCTCCGAGTGACCGAGATCGCGCTGGCGGATGAGATCGCCGGTGCGGCGGAGATCGTCATGGGGAAGCTCGATCGCCATCCGGTCGCGATCGTGCGCGGCGTCGAGACGGCGTCGTCCGACGAGACCGCGCAGGCCTACGTTCGTCCGAAGGAACGGGACCTCTTCCGATGAGGCACCCGATGGTCGTCAGTGTCGGCTCCTGACCCGCTGCCGACCGGCACGGTCACGTTCCTGTTCACCGACGTCGAGGGAAGTACGCGCCTTCTTCAGCAACACGGCGGCGACTACCGAACGGCCATCGCTCGCCACCACGAGATCCTGCGCGACGCGGTCTCCGCGTCGCGGGGCGTCGTCTTCGAGACCATCGGTGACGCGGTGTACGCGGCGTTCGCTCGGGTCGACGACGCCGCCGGCGCGGCCATCCGCGCGCAGCGTGGGCTCGGGTCCGAGGCATTCGCGACCGGCGCGGTGCGCGTCCGAATGGGGATCCACCTCGGCGACGTCGAGCTGACCGAGGACCGGCGCCACTACTTCGGTCCCGCGCTCTACCGCTGCGCGCGGCTCATGGCCACCGGGCACGGCGGCCAGGTCCTCGTCTCCTCCGCGGCCGCGGCGATCCTCGGCGACGCCGCCCCCGCGGGCGTCACGTTCCGAGACCTCGGGGAGCACCGCCTCAAGGACCTGCTTCGGGCCGAGCGCATCTACCAGCTCGAAGCCGCCGGGCTGGAGACGCGCTTCCCGCCGCTGGTCAGCCTCGATGCGCGCCCGAACAACCTTCCGGTCCAGCGCACTCCGTTGGTGGGACGCGAGCAGGAGCTCGCCCAGACCCGAGCGCTGCTGCTCGACGACGAAACGCGTCTGCTCACGTTCGTGGGGCCCGGCGGCATCGGGAAGACCCGCCTGTCGCTCGGGCTCGCCGCCGAGGCCAGCGACCAATTCGCCCAGGGCGTCTTCTTCGTGCCGCTCGCTCACGTGACCGATCCCGCGCTGGTGCCGAACGCGATCGCCGGCGTGCTCTCGGTCCGCGACGCGCCTGGGACCGAGCTCGCCGACACGATCGGCGGCTATCTCCGCCAGAAGCACCTGCTGCTCGTCCTCGACAACTTCGAGCACCTTCTCGACGCGGCCGAGCTCGTGGGCCGACTGCTCGAAGGAGCACCCGGCCTGCGCGTGCTCGCGACGAGCCAGGCCGCGCTCCGCGTCTACGGCGAGCGCGAGTACCCGGTGCCCGCGCTGGGGCTGCCGAACGGCGCGCGCGATCCCGCCGCGCTCGAGCGCTCCGAGGCCGTCCGCCTGTTCGTCCAGCGCGCACGTGACGTCCGCCCCGACCTCGACACCTCGCGCGAGCTCGGGCAGATCGCGGAGATATGCAAGCGGCTCGATGGCCTGCCTCTGGCGATCGAGCTGGCGGCGGCCCGGATGCGCACGCTCGCTCCGGGCGAGATCCTCGCCCGGCTCGAGCGCCGCCTGTCGCTCCTCACCGGGGGCGCGCGCGACCTCCCGGCACGCCAGCGGACACTGCGCGACGCCCTTGGCTGGAGCCACGACCTGCTCGACGAGCGCGAACGGACGGTCTTCCGCCGGCTCGCGGTCTTCAACGGCGGCGCGACGCTCGACGCGATCGAGGCCGTGGTGGCCTTCGGATCGCTGGAGCGCGCTTCCGTGGTCGAGACGGTCGACTCCCTCGCCTCGAAGAGCCTCGTCCGCGCGGACGCTGGTCGCGTGTCGATGCTCGCCGTGATCCGCGAGTTCGCCGGCGAACGGCTGGAAGATGCCGGCGAGGCCAAGGACGCCGCGCGGCGTCACGCCGAGCACTTCGTCGCGGTCGCGCGTCGTTCCGATGAAGAGCTGCGCCTCGGGGACGAGCTTACGACGCTCGCACGCCTCGATGCCGAGGCGGACAACATGCGCGCCGCGCTCGCCTGGGCCGCCGCGAACGACCGCGCGCTCGGCCACGAGCTGGCGTCCGCGCTTGCCCACTATTTGGGGTTCCTGCGCGGGAGCGGCAGTGAGATGCGTCGCTGGCTCGACCTCATGTTCCCTGCGCCGCCGGGCGTTCCCGCACGCGAGGAGGCCTGGGCGCTCACCTGGGCTGCGTACTTCGCGGCCGAAGCACGGGACGCCCCCACCGCGGATCGTCTGGGCCGCGCCGCGATCGCGCGCGCTCGCGAGGCCGCCGATCCGCGCTCGCTCTGCTTCGCGCTCGCAATGGGCGTGTACGCGCTCTCGCCCTATGGCGACGATCCGTCGGCCGCCGATCTCGTCGCCGAAGCCAAGGCGGCGGCGGAGGCGAGCGGCGATCGGTGGTGGCTCGCTTTCACGAGCATCATCGACGGGGAGATCCTCCGTGGGGCGGGTGACGACGACGCCGCCCTGCGCGAGGACGCACGTGCTCTCGAGATCAGCCGCGAGATCGGGAGCCGCGCCCTCCTGAGCACCGCGCTCGTCAACCCCTCGCACATCCATCTGCGGCGCGGCCGCGCGACCATGGCCCGCGCGATGCTCGCGGAGAGCGAGCGGCTGTTCGCCCAGCTCGGCGACGCCTGGGGCCGCGCCTACTGCCTGGTCGGTCTCGGAGGCGTGGCCATCGCCGAAGGGAGAGCGGCGCGAGGGGCGGCATCGCTCGGCGCGGCGGATGCCTGGTTCGCGGAGCGTGGCATCCGCATCCAGGACCCGGATCGCGCGGAGTTCGAGCGGTATGTCGCGAACGCTCGCGGCGCGCTCGATGAGGCCGCGTTCGCCGCGGCGTGGAGCGAGGGGAAGGCGCTCTCGCTCGACGACGCGATCGCCCTTGCGCTGAGCACCTAGCGATCGTTGCGGTCGCTTGTCGTTCTTGGTGAGTATCCTGTGCGGCCGGTGACCGGGCCGCTTCGCGGTATCGACTGCGGCCGCTGAGGAGGGTCAAGATGAGGATCCGCGCCGCTCTCGCGCAGACCGCGTGGACGGGCGACAAGGGCTCGATGATCGAGAAGCACCTCCGCTACATCGCCGAGGCCGCGCAGGGCGACGCGCAGGTCATGTGCCTGCAGGAGCTGTTCTACGGACCCTACTTCTGCCAGGTCCAGGACACGAAGCACTACTCGTACGCGGAGCGGATCCCCGACGGTCCGACGACGAAGCTCATGCAGGAGCAGGCGAAGAAGCACGGCATGGTCCTCATCGTCCCGATGTACGAGGAGGAGGCCCCGGGCGTCTACTACAACACCGCCGCGGTCATCGACGCCGACGGGAAGTACCTCGGCAAGTACCGCAAGACGCACATCCCGCACGTCAACGGCTTCTGGGAGAAGTTCTACTTCCGGCCGGGGAACCTGGGCTACCCGGTGTTCGAGACCGCCGTCGGCAAGGTCGGCGTGTACATCTGCTACGACCGCCACTTCCCGGAGGGCGCTCGCGCGCTCGGGCTGAACGGCGCGGAGCTCGTGTTCATCCCGTCGGCGACGTCGCGCGGCCTCTCGATGCACCTCTGGAAGATCGAGCAGACCTCGCACGCGATCGCGAACGGCTACTGGGTCGGGACGATCAACCGCGTCGGGAAGGAGACCGAGTTCGGACCGAACGACTACTACGGCACGAGCTACTTCGCGGACCCGCGCGGGCAGATCGTCGCGCAGGCCTCGGACAGGGACGAGCAGCTCCTGTGCGCCGACCTCGACATGGATCTCGTGCGCGAGGTGCGCAACACGTGGCAGTTCTACCGTGACCGTCGTCCCGACATGTACCAGCCGCTGGTGAAGCCATAGCGATCGTCGACCTCGACGACGCGGGCGCCGCGCTCCCGCGGTCCCGTCGCGGCCGCCGTGCGGCGCGCGCGACGGCGGCCTTGATCGGTGGCGTGCTCGGGCTCGCGGTCTCGCTCTGGCCGGCGACAGCGCCGCGCCCGATCCCATCCGCGACGAACGCGCCCCCCGCCGTCGGATCGTCGTCGGTGCGGCCGGCCGTCGGGGCGACGGACCCGACGCTCAGCCTGCCCGCGGGCGTGATCGGCGTCGACCTCGCCGCGATCCCGGATCGGCTCCTCAACGACCCGCCGGCGGCGCGCTTGCGGCTGGCCGTGCCGATCCGCGGCACGTTCGGGATCGCCTCCGTCGATGCACCGTCGGAGATCGCGTGGACGGAGGCGGGTTACTGGTACTGGATGCGATCGAAGGATCTCACCATCGCGCAGCTCATCGATCTCGCAGGTGCGCTCCACTAGCGCGAAGGAGGCTCACGTGTTCGACCACGTCAACTGGGTAGCGGTCCTGGGCGCGTCCATCGTGGCATTCGCGTTCAACGCGATCTGGCACGGGCCGCTATTCGGGAGGCGGTGGGGTGAGTACGTCGGCGTCGAGGCCCCGGCGGGACCGCCGCTGCCGCCGATCCTCGTCGCGAACTTCGTGCTGACGCTCGTCGGGGCGACGGCGCTCGCCGCCATCGTCACGGCGTTCTCCGCGGACGCGGCGGTCGCCGCGTTCGTCGGGATCCTGGTGTGGACGGCATCCGGCCTCGTCGTGAAGCTCAATGAGGTGCTGTTCGCCCGCCAGCCCGTCGGCCTTTTCTACATCGACGGGATCGGCCATCTGATCACGCTGGTGATCGTCGCCGTGATCGTCGGCGTCTTCCGGACGTAGCGCCATGGGCGAGACGCTCATCACGGGCGGCACCGTCGTGACCGCGACCGACACGTACAAGGCCGACGTCCTCATCGACGACGAGAAGGTCGCGGCGGTCGGGAAGGATCTGAAGGCCGGCGGTGCGAAGCGCATCGATGCGTCGCGGAAGTACGTCATCCCCGGCGGCATCGACGTCCATACCCACATGGAGCTGCCGTTCGGCGGGACGTTCGCCTCCGACGACTTCCACACCGGCACGGTCGCGGCGGCGTTCGGCGGGACGACGAGCATCGTCGACTTCGCCGTGCAGGGCATGGGCGAGCCGCTCGAGAAGGCGCGCGACGCGTGGCTCGGCAAGGCGCGCGGCAAGGCCGTCATCGACTACGGGCTGCACATGATCGTGCGCGACGTGAGCGACAAGGTCCTGAGCGAGATGGGCACGATGGTCGAGGACGGCGTGTCGAGCTTCAAGCTCTTCATGGCCTATCCCGGCGTGTTCATGGTCGACGACGCGTCGATCTTCAAGGCGCTCGTGCGCTCCGCGGAGGTCGGCGGCCTCATCTGCATGCACGCCGAGAACGGTGGCGTCATCGACGTGCTCGTGAAGAAGGCGCTCGCCGAGAAGAAGACCGCGCCCAAGTGGCACGCGCTCACGCGCCCGCCCGAGGCCGAGGGCGAGGCGACCGGGCGCGCGTTCAAGCTCGCCGAGATGGCCGGTGGCGTGCCGCTCTACATCGTCCACCTCTCCGCGTCGCAGGCGCTCGAGCAGGTGAGGCAGTTCCGCGACCGCGGCCTGCCCGCATACGCCGAGACCTGCCCGCAGTACCTCTTCCTCTCGTACGACAGTTACGAGGAGCCCGGGTTCGACGGCGCGAAGTACGTCATGTCGCCGCCGCTGCGGCCGAAGTGGCACCAGGACGAGCTCTGGAAGGGGCTCGCGAAGAACGACCTCCAGGTGGTCTCGACGGACCACTGCCCGTTCTGCATGAAGGAGGGCTTCCAGGGGCTGCCGAAGCAGAAGGAGCTCGGGAAGGGCGACTTCTCGAAGATCCCGAACGGCGCGCCCGGCGTCGAGACGCGCATGGTCCTCCTCTTCGACGGCGGCGTCGTCGGCGGCCGCATCACGCTGAACCGCTGGATCGAGCTCACCTCGACGACGCCCGCGAAGATCATGGGGATGTTCCCGAAGAAGGGCACCATCGCCGTCGGCAGCGACGCGGACATCGTCATCTGGGACCCGAAGGCGACGCAAACCCTATCGGCGAAGTCGCACCACATGCGCGTCGACTACAACCCGTACGAAGGCCGCAAGGTGAAGGGCAAGGCCGTCACCGTGCTGTCGCGCGGCGAGGTCGTCGTGGACAAGGACGAATTCGTCGGCAAGAAGGGCCGCGGCAAGTTCATCAAGCGCGGCTCGCCGATACTGCAGACGTGAACGACGCCGTCCTTCGGAGCACGCGCCACGAGGTCTGGGCCGATCTGAAGCTGCTCGCGTTCTGTGCCGACCTGTCGCCGGAGCAGCTCACATGGACCGTACCGGGGACGTACGGCGCGATCCACAACACGCTGCAGCACATCGTGCGGGCGCAGCGCGGCTACCTGTGGCGGCTCACCGGCGCGGACGATCCCGCCGCGGACCTGCCGCGCGACACCGAGCGTCTGCTGCCCCTGCGCGAGCTCGTCGAGAAAGAGGAGCGCGTCGGGCAGCGCATCGAAGCGTTCCTGGCGCAGGCATTCGATCCGACACGCGTGATCCAGATGACGGATGGCACGGCGACGGCGGGCATCATCCTCGCGCAGTTCGTCCATCACGGCAGCGACCACCGGGCTCACATCGGGACGATCCTCGGTGCGCACGGCGTCGAGCCGCCGAACCTCGATGTCTGGGAGTACGGCCGGTCGATCGGCGAGGAGATCGTTCCGCCGAGCTGATCGCGCCGGCGCGCTATACCATGTCACTACATGGCGTTGAGGGCACGGAGCGGGTCGGCGGCACGTGGGCTCCCGACGATGCGAGAGCTCATGGAGAGGCGCGGCTCAACGGTGGCCGATCTCGCGGATCGTTCCGGCTACACGGCTGAACACATCCGGCGCGTGATGCGCGGTGACCATGCGGGGTCGAAGAGGTTCCACGCCCAGATGGAAATGCTCCTCGGAGGGAAGTACCGGACCGGCGAGCAGCTCAGTTGGGACAAGAAGCTGTTGCCGCGCGGTGTGTGGGGGGACAACGACCTCGAGAAGATCATGAAGGCCCAAGGCATCACAAAGCCGCAGGGCTGGCCGCCTCCGCGGGTGCCACAAGTCACCAAGGAAGAAGCGGACGCTTTCATCCGCGCTATCGAGGAAGGGAGGCGGGCGTCCCGCGAGCTCGCCCGCAAGGAAGTCGCCAGAGAGGACCCGGACCCACGCTAGCAACACTGCTCTGCGACACGACGGTCGTGTCGTCCGTTCTTCGACAGGACGACCGGATCGCCCGCCTGCGACCCCGCCTCGACGCGAACGTCCTGGCCGTGTCCGTCGTAACAGTGGCGGAACTCAAGAGAGGCGCGATGCTCGCGCGCTGGGGCGAGCGGAAGACCGCGGAGCTCGAGGAGCATCTCGGCACGTACGTCCTGATCGCCGTCGACCGCGACGTCGCCGAGGAATGGGCGCGCGTGCGCGTACGAAGCGACCATCTCGGGCGCCAGAAGAGCGACAACGACCTATGGATCGCGGCGACGGCGAAACGCCATGGCCTGCCTCTCGTGACGCTCGACCGCGACCAGTACGACATTCCGGGTATCGCGGTGGTCCAGCACGACGGCACCGAGGTCGCGGTCCCCGAGTAGGGTCAGGCGATCGCGGTGGCGCTGACCTCCTTGAGCGCCGGGATGATCTCGCGGCCGTAGGCCTCGAGCACCGTCTCCTCGTCGCCGCTCATGAGGTAGACGTTGAACTGCGTCACGCCCGCCGCCGCGAGCGCGCGCAGCTTGGCGATGTGCTCGTCGACCTCGCCGATGACGCAGAAGCGGTCGACGGACTCGTCGTCCACGAACGCCGCGTTCGACGACCCGGATTCGGCGTGATGGTGGTAGTCGTACCCCGGCCGGCCGCGGACGTAGGCCGTGAGATCCGCGGGGAGCGTTGACTCGCCGTAGCGGCGCACGAGGTCGACGACGTGGTTGCTGACGAGGGCGGGGAACCAGCGGACGCGGTCGCGCACGTCCTCGCGCTTGCCGACGTGGGCCGGCGCGGCCGACATGATCCGGAGATCGCGCGGATCGCGTCCGGCCTTCTTCGCGCCGTCGCGCGCGAGGCCGATGCACCACCCGACGAGGCTCGGGTCGGCGAGCTGGATGATCGCGCCGTCGGCGACCCGGCCCGTCACGTCGAGGGCCTTCGGGCCATAGCCCGCGACCCAGGCGGGCAGGTCGTAGGGCGGCGCCCAGTCGAGTCGGATGCGCGTGCCGTCGTGGTCGACCTCGCGGCCTTCGCACAGGTCGCGGATGAGGACCGTGGCGCGCTCGAGCTCGTCCAGCGTCGTGGGCTTCTTGCCCATGACGCGGCGCGCGCTGTCGCCGCGGCCGATGCCGAGGTCCATACGTCCACCGCTGATGAGCTGCAGCACTGCGAGGATGCTCGCGGTCACGCTCGGGTCGCGGGTCGCGGGATTCGTGACGCACGTCCCGAGGCGCATGCGCTCGGTGTTCTGCGCCATGAGCGTGAGGAGCGGGTACGGCTCCTTCCAGAGGACGTGGCTGTCGAAGATCCAGCCGTACGCGAACCCCATCCGCTCGGCCAGCCGCGTGAGCGACACGAGCCGCTCGAGGGAGACGTCGGGCTTGAGGGTGAACCCGAATTCCATAGAGGCGCGGATGTTAGCGGGCGCCCACCTCGTTCAGGGTGCTCGCCGGGACCCATTCCTCGGTCTTGTCGTCGGCGTACCGCACGCGCACGCGGACGTCCCCGTCACTGCGCTCCGCCGCGACGAACGTGACGCGACGCGGCGGCGGGCCAACTCGGACAGCTTCGCCGCGGAGGTCGTGGTCCGCGATCCAGCCCTCCTCGCCCGATAGGACCAGACGGACGCGCGCGAACGGCCCCGACCGCTCGAGCACGAGCGCGAACTCGCCGTCGTGGGCGGTCGCGACCACGGTCGCATCGGTGGGCGAGCGCTGGAGGCCGATCGCGGGCCGCTCGAGGAGCCCGTGGTCGTCGCGGCCGCTCACCATCGCGACGGCCGGTGTCGCGAAGAGGCCGCAGGCGCCGCTCGTGAGAGCGACGCCCGCGGCCACGAGGCTCGCGAGGAGGACGCGCGTCACGGACAGGTCGTCGGGTTCGCCGTCCCCTTCGTGACGTTGGTCGAGACGGTGTTGCACCACGCGCCACCGTCGCCGATGCGATGGAAGACCTTGTTCGTCTGCGTCGAGCCCAAGTTGTAGTCGTACTGGTCGTACACGGTCTCCACGCCTCCGACGATGCTGAGGAAGCGCACCGACTCGGGCCCGGTGTTGTTGAGGTAGCCCGAGGCGAACTCGAAGACCCACCAGCCACCGGCCGCGATCGTGGTCCCGGCGGGGATCTGCTTGGGCGCACCGCCGCCACCGGAGATGTCGTCGATGTACAGGCCGCTGAGGTCGATCGTCTGCGTTCCGGTGTTGTAGAGCTCGACCCACTCAGGCTGGTTCTGCCGCTTTGGCGCCATAAGGAATTCGTTGATC
>DASWDY010000089.1:0-4375 GCA_036395035.1 Candidatus Limnocylindria bacterium
AGATCTTCCTCGCGGCCGGGACGTACAAGGATCACCGCATGACGGCGTGGAAGACGATCCAGGCGGACCTGAAGCTGGTCGGCGCCGACGTCGTCGATGAGGAGGTCGTCGTGGACCGCAACCTCGTGACGTCGCGCCAGCCGGCCGATCTCCCGGCGTTCGTCAGGGAGAGCCTGAAGCTGCTCTCGAAGGTGCCCGCGGCGTGATCCCCCGGGCACCGTTCGGGCGGACCGGCCACGAGAGCCCGCGCACGCTGTTCGGCGCTGCGGCGCTCTCGCGCGTCACGCAGGACGAGGCGGACCGCGCGCTCGAGCTGCTGCTCCGGCACGGCGTCGATCACATCGACACCGCGGCGAGCTACGGGGACTCGGAGCTGCGCGTCGCGCCGTGGCTCGCGCGCCATGGCCGTGACCGCTTCTTCGTGGCGACGAAGACGGGGAAGCGCACGTACGCTGAGGCGCGCGACGAGATCCGGCGGTCGCTCGCGCGCCTCGGCACCGACCACGTCGACCTCATCCAGCTGCACAACCTCGTCGCCGAGGACGAATGGGAGCAGGCGTTCGCGCCGGACGGCGCGCTCCGCGCGGCGGTCGAAGCGCGCGATGCCGGCCTGGCGCGCTCCATCGGCGTCACGGGCCACGGGATCCTCGCGCCGCGGCAGCACCGCCGCAGCCTCGAGCGGTTCGCGTTCGACAGCGTGCTCTTCCCCTACAACGTGACCCAGATGCGCGGCCAGTACGCGGCCGATGCCGAGGCGCTCATCGCGCTGTGCGAAGCGCGCGGCGTCGCGATGCAGACGATCAAGGCGATCACGCTCGGCGCGTGGCACGGCGAGCGCCCGGCGACGCCGACGACCTGGTACGAGCCGCTCACCGAGCAGCGCGACATCGATCTCGCCGTGCGCTTCGTGCTGTCGCGGCCCGGCCTCTTCCTCAACACGGTCGGCGACCTCGGCCTGCTCCCGAAGGTCCTCGACGCCGCGAGCCGCGGCGGCCCGCGACCGACCGACGCCGAGATGGCCGAGCTCGTCGAGCGCCGCGCGATGACCCCGTTCTTCGTCTAGCGCGCTCGCAGGGCGGCGGTCCCTCTCACGCGCTTTCGGGGTGGCGCGCATGGCGCGTGGCCGGATCCACGCCGGCGAAGGTCAGGAAGTCGGTCATGCGGAATCCGCTCCCGGGGTTCTGCAGCATCGGCGTCCAATCAGGCTGCTTCGCGACCCACGACCCGGGATCGCTCTGCAAGAGACCCACGACCACTTCGGCGACGATCCGCCCGCCGACCGGCCCGAGGTGGTATCCGCCCGTGTTGCGCCCGATATCGCGGTCCGGCACGAGCGTCGCTTCCTTGAGCATGTAGTAGAAGAGCGGCGTGCTCTCTTCGAGGCCCATGTCGTAGGCGCGAAGCTCCTTGAGATCGTCCGCGCTGAGCCGCTCGACGCCGATCGCCCGCGCGATCGACTGACCGGACGGCATCGACCAGGTGATGTGGCGCAGCAGGTTCCGCTGCATCAGCGCGGTGGGCGCCTTGTGGCTCGCGATCGCGCCCAGCGGCAGCGTGAACAGCGGCGTCGAGATCTTCTCGTCCATCATCTTGTTGGGCTTCACCTCGCCGTCGCGGAAATCGAAGAACGTCTGCCATCCGATGAAGCGCCTCGGGGCGCGGAAGCCGCTCCGGAGGTCGCCCGGGTCCCTGCCGGGTCCCTGCGTGATGTCGCCGAGGCTCGGGTCGAAGATGAATCCGAAGAAGGGCTTCCCGTTGTCGCCTTTCAGATTCGCGCGGTACGACGGCCGGATCATCGTGTGGCCGATCCGGAAGCACGCTCCCTGGAACTCGATCGGCATCGTCGCCTGACCGGTCTCGGGCTGATAGAAGCGTCGCCCGTTCGTGAGGACGTCCTTCACGAGCTCGGGTCCGACGAACAGCGGCAGGAATTCGTTGAGGATCAGCCAGTGGTAGTGCCAGACCGTCAGCCGCTTCGCCTCGGCGAAGATCGCGGCGGGATCGAGGAGACCCTGAGCGCGTGCGTGATCGACGGCCTTGTTGTGGAACAGGATGAAGGCGCAGTGGAGTCCCGCGATCATGATGTGCTGATCGCTGCGCGGGTCCGGTATGAGGGCGATCATGTCCGCGTTGCGCGGCAGGTCCTCGAAGATCCCGCCGCTCTCGATCCTCAGCTTCGCTGGATCCTCCGGGTCGTAGAACTGCGGGGTCACGAACGGCCCCTGTCCGTAGATCGTGTCCAGGTCGAACGCGGCCATGCGCGCGTTCGGCGTGGCCAGCGGGTCCGTCGGCACACCGAGCGTCGAGCGGCTGTCGAACGTGATGTCGAAGTCCATGAACTGGCCGAAGAACGTGACGCCCGCGGTGTGCGTCGGGTTGTCGGGGTTCGTGGGCGGGTCGTTCCCGTTCACCGCGCGATCCGCGATCAGGGCGACCGGGCCGGCGGCGAGGCGATCCTTGGCGTCGAGCAGCCCACCGAGCTTCCCGATGTCACGCAGGACGTCGCGGAGCTGATCGGTCGCGCCCGCCGGGCGGAGGCTCTCGAAGAACGGCGGGAGGTCGGGGAAGAGACGGCTGAAGTTGCCGGGCACGGTCGCGTGCGACCGGAGATCCGCCCGACCCAGGCTCATTCCCGTCGCGACGCCCGCCGCTCCGGCGCCGCCGAGCCCGATGCCGAGACCGGTGAGGAACGTTCGCCGGCTGTATCCACGCGCCGGCCCGGGTCTACGTGCTTCCACGCTCGTCCTCCCTGAGGTGCTTGGTGAGCTCGTCGGTGTCGGGCGGGGGGACGACCGGCGGGATCGCGACGTAGCTGAGCAGCAGGGCCGAGATGGACGCGAGCAGGGTCGTCCCGAGCCACAGGTCCCATGGCCAGACCATCCCGTAGACCCACGCGAGGATCAGGAAGTAGCTCGACCACAACACGAGCGGCGTCACGAGGGCCATGACGCGGTAGCCGAGCGGCCGCTCGGGGTCGGGCCGGTAGGCGTCGATCACCAGATCGGCGACGAGCCCGCCGAGCAGCGCCGCGACGACGGTCGCCCCGAGATCGAAGCTGGTCAGGGCGCTCATCGCGAAGCTCGTGCCAACGAACAGCAGGGTCGCGCTGCCGAATGGCAGCCGCCAGCGTCGCAGCGCGAGGAAGAGCGGCGCCAGGAGGATGAGGCCGGTGAAGAGGATCCGGGCGGCTCCGGCGAACTCGGTCGTGCCTCGGATCCGCTCGTCGCGAGCGAGCTCCGCGGGGATCCGGCCGATCGCCACCGACGGCGTCCAGTCGAGGAAGGCGTTGAGCCACTGGAACATGAACGCCGCGACGCACGTGACGAGCGTCAACGACAGCAGCGGCGGCAGGAGCGTGCGGAACGAGGCGCTGCTTGGATAGAAGCGCGGCGCGTACCAGGCCGAACGGAGCGGCGCCGACACGAGCCCCGCGGCGCCGGCGAAGAGGAGGAGATGGAAGGGCGCGATGACGCGCGCCACGCCGCGTTCCTCGCCGAAGGCGGTGTGCCAGGCGATATCGCCGAAGAGGCCGACCGTCGCGATGGCCAGCCCACCGATGGCGAACGGATAGCGGAGAGGGATGCCGAGGAGCTTGTAGAAGTAGGGCTCCGGATGCGCGCCGCGCCTGTAGAGGTGCGGATTCCGCGTGACCACCCAGAGGGCCGTGGCGTTGAAGCCGAGATAGAGGAGCCCGTGCCAGATCGTGAAGAAGCTGCCGAGCGCGCCGTTCTGGAGGTTGATGTGGTTCCAGCCGTCGACGAAGAGGCCGACCACGAGCAGGGTCGCGAGCAGGCCGGTGATGAGATCCTCGCGCCACGTCGCCTGTGCGCCCACGCTGGCATGCGCGTGAGCGCGCTGGACAGCGATCGTTCCCAGGATCCCCTCCTCGTCGCCGCGGTCTGGAGTGATGGCCTGCGGACAGAACGCGCTCGAAGGGCGGACGTTGCTCGGCCGCTGCACGAACGACCGCGGCCGCTGAGCCGCCATCTGGGTGGGCGGATCACTTACCCAGACGGGCCGCGGCGTCCCACGTCGCCTCGAGCGCCTCGATGATCCGCGGCCACGCGAACCGCTCTGCGGTCGCCTGGCCCTCGGCGCGGATCCGCTCGGCGAGGCCGGGCCGCTCGCGCACGTACGAGAGGTGCGTGGCCAGCTCGCGCGGGTCGTCGGTCTGCACGACGACGGCGTTCCCGTACGGGATCGCGTAGTCCTCGCCGGTGCGGCCGACGTACGCGATGCCGGCGCACGCCATGACCTCGAGCCCGACGAGGCCGAACGGCTCCTTCTCGGAGTTCGCGAGGACGCCGTCGGCAGTCGCGTAGAGCGCGCGCAGCGCGGGCTCGGAGACGAAGAAGTCGAGGAACACGATGTCGCC
>DASWDY010000090.1:0-2875 GCA_036395035.1 Candidatus Limnocylindria bacterium
TGTGTCGCAGGAAGTCCAGCTCGTTCATCTGGCTATTGTCTGCTCCTGCCCCGACCGCTCCGTGACGATCCGTGCTTGCGCGCCCGGTCCAGGCGCTTGAGCCGATCATCAGACCCGAGCAGCCTGTTCATGCGCTGGAGCTCTTGAAGCTGCTGCGTCGCAGGCGGCTCCGGTGGAAGTCGGGAGTGTTTCAGGAGTCGTGCGACAGGACCTGGCCTCATGCGAGTGCGCTCTTCCTAGATCAGCTTCTTCATCAGCCAGCGCACGATCGCGCTGGTCACCTCGCCGCTACCCATGTGCCCGCCGGCCGTGATGAGGCCGTTCGCGCCGCGGTCGATGAGGAGCCGCGCGTCGGCGACCGGGAACACGGTGTCGCCCTCACCGTGCACGACGAGGAGCGGGGCTGACGGCCGGTCGAGCACGCCGAGCGCGGCGAGCGACAAGGTCGGCGCGATCCGCAACCAGTCCTCGTAGGTCGACCCGCCGAACGCAGCCGCGAGCGTCTCCGCGAGCTCGAACGGGTACTCCCCCACCTGCGAACGCGCGACCCAGTCCTCCATGAACGCCGCGTGCACCGGTCCGCCGTGATCGACCGCCGCGCGGATCCGGTCGCGGTGCGTGCGCGAGAGCTTCGCGGCCCAGTAGCCGCCGGTGCTGCTCCCGAGCACCGCGATCCGATCGCGGTCGAGATCCGCGTGGCCCGCGACCCACGCGAGCACGTCGTCCCACATGCGCTCGGCGTCCGTCGACCCGACGAGCGGCGCGTCGCCGGTGCCGGGCATGTCGATCGCGAGCGTCGCGATGCCGGCCGCGAGGTACGCGTCCGTGCGGCGCTCCTCCTTGAACGCATCGATCCCGCCCCAGACCACGAGCACCGGCGGACCCTCCGCTGCGCGCGGGCGCCGGAGATGCCCGACGACGACGCTGCCCTCGCCCGGCCGCCCATGGAACGGGATCGCGACGCGCTCGATCGCGGGATCGATCCCGGCCATCGCGCGGAGGTAGCGCTCCTGCGACCGCCGGTACGCGTCGCGCTTCGCTGCCGACGTCGGCGCGGGGTAGCGCGCCACGCGCCACCACCCGTAGGCCTCGAGATCCTCCGCGGCGGCGAGCCCGGCCGCGTCGAACGCATCGACCCACGGTCCGTGCGCCGTCGACGTCAGCCCGCGGACGATCCGCTCCGCCGCGTCGGGCGGCGTATGCGTGAACGGATTGCGGTTCCGGCGGGCGCGCTCGAGCAGCAGCGCGCGCACGTCCTCGAACGACCGCGACGGCACTGCCGCCACTACGGGCTGCGCGGGCGCGACGCCGTCGCCGAGATGCGCTCGGGACGGAGGGTGATGACGACACGCTCGTCGCGCGCGCGGCGCTCGGCGAGCTTCTCGCCGGCGGGACCGGCCATGTACCGCAGCGTGATCCGGCGCGTCCACGCCTTGTCCGCATCGTCGCGCAGCTCCGCGCGTCCGCGCGCGCGCACGCGCGCGTAGCGGCGCTCGCCGTCGGGCGCGGGCTCGATCTCGGCGTCGACGATGACGGCGCACCGCGGATCGCGCGCGAGGTCGCGCAGGTGCGGCTTCCCGGCGACGCTCGTCATGCGAAGGACGCCGTCGTCGAACACGAACCAGAGCGGTGTGATGCGCGGCGTCCCGCCGCGCCGCAGCGTCACGAGGTGCAGGACGAGATCGCGCTCGAGGAGATCGCGCGGCTCCATCAGCTGACGGGGACGTTCGGCATCCGGACCCAGCGCGGGACACGGGCGACGTAGGCGCGGTACTCGTCGCCGAAGATCCGGTCGAGGCGCTCCTCGTCCTCGAGCACGCGCGCGCCGAGGCGGAGCCACTGCCAGAGCAGCCCCGCGACGGCGACCGGCGAGCCCGTCGCGAGCGCGAGGCCCGCAAGGAAGACGAGGTGCCCGAGGTACATCGGATTGCGCGAGGCGGCGTACGGGCCCGTCGTCAGCAGGCGGTCCGGCGGCCGCGCGAACCCCGGCGGTCCGGCGCGCTTCGCGGCGCGGTACCGCCCCGCGCCGCGGTAGAGCGCGTAGCCGATCACGCAGAAGGCGAGCCACTCCGTGCGCACGCGCGGCCTGCCGCGCAGCAGCTCGCCGGCGAGCGTCAGCAGCGGGATGAGGACGAACGTCTGCCGCGGCGACGACCGCGCGAGCGAGGCGACCGCGGCGACGGGATCGTTCGTCACGCGCGACCGAGCGTCGCGCGCACCGCCCGCACGAGCAGATCGACGCGCGGGGTCACCGCCTCTTCCAGGGCCTGGCTGTACGAGACCGGCACCGGCACCGCCGCGACCCGCTTCACGGGCGCCTTCAGCGCGTCGAACGCCTCGTCGGCGACGATCGCGGCCAGGCCGGCCGCGACGCCGCCCTGGTCGGGGCCTTCGTCGCTCACGACCACGCGCCCCGTCTTGCGCACGGAGCGCAGCATCGTCGGACGGTCGAGCGGCTGGAGCGTGCGCATGTTCACCACCTCGACCGAGATGCCGTCGTCGCGCATGAGCACGTCCGCCGCCTCGAGCGCGCGCACCACCTGGATCGACGTGGCGACGATCGTGACGTCGTCGCCCGGACGTTCGATCTTCGCCTCGCCGAAGGGGATCTCGTACGGACCCTCGGGGACGGGCCCGAAGCCCTCCATGAGCTTCGAGTGGTCGAGGAACACCGTCGGGCCGTTGCTGCGGAGCGCGGCGTACCGCAGCAGACCCTTCACGTCCGCCGGCGTCGCGGGCATCGCGACCTGCAGCCCCGGCGTGTTCCAGTACCAGGCCTGCGGGCTGCCCGAGTGCTGCGCCCCGCCCGCACCGCGGATCCCGTAGAGCACGTGGAAGACGACGGGCGCGCAGACCTGGCCATTGGAGTTGGCGT
>DASWDY010000091.1:0-24951 GCA_036395035.1 Candidatus Limnocylindria bacterium
AGATGCTCTGCGCTTCCCCGGGTGTGCGGTCGAGAGCGCGCGCACCCGGCCGTCGCAGGACCTCCGCGAGCATGTTCCGCTGGAGCCAGGCCGAGATGCCGAAGCGGAATCCGACGTCGACGAGCATGCCGGCCACCTGGAAGAACATCTCCACCGACCCAGCGCCGACGAAGAGCGCGGCGAGCCAGAGCACCGCCGGGACGTCCGCCCTCCCCTGCTGCAGGGCGTTGAAGCCGAGCTGCGCCGCGAGACCCGGCAGGAGACGGGAGCAGTAAACGCCGATCCAGAGGACGTCGTCCGCCAGGTAGCGCAACGGACGGAACCGGACCGCGTGCCAGAGGAACCGCGCTGTGCCGAGCCCGTATTCCGTCCTGAGCACCGCCCTCACGCCAGGACCTCCTCGAGGCCGACGCGCAGCAGGCCGTGGAAGCGCGACGCCGGATCGGCCGCGAGCGCGCGGCGCGGGCCCTCCTCCACGACGCGGCCTCCCTCGAGGATCGCGATCCGGTCGCAGCGCTCGACGGTCTCGAGGCGATGCGCGATGACGATCGCGGTGCGCTCCGCGAGCAGCGCGTCGATGGCGTGCTCGATGTGCCGCTCGGTCGCGGGATCGAGACGCGAGGACGCTTCGTCGAGGACAACGACGCTGGGATCGCGGAGGAACACGCGCGCGAAGGCCACCAGCTGGGCTTCACCGGCCGAGAGGGCGCCGGCCCGGAGCTCGGCGTCGAGACCGCCCGGAAGTGCCCGCAGCCATTCCTCGAGGCCCAGCCGCTCGAGCACCCCGACGATGCGCTCGTCCGCGATCGTCCGGTCGAAGAACGTCAGGTTGTCGCGCACGGAGGCGTGGAAGAGCTGGACGTCCTGCGAAACGAGCGTCACGCGACGCCGCAGATCGTCCAGATGTGCGTCGCGCAGATCGACGGGGCCGATCCGGAGCGTGCCCGCGACCGGGTCGTAGAACCGCAGCAACAGGCGCGCGATCGTCGTCTTCCCGCTACCGGTCCGGCCAAGGAGCCCGAGCGTCGCCCGGGGCGCGACGTGCAGTGACACGTCACGCAGCACGAGGTCCTCCTCGTACGCGAAGGACACGCGCTCGAGCTCGACCGCGAGCGGGCCGGTCGGGATCGACGCTCCGCGGCCGTCGAGAAGGCGCGGCCTCGTTGCGAGGAGCTCATCAATGCGACCGACGCTCGCCACGGCGCGCTGCAGCCCGTCGAGCTCGCGCCGGAGCTGATCGATCGGGCGCCGCAGGAGCTCGACGTAGTGGAACAGCAGGTAAACGGTGCCGATCGTGACCGACTGCGTCGCCCAGAGATACCCGCCGACCGCGAACGCCACGCCGTGGCCGACCGCGAACGTCGCGATCGTGCTCGTCCAGAGGAACGAGCCCTTTGCGATCGACGCCCGCCGTGCGGCATACCACTGCCGGTGGTGCCCTGCGAGGCCATTCATGACGTACCACTCGGCCGCGCTCGAGCGGATGTCCTCAGTGCCGGCAAGACGCTCGCCGATGAACCCGTACATGCGCGCGGCGACCTCGCGGACGGAGTCCCACTCGCGGACGGCGATCGTCCGCAGCCGCGCGAGGACGCCGAGCGCGGCCAGAGCGAACGCGGCGAAGGCGAGCCCGGCGAGGACGCTCTCGCGCGCCACGACGGCCAGGATCCCAGCGAGCAGGAGGACGTTCCCGACGACGTTGACGGTGAAGGACGAGAAGAAGGTGGCGAGCGCGGTCACGTCGCCGTCGACGCGCTCGATCAGCTCTCCCGGCGTGCGCGCCTTGTGGAAGGTCTGGTCGAGCCGGAGCGTGTGCAGGAGCAGGTCCGCGCGCAGGCTGTTCGTCGCCGCCCAGCCGAGATCCTCACCGACGTAGCGGGACCACACATCGACGATCTGTGTGAGGAACGCGACGCCCATGAACGCGAGCGCGATCGCGATGAGCTCGCCGATCTCCCCGCCCTGCAGCGCGGAGTCGATGAACGACCTCAGGAGCTGAGGGTTCGCGATCTGCAGCGCGATCGCCGACAGGATCAGCACCGTCAGCAGCGCGACGCGGCGGCGCTCACCGCCGACGTATCGCGCGAAGAGCTCGAGGTAGCGTCGCCGTCCGACGATCACGGGGGCGAGTGTCGCATCGCCCGCCGCGATGAGCGGCCTAGCCCATCAGCCTCGCTCGCCCGCGAGCTGCGGCGCAGCGCTCACGACAGCGGCGACGCATAGCGCTTGGCCGAGCCACGCCGTCGCGGCGTTGCGCTCGAGCGCGCGCACGATCCCGGTGCGATACGCGAGCGCGCGGATCGCGAGGAGCGCCCAGCGCGTCAGCGCGCGCGTCGCGCCCCACGAGAGCAGCGAACGCAGCACGCGCGACGTGCGGACGGCCGGCAGGGACGCCGCGACCTCGGCGTCGGCGCCGCGCCACCACATAGAGCGCGTGAGGCGCTCCGCGAGCTCGTGCTTCATCTGGTCCGCGTCGACGTCGTCGGACTCGACGATCGTGACGAGCGGGATGTTGTGGCCGAGCGCGATGTGCGCGGCGACGTGCACGTACATGTAGACGCGCTCTGCCGTGCTGGTGTCCGCGTCGATGACGAGGCCCTTCGCGCGCTCGCGATCCGCCGGGCTGACGAGCAGCGCGCGGGTGCCGCCGAGCGACGCGAAGCGGGTCCGCACCTGGAGGCGCTCGTCGAGATACGCGCGCATGCGCTCCTCGAAGGCTCGGAGGGTGTTGCTCTCGGCGCGCGCCGGGAGCGGCGGCCTCAGGACGGTAGCCATATGCGCAGTCCCTCCTCGAGATATTCCTTCAGCGCGGCGCGGTCGCGCAGCTTCGGCAGCGTCGCCGAGAGGTCGCGGAAGATGAGCGCCGCGAGCGGATCACCGACGAACCCCGCGAGGATGGCGTGCCCCTCCTCGACGATCGTCTCGACGGGCACGTCCTCCTCGCAGCCGACGATCATCAGCGCGAAGTAGAGGCGGACGCAGTCCTGCGGCGTGTCGATCGCACGCGCCACGCGCGTCTGCCCGCGCGCGATGCGATGCAGCGTCGCACGGTCGAGCGCCAGGCTGCCTTCGGTGATGTCGAAGAGCCGGTCGACGAGCCCGTCGAGCGAGCGCGTGCCGCGCAGGGTCTGGACCGCCTTCGAGACGCGCTCCGCGTCCTGGATCCGCATGCGCTGAGGAACGGTACGCCGCGCCGGTCGCGAAGTCGTCTCACGCGTGCGACATGCGTCTCGAACATGGGATGACCCGCGGCGCACGCCGCGCTCACGCTGGCCTTGTGCCTCGTGCGACGTTGACGCTCGCGCTCGCGGCCGGGTTCGGTGCGGTGTGGCAGTACCTCTTCTACCGCCAGGACCTCGGTGTGAACGCGTTCGTCGCCACGATCGTCTTCCTCGCGATCGCCTGGACGATGCGCTCGGCGCGCATGGCCATCGTCGACGCGTGGATGCCCCTCTTCGCGACCCTCTTCGCGGGGTTCATCGCGATCCGCGTCGATCCGGCACTTGTCGCCTTCGACGTGCTCGCGGTCCTCGCGCTCGCGCTCGCGACGACCGCGTCGCTCCGCGGCGTCCGCGTGACGCGCGCGCCGTTCGCGCAGCTCTTCGCCGAGGCGCTTCGCACCGCGGCGGATGCCTTCTGGCGCGCGGCTTCGGTGCTCGGCCCAGGCACGCGCCCGCTCGCGCGGTCCGCGCCGCTCGTCGGTCGGGCGCTGCCGTATCTCGCGGGCGTCGCGCTCGCGCTGCCGTTCCTCGCGATCTTCGTCGCGCTCTTCCGGTCCGCCGACGTCGTCTTCGCGCGCGCGTGGGACCAGCTGGTCGACGTCACGCGGTGGTGGTCGTGGCTCGGCGAGGCGAAGGACCGCGCGCTCATCGGAGCCGCGGCAGCTTGGATCGCCGCGGGGGCGCTCGCCGAGCGCGGAGCCGATCCGCGCATCAGAGCGACCGTCAGCGCGCGGCGCGCGCTGCTGACGGCGTTCCTCGGCTCGAACGCGGCACTGTTCGCGGCGTTCGTGGCGGTCCAGGTCGCGTACCTCTTCGCGCGCGGTGACACGCTCGCCGCCGCGTCGCTGTCATACAGCGAGTACGCCCGGCGAGGCTTCTTCGAGCTGCTGTTCGTTGCCGGGTTCGTCGCCGCGATCCTGTTCGTGGCGGAGCTGGTCGTCGACCGTCCGACGCGCGCCTACCTCGCGGGCGCACTGGCGCTGCTTGTGCTGACGGGCGTCGTCGTCGCGTCGTCCGTGTACCGAATGGACCTCTACCAGCGCGTGTATGGCTGGTCAGAGCTCCGGCTCTACGCGCTCGCCGCCATCGCCACGGTCGCCGCGGCGCTCGTGATCCTGGCTTGGTCGGTCGCGACGCGGCGGACGCGCTATGCCCTGCAGCCGATCGTCTTCGTCGCGTTCGGCGTCGCGCTCGTGCTGAACGCCGCGGGGCCGTCCGCCTTCATCGTGCGCGCGAACCTGCTGCGCGCGCCGACGGACGAGGCGCGGCATCCGGACGTGTGGTACCTCGTGAGCCTCGGCCAAGCCGCGCTGCCGGAGCTCGTCGCCGGGCGCGTCATGCTGCCGGAGCAGGAACGGCGCTGCCTCGACTTCGCTCTGATCCAGCGATACCGCGCCGCGATCCCCGGCGCTCCGTCATGGCAGAGCCACGCGCTCGACCGTGAGCGCGCGCGGGAGGCGCTCGCCTGGCTCGAGATGAATGTCTTCCCCGGCCTCGACCCGCGTGATCCGACGCCCTGTCGCGACTAGCGCCCCGGCCCTAGTGCTCTCGGGTCAGAACCTGCTTCGTGAGCTCGAGCTGACCGACGTGCTCGGCCGCGTGCGCGATCGCATGCGTGAGGCAGAACGCCACGCTCATCGCCCTCCCGCCCGGCCGCTCCCGCTGGGTCGCCATCCCGGCATCCAGCGCCGCGCGAACGAGGTCGGCGGTCGTGCGCTCCGTGTCGTCGATGCTTCGGATGAGATCGGCGCGGCTCTTCCCGCGGACCGCGAACTCGCTCGCGCGGTCGCGCTTGAAGTCGCGTCCCGCGGCGAGGTGGAGCCATCCGAGCTCCGAGCCGAGCGTGTGCGTGACCAGCACCGCGACAGAGTTCGCGTCGTCCGTGGGGACGCGGTCGAGCATGTCGGCCGGCAGCGCCTCGATCGTGTCGCGCATCCGACGATGGAGATCGTGCAGCTCGCGGACGAGCTCCTCAGCCGGAGCAGCCATCAGTGCTTGAAGTGCCTCCGGCCGGTGAACAGCATCGCCATGCGGTAGCGGTTCGCGACCTCGATCATCATCTGGTCGCGCACCGACCCGCCCGGCTGGATGATCGCGGTCACGCCGGCCCGCGCGGCGACCTCGATGCCATCGGGGAACGGGAAGTAGGCGTCCGACGCCATCACGGAGAGCCGTGCGTTCTCCCCCGCCTTGCGGACGGCCGTCTCGACCGCCGACACGCGCGACACCTGGCCCGGTCCGATGCCGACCGTCGTCAGGCCCTTCACGAGGACGATGCCGCTCGAGGTCACGTGCCGTACCACGCGCCACGCGAAGATGAGGTCGCTCAGCTCCTCGAGCGTCGGGTGGCGTTCAGTGATCGCCTTGAAGTTCCCCTCGTCCGCGACGCCGTCGTCGGGCGTCTGCACGAGGACGCCACCGGCGACACGGTGCAGGTCGAGCGCGCCCGTCCGCGCCCCGCGCATGCGTCCGGCGATCGGCGGCGCGCGGAAGATCTCGAGGTCTTGATGCTTGAGGATCTCGAGCGCGCCGTCGTCGTAGCCCGGCGCGATGATCGCCTCGTAGAAGGTGTCCTGCAGCGCCTGCGCGAGCGCCATGCTCACCGGCCGGTTCACGCCGAGGATCGACCCGTACGCGGACACCGAGTCGGAGCGGAACGCGTTGCGGTACGCGCGCTCGATGTCGGGATCCGACGCGACGCCGACAGGGTTGCCGCGCTTCGAGATCGCGACGCTGGGCTGCCGGAAGTCGCTCACGATGCGCCACGACGCGTCGAGGTCGATGAGGTTGTTGAAGCTCGGCGCCTTCCCGTGGAGCTGCTCCATCCCCGTGAGGGCACCCTGCTCGCCGCGCACCGCGTAGAAGGCGGCCTGCTGGTGCGGGTTCTCGCCGTAGCGGAGGTCGCGCATCTTGCGCAGCGGGAGGACGAGCTCGTCCGGGAAGCATTCGCCGCCCTCGGCGTACAGGCGCGACGTGACCGCGGCGTCGTAGCTCGCGGTGTGCGCGTAGGCCTCGGCGGCGAGCTCGCGGCGCGTCTCGGGGTCGATCGTGCCGCGCTCGCGCAGCTCCTCGAGCACGGCGGTGTACCGCTCGGGCCGCGCGATGACGATGACGTCCTCGTGGTTCTTCGCCGCAGCGCGCAGCAGCGTGACGCCGCCGATATCCACGCGCTCCATGAGCTCGACGCCCGAGAGCCCCTGGGCCGCGGCCTCGCGGAACGGATAGAGGTTCACCGCGACGAGGTCGATCGGCGCGATGCCCTCGCGCTCGAGATCGGCGCGGTGCTGCGCGTCCGAGCGGCGGGCGAGGATGGCCGCGTGGATCTTCGGATGGAGCGTCTTCACGCGCCCGCCGAGGAGGACCGCCTGCCCGGTCACGTCCTCGACCGAGCGGGCCTCGATGCCCTCGCTCGTGAGGAGCGCGCGGGTGCCGTCGGTCGCGATGAGCTCCCATCCGAGCTCATGCAGACCGCGCGCGAACTCGGCGAGGCCGGTCGGGTCGGAAACGGAGAGTAGGGCGCGCACGCGAACTCCCCTGATGTGATCGTGCGGGAAAGCGCCCGTATCATAGCCTTCCCGTGCCCATCGACCTCGACCATTTCCTGCGCCGTCTTGCGGATCCGTTCAACGCGGAGTCGCGGTTCTACTGGCCGCTCGCCATCGCCGTGATCCTCGGGATCGTGGCCAACACCGTCTGGTACTACTGGCGCATCCGCGGCGAGCGCCTCTCCCCGGCCGAGGACACGGTCCGCCCGTGGGCCTACTGGGTGAACGTCATCTTCCTCATCTGGGCGCTCGTCCTGCTCATCGCGAAGGTGCCGTTCTACTGGTACATCGCCTCGCTCGCGCTCAACGTGCTCGCGCTCGCGTACATCTACGGCTACTGGCTCCCGCCGCGCGACGCGGCCTGGGAGCGCGAGCTCCGGCGCCTCAAGTACATCCCGAAGCCCGAACGGCGCAAGCGCCGCCGCTAACGCTCCCGCGCGATCGCGAACTCCGCGTACCGCGTCGCGCCGTCCAGCTCCGACGCGTCCACGCGCTCGACGCGCGCCATCCGCGGCCCCTGGCGGAGCCACTCGCGGAGACGCTCCAGTGCGGCGGGCTCACCCTCGGCGACGCACTCGACCGCGCCGTCGTCGCGGTTCCAGATGCGCCCGGTGAGGCCGAGCCGGCGCGCCTCGGCCGCGGCGGTCGCGCGGAAGTTCACGCCCTGCACCATCCCGCGCACCACGAAGCGCCGTCGCATCAGCCCTTGCCCTTGAGGTGCTCGAGGAGCTCGGCGAGCGGCATCGTGTTCTGGACGCGCTCCTTCGTCGCCCAGCCGCGCCGCGCGGTCGCGACGGCGTACTCCATCTGATCGAGCTCCTCGATGGCGTGCGCGTCGGAATTGCACACGAGCATCGCGCCGACCTCCATCGACCGGCGGACGGCGACGTCGGAGAGGTCGAGCCGCTCGGGTCCGCCGTTCACCTCGAGGCGCGTCTTGGTGCGCACGGCGGCGGCGATGATCGCCTCGAGGTCCACGTCGTAGGCGTCGCGCTTCTCGAGGAGACGTCCGGTCGGATGTGAGATCGCGTTCACGCGGCGGTGCTCCATGGCGCCGACGATCCGCTTCGTCTGCGCCTCGCGCGGCTGCGCGAACGACGAGTGCACCGACGCGGTGACGACCTCGAACAGGTCAAGCGTGGCGTCGTCGTAATCGAGCTTCCCGTTCGAGCGGATGTCGGTCTCGCTCCCGACGAGCACGCGGAACGGCGCCATCGTCCTGTTGACGCCCTCGATCTCCTTCGTCCGCGCGGCGATCCGCTTCGGGTCGAGCCCGTGCGTCATCCCGAGCCCGATCGAGTGGTCCGTGAGCGCGATGTACTCGTAGCCCTTCGCGCGGGCGCGCTCCGCCATGTCCGCGACCGTGTCGCGGCCGTCGGTCCAGCTCGTGTGCGCGTGCAGGTCGCCTTTGATGTCGGCGAGCTCGACCAGATCCGGGAGCTCGTGCGCCTGCGCCGCCTGGATCTCGCCGCGGTCCTCGCGTATCTCCGGGGGGATCCAGTCCATACCGAGCGCGGCGAAGACCTCCTCCTCCGTCCGCGAGGCGATGGGCGTCCCGCCCTTCTCCTCGCCGACGCGGAAGAGGCCGTATTCGTTCAGCAGGAGCTTCCGCTTGAGGGCGATGCCGCGCATGCGGACGTTGTGGTCCTTCGACCCCGTGAAGTACATGAGGGCGGCGCCGAACTGGTCCGGCGCGACGACGCGAAGGTCGATCTGCAGCCCACGCTTGACGATCACCGATGACTTCGTGTCGCCCCGCGCGAGCACGCGGTCGACGGACGGCGCGCCGACGAATGCGGCCATGATCGGCGCCGCCGCCGCGCTGCCCACGACGATGTCGACGTCGCCGATCGTCTCGCGCCAGCGGCGCACGCTGCCGGCGACGGACACCTGGCCGAGGTCGCAGCGCTCCCGCAGCCACGCGACCATGTCGTTCGCGGCCCTCCGCGCATCGATGAGCAAGGACCGGCCGGTGCGCTGCTTCAGCGACGCGATCGACCTCAGGATGTTCTCCTCGGTCTTCGCCTGGATCTTCGGGAGGCTTCGCAGGCGCCCTGCCTTCGCGGCCTCCTCGAGCTCGTCGATCGTCGTGATCTTCAGGTTCTCGTGGATGATCCGCGCGGTCGCGGGGCCGACGCCGGGGACGCGCAGCAGCGTGAGCAGGCCGTCGGGCACCTGCTGCTTCAGCTCCTCGTGCCGCTTCGCCTGTCCGGTCGTGAGCAGCTGCTCGATCGCCTCGGCGATCGCGGGGCCGACCTTCGGGATCTCGTGCAGCCGCTTCTGCTCCATGAGGACGCGGAGCGGCTCGCGCAGGTCACGGATCGCGCGCGCGGCGGCGCGGAACGTGACGGCCCGGAACGGGTTCTCGCCCTTCAGATCGCTGAGGTCGGCGATCTCCTCGAGGACGGCCGCGACCTGCTCGTTGTCATACGCGAGGGAGACCCTGGGCACGGATCGATGCTAGGTCGAGCGGCATGGCCGCTCCGCGCTAGCCGGCGCCGGCGCCGCCGTGCGCGAGCTCGAGCATCTCGAACGCCTTGTCGATCTCGCCGCGCGCGCGCAGGACCCGTGCGTACTCCGCGGCCATGCCCGAGCGGTCAGCGATGTCGTTGACCTCGGTGTAGAGGTCGATCGACGCGTGATAGGTCCGATCCGCGTCCGCCACGAGACCGAGCGCCTCGTACGCAGCGCCCCGCGCGCCGAGCGCGTCGGCCTGCTGGATCTTGTCGCCGGAGTCTGCGAGGACCTGCTCCGCGTGCGTCGCCATCCGCAGCGCGTCCTGCGCTTGGCCCTCGCGGAGGGCGATGCGCGCGAGGATGACCTCGGCAACGCCGGCCCAGTGCGCATTTCCGACCTCGATCGCCCGCTTCATGGTGCGGTCGGCCGAAGGCTTGGCCTTGTCGAGCTCACCGTTCTCGAATTGGACCGTGGCGATCGACTGCATGGCGTTCAGCTCGAAGTCGATGTCCGAGATCCGCTTGAAGAAGTCGAGCGCCCGTGCGTAGTAGCCGATCGCGGTGTCGAGCTCGCCCGAGTCGTAGTGCGTCGCGGCGATACCCATGAACCCACGTGCGGCGACCTCGATCTCGGACGAACGTGAGGCCATCGCCAGCGCCGGCTCGTATGACGCGATCGCCTTGCTCGTGCGCCCGAGACGTCGATACACGGTCCCGAGCGAGATGAGGATCCGCGAGCGCAGGCGGGTGTCGACGACCTCGTACCGCTCGACGAGGTCGCGCGCGGCCTCGTACGCGTCGGTCGCGGCGACGAGCTGACCGAGCTCGAGATACGCGAGCCCGCGGAGGGAGAGCAGGTTCGCGGCGAGCTCTGGATCGTTCGCCGGATCGATGAGCGCAAGGCCTTCATTGACGAGCTCGAAGGTGTGCTCGAACTGGCGGGAGGCGATCTCAGCGCGGCCATGGAGGTGCAGCAGCGAAGCGCGCTCGCGGCCTTCGGGCGCGGCCTCGAGGGCATGGGCGACATGCACGCGGACCTCGGGCCAGTTGCGGCGCTCGGCCGCGGCTTCGGCCGCGATGCTGTGGAAGGCGAGGCGCTTCCCCGTCGCCAGCGATTCGTCGCCGAGGAAGTAGTCGAGCGGCTTGCCGAGCCGCCCGGCGATGAGCTGGAGCGAGCGGATCGACGGCCTCACCAGTCCGGATTCGAGCTGGGAGATGAAGCCCTTGGTGAGCTCTTCGCCGGCGAGCTGCGCCTGGCTGAGGCCGAGCTCCTTCCGGGCCGCACGGACCCGCTCACCAAGGCCCTTGGCGATCGTTGCCACGCCGCCGTTCCTGTACTTGCCGGCCACTAGTACTTCCTTCTCACCATTCCATATACGCGATCGATGCCGTTAGGGGTTGACCGCTCGTGTGCTAGGAGGTCAACTACACGGCACATTAGCGGCACTGAACGGGCGACAACAAGGGGCGACAAGGTAGGTGGGCACGACATGACACGGTTCCGAAAGTGGGTCCTCACCGCGGGGATCGCGCTCGCCCTGCTGCTGTCGCTCGCGCCCGCCGCATCCGCCGATCCGGGCGACGGCGGTGGGCTCTCGCCGGCGACCGCGAGCACCACCACGACGACGACCGGTCGGCCGACCCGCACGTTGACCGATCCGGGCGATGGGGGCGGGCTCTAGCCGATACTGGCGGCGTGCCAGCGGCGATCTCGTCCGACCGGCGTCAGCCCATCGAGGTCGATGGGAAGCGTTTCCTCTTTCAGCACGGCTATCGCTTCGGGAAGGTCACGTACGTCACGCGCCTCCCCCTCACGAAGAACATGACCGTCTGGGCCCCCGGGCATCTCACCACGGACGAGGTCGAGGACGTCATCCGCGGCGACAACCCCTGGATGCTGGAGACGTAGCGACGGCGGGGGTGGCAGGGGGCGGAGCCCCCTGCGAAGAATGAGAGCCGTCCTGCAGCGCGTGACCGGCGCCAGCGTCGACGTCGAAGGTGAACGCATCGCGTCCATCGAACGCGGACTCGTCGCGCTCGTCGGCGTCGGCGCCGAGGATCGGCCCGAGGACGGCGAGCGGCTCGCGGCGAAGATCGCGTCCCTGCGGATCTTCGACGACGACCGCGGGAAGCTGTCGCGCTCGGTGATCGACGTCGACGGGGCGGTGCTCGCGGTGCCGCAGTTCACGCTGTACGGCGACCTGCGCGACGGCCGTCGCCCCGACTTCACGAAAGCGGCGCCGCCCGACAAGGGCCAGCGCCTCTACGACGCGTTCTGCGGCGCGCTCCGTGGCAAGGGCGTGCGCGTCGAGAGCGGGCGGTTCGGCGCGACGATGCGGGTGCACATCGACGGCGATGGCCCGGTCACGATCGTGGCTTCGACGGATCGCTGGACCGAGGGCGAGCTCGGCTAGGACCGCGCTCAGCCGCCGCGGGCGAGCTCCACGACCACCGCGAGCGTCAGCTTCGCGGCCTTCAGCCAGAGGCGCTTGTTCGTGATCTTGTCCGGGGTGTCCTTGACGGTGTGGAACGTCGTGTTGCCCGGGAACGTCGCGTCGGCCTCGCCGTAGCGCTGCGCCAGCGTGATCGCGGGGATCCCGGCGATCCCGAACGGCGCCGAGTCGAGGATGTACTGGTTCGGGTCCTGCGCGTAGACCTCGACGAGCGGCGAGACGCCGATCTGGTACTTCGTGTTCGCTGCCTTCGCGCGGTCGCGCAGCCCGGACGAGACCTGCGCGTACCAGAGCAGATCGAGGCGGTCGGCGAGCGGGTTCCACCCGACCATGTCGATGTTCACGAACGCGCCGTACCGATACGGCTTCTGCAGCCCCTGCACGAAGAATGCGCTTCCCTTGAAGAAGAACTCCTCGCCGTCCCAGAACGCGATGACGACACGCTGCTTCAGGTTCGCGCGCTCCGCGGAGAGGATGCGCGCGTACTCCAGGAGCGCCGCGGTGCCCGTGCCGTTGTCGTCCGCGCCGGGCGCGGGGTCGGACGCGGGCTTCCATCCGGCGGTCGCCTTCGCGATCGAGTCGTAGTGCGCGCCGACGATCACCCAGCCGTTCGCGGGCGCGCCGGTGGGCGGATCGATCGTCGCGAGGATGTTCTCGAGCGGGATGCTCTGATAGGTGAAGCGCTGCGAGTCGATCTTCACGTTGGGGATCGCGCCGAGCTGCTCCTTGATGTATGCGACCGCCTTCGCATGCCCGGCATGGCGCGGGTCGCGCGAGACGACGCTCGTAAGCGCGTTCAGGTGACCCCACATCGTGTCGAGGCTCACCTGCTCGATCGCTCGCTTCACGACGTCGGTCTCGGCAGGCGTCGGCGCCGCGGTCGCGGTGGGCGCCGCGGTCGGCGACGGGATGACCGCGACCGAGGGAGCGACCGTGGGCACGGCCGTCCGCGCGACGGAGGGCGACGGCGTCGGGCTCGCGGGGATGTACGTCGCGCCGCCGCAGGCAGCGCTGACGAAGGCGAACGTAAGGACGGTCGCGAGCCACCTCACCGACGTGCTCAACGCGGCTCGCGGCCGGCCGTGACTCAGTTCGGCTTGGCTCCGACGGGCACGCGCTGCCGCTCCGGCTCCTTCGCGTACTCCTGCTTGAGGAACTCGAAACGGCCGTCGCGCAGGTCGACGTAGACGACGTCGCCCTCGCTGAACTCGCCGGCGAGCAGGCGCTGCGCGAGCGGGTCGAGCACGAGCCGCTGGATCGCGCGGCGGATCGGCCGCGCGCCGAAGACGGGGTCGAACCCTTCGCGCGCGATGTGCGCCTTCGCGAGGTCGGAGAGCTCGACGCCGATCTTCCGCTCGGCGAGGCGCCGCGCGAGGATGCTCGTCTCCTTGTCGACGACCTCCATGAGCTGCTCCTCGGTGAGCCGGCGGAAGAACACGATCTCGTCGATGCGGTTGAGGAACTCCGGGCGGAAGTGGCCGCGGAGCGCGTCCATCACCTGCCGTCGCATCTGCTCCTCGTCGAGCCCGCGCTCCGACATGAACGTGGAGCCGACGTTGCTCGTCATGACGATCACGGTGTTCTTGAAGTCGACCGTGCGCCCCTGACCGTCCGTGAGGCGCCCGTCGTCGAGCACTTGCAGCAGGACGTTGAAGACGTCGTTGTGCGCCTTCTCGATCTCGTCGAGGAGGATGACCGAGTACGGGCGGCGGCGGACCGCCTCCGTGAGCTGGCCGCCCTCCTCGTAGCCGATGTAGCCGGGCGGCGCGCCGACGAGCCGCGAGACGGTGTGCTTCTCCATGTACTCGCTCATGTCGAGCCGCACCATCGCCTTGTCGTCGTCGAAGAGGAACTCGGCGAGCGCCTTCGCGAGCAGCGTCTTGCCCACGCCGGTCGGGCCGAGGAACAGGAACGACGCGAGCGGGCGGTTCGGGTCCTGCAGGCCCGCGCGCGCGCGGCGGACCGCGTTCGAGACGGCCGTGACCGCTTCGTCCTGCCCGACGACGCGCTCGTGGAGACGCTCCTCCATGCGCAGGAGCTTCTGGACCTCGCCCTCGAGGAGCTTCGTGACCGGGATGTGCGTCCAGCGCGCGACGACCTCGGCGATGTCCTCGGGCGTGACCTCCTCCGCGAGGAGCTTGCGGCCCTGCTGCATCTCCTTCAGCCGGTCCTCGGCCTGCGCGACCTCGCGGTCGAGCTGCGCGAGCGTGCCGTACTTCAGCTCCGCCGCCTTCGCGTAGTCGGCGGCGCGCTCGGCGCGCTCGATCCCCATGCGCACTTCTTCCAATTGCGACTTCTTCCCGCGGATGTCGGTGATGGCGGCCTTCTCCTGCTGCCACTGCGCGCGCAGGCCGCTCGAGCCCTCCTTGAGGTCGGCGAGCTCGCGCTCGAGACGCTCGAGGCGCTCGCGGCTCGCGGGGTCGCTCTCCTTCCGGAGCGCCTCGCGCTCGATCTCGAGCTGGCGGATGCGCCGCTCGACCTCGTCGAGCTCGACCGGCAGCGAGTCGATCTCCATGCGCAGCTTCGACGCGGACTCGTCGACGAGGTCGATGGCCTTGTCCGGCAGGAACCGGTCGCTGATGTAGCGGTCCGACAGGACGGCCGCGGCGACGAGCGACGAGTCGAGGATGCGCACGCCGTGGTGCACCTCGTAGCGCTCGCGCAGGCCGCGGAGGATCGAGATGGTGTCCTCGACCGTCGGCTCGCCGACCATGACCGGCTGGAAGCGCCGCTCGAGCGCGGCGTCCTTCTCGATGTGCTTGCGGTACTCGTCGAGCGTCGTCGCGCCGATCGCGTGGAGCTCGCCGCGCGCGAGCATCGGCTTCAGCATGTTCGCCGCGTCGACGGCGCCCTCGGCGGCTCCCGCGCCGACGACCGTGTGCAGCTCGTCGATGAAGAGGACGATCTCGCCCTCGGCCGCCACGATCTCCTTCAGCACGGCCTTGAGGCGCTCCTCGAACTCGCCGCGGTACTTCGCGCCCGCGAGGAGAGCGCCGATGTCGAGCGCGAAGATGCGCTTCTCCTTCAGGCCCTCGGGGACGTCGCCGCGGACGATGCGCTGCGCGAGGCCCTCGACGATCGCGGTCTTGCCGACCCCCGGGTCGCCGATGAGCACGGGGTTGTTCTTCGTGCGGCGCGACAGCACCTGGATGACGCGGCGGATCTCCTCGTCGCGGCCGATGACCGGATCCAGCTTGTTCTTGCGCGCGAGATCCGTGAGATCACGGCCGTAGCGCTCGAGGGCCTGGTACTTCCCCTCGGGGTTCGCGTCGGTGACGCGCTGGCTGCCGCGGATGTCGCGCAGCGCCTCGAGGACGCGGTCGCGCGTCGCGCCGAGCCGCTTCAGCTGCTGGCCCGTCGTGCCGGTGTCCTCGAGCATCGCGAGGAAGAGATGCTCGGTCGAGACGTATTCGTCCGTGAGCGCCTGCATCTCGCGCTGCGCCTGCTGGAGGACGCGGCCGAGCCGCGCCGACGCGCCGATCTGCACCGCGCCGCCGCTCACGCGCGGCCGCTTGTCGAGGTCGGCCTCGATCGCGGCGAGCATCTGCTGCGGGTTGCCGCCGAGCGCGCGCACGAGGCTGGCGACCGTGCCGCCCTCCTGCGCGAGCAGCGCCGCGGCGAGGTGCTCGACGTCGAGCTCCGCGTGGCCGTTGTCGACCGCGCGGGCGCGCGCCTGCACCAGCGCCTCCTGGGTCTTCTCGGTGAGCTTGTTCGGATCGATCACAGCAGATGGCTCCTCACGTCTTCGCTCGCGCGTCGCGCCGCGATCTTCTGCACGGCCTCGCGCTCTTCCTCACTGAGCTTCTGCGGAAGCACGACCTTCACCGTCACGAACATGTCGCCCTGGCCGCCGCCCGCGCGCGGCATCCCCTGTCCGCCAAGGCGGATGACGCGCCCGTTCTGCGTCTCGGGCGGGATGCGCAGTGCGACGCGGCCCTTCAGCGTCGGGACGGTGACCTCGGCGCCGAGGATCGCCTCGTGCAGCGCGACCGGCAGATCCGCGTGGATGTCGTCGCCCTCGCGGCGGAAGAAGGGGTGCGGCCGCACCGTCACGCGCAGGTACAGGTCGCCGGCGGGAGCACCCCCGCCGCCTGCGCCGCCCTGACCCGCGAGCCGGATGCGCTGCCCGTCGCGCACGCCGGCCGGGACCTTCACGTCGAGGCGTCGTGTGGACCCGTCCTCTCGGCGCAGCTCGAGCGACCGCTGCGTCCCCTTGAACGCCTCGGGGAGCGTGACCTCGACCTCGCTCTCGAGGTCCTCGCCCGCGTGCGCGCGGACGCGCGCGCGTCCGTTGCCGGGACGGCGCGTCTCGCGGCCCATGCCCGGGAATCCGCCGACGTCGCCGAAGATCATCCGGAAGAAGTCGGAGAACTCCGAGAAGTCCTGCGTGCCCGCGCCGGGCGTCCCCGTGAAGACCCACTGGAACCCGCCCTGGTCGGGCCGCCCGCTCCCGCGGGCGAAGCGCTCCCAGTCCGGGCCGAGCTGGTCGTAGCGCTTGCGCTTCTCGGGGTCGCTGAGGACCTCGTTGGCCTCGTTGACCTCCTTGAAGCGCTTCTCGGCGTCGGCGCCCTTGTTCAGGTCAGGGTGATGCTGCCTCGCGAGCCGGCGGTACGCCTTCTTGATGTCCTCGGTCGTCGCGTTCTTCGCGACGCCGAGGGTCTTGTAGTAGTCCTTGAACTCGACCGGCATCCCAGCCTACGCGGGGGGCTCTGCCCCCCGCGATCCCCCCTTCATTCGCTCAACTGGGCGGCGGCGCGGGCCGGCCGACGTCGCGGTAGCCGGTCGCCGGCGGCGTGATGCGCGCGTGCTTCTGCAGCGCCGCCTGCAGGACGTCGTCGATGGTGCTCACGGTCTTCACCTCGACCGTGTCGAGCACCTCCTTCGGGATGTCGACCAGATCCTTCTTGTTCTTCTCCGGAAGGAGGAAGGTGGTGATGCCCGCGCGGTGCACGGCGAGGAGCTTCTCCTTCACCCCGCCGATGGGCAGGACCTTCCCGCGGAGCGTGATCTCGCCGGTCATCGCGACGTCGCGCCGGACCGGCCGCCCGGTGAGCGCGCTCACGATCGCGGTCGCCATCGTCACGCCCGCGGACGGGCCATCCTTCGGGATCGCGCCCGCCGGCACGTGGATGTGCATGGCGTGGTCCTTGAAGAATCCCTTCGGCACGCCGAGCTCGGCCTGGTGCGCCCGCACGTACGACAGCGCCGCGCGCGCGGACTCCTCCATGACCTTCTGGATCTGGCCGGTAAGGACGAACTCCTCCGTCTTCGAGCCCTGATCCATCGTCGTCGCCTCGACGGTGAGGACGTCGCCGCCGTGCTCCGACACGGAGACGCCGGTGGCGGCGCCGACCATGTCCTCCTTCTCGGCAAGGCCGTACTCGAACCGCTCCGGCCCGAGGTACGTCGCGATGTCGTCCGCATCGACGGTCGCCTTGTCGAGCTCGCCGCTCGCGACCTTGCGTGCGATCTTGCGGTTGATCGCGCCTATCTCGCGCTCGAGGTTGCGCACGCCGGCCTCGCGCGTGTACTCGCGGATGATCTTGCGCAGCGCTCCGTCGGTGATGTCGAGGCGCTTGCCGTCGCCCCGCTTGCCGTCGCCCTCCGGAAGGTTCGAGACGGGCACGGCGGCCTCCGCGGTCGTCTCCGGCGTGACAGCGTCGGGCGCGGTCTCGGGCGCGGTCTCGGTCGCCGGCTCCTCCACCGCCTTCGCCTCGCCCAGCAGCCCGTGCTGCTTCAGCTGCCGCGGCAGGAGATAGCCCGTGGCGATGTGCATCTTCTCGTCCTCCGTGTACCCGGGGAGGCGGATGACCTCCATGCGGTCACGGAGCGGCGGGATGATCGTGTCCTCGATGTTCGCCGTCGTGATGAAGATGACCTTCGAGAGGTCGTAGGGCACCTCGAGGTAGTGGTCCGAGAACGCGAAGTTCTGCTCGGGGTCGAGGACCTCGAGGAGCGCCGAGCTCGGGTCGCCGCGGAAGTCCGCGCCGACCTTGTCGATCTCGTCGAGCATGAAGACCGGGTTGATCTGGCCGGCCGTCTTCATGTTCTGGAGGATCCGGCCGGGCAGCGCGCCGACGTAGGTACGCCGGTGCCCGCGGATCTCGGCCTCGTCGCGGATGCCGCCGAGCGACATGCGGATGAACTTGCGGCCCATCGCGCGCGCGATGCTCTTCCCGAGGCTCGTCTTGCCCACGCCGGGTGGGCCGACGAAGCACAGGATCGGCGCGCGCACGTCCTTGGTGAGCTTGCGCACGGCCATGTACTCGAGGATGCGGTCCTTCACCTTGCCGAGGCCGTAGTGGTCCTCGTCGAGGATCTCGCCGGCGGCCTTGATATCCCAGTCGTCGGACGCCGCGACGTTCCACGGCACCGAGATGAGCCAGTCGACGTACGTGCGGATGACGCCCGTCTCGGGGGAGGCCTGCGGGATCTTCTCGAGGCGCGCGACCTCCTTGAGGGCCTTGTCCTTCACCGGCTCGGGCATGCCCGCGGCCTCGATCTTCTCGCGCAGCTCCTTCAGCTCCGCGGAGCCCTCGTCCTCGCCGAGCTCCTTCTGGATCGTCTTCATCTGCTCGCGGAGGATGTACTCGCGCTGCGTCTTGTCGATGGTCGACTGGACCTCGCTCTGGATCTTCGCCTTCAGCTCGAGGATCTCGTTCTGCTTGGCGAGGAAGACCGAGAGGAAGCGCAGGCGCTCGACGACGCTGTGCGTCTCGAGGAGCTGCTGGCGCTGCTCGAGCGTGAGGTCGGGGCTCGTCGCGACGAGGTCGGCGAAATGCGCCGGGTCCTCGATCTGCTTCGCCGTCATGGCGATCTCGGGGAGGATCGAGCCACCGTTGTCGACGTACTGCTGGAACGACGTCTTGACGTTCCGCATGAGCGCCTCGCGCTCGACGGGGCCGCCCGGCTCGTCGGGGATCACCTCGAAGGCCGCCTTGAAGTAGCGGACCTCGGGGGCCCAGTCGAGGATGCGGACGCGGTCGAGACCCTGGACGATGACCTGCGCGCTCCCGTCGGGGATGCGGAGGAGGCGGACGATCTCGGCGACGGTCGCCACCGAGTAGATCTGGTCCGGCTGAACGTCATCGACCTCCGCGTCCTTCTGGGCGGCGAGGAGGACGTAGTGCTTCTCGGCGCCCATCGCCGCGTTGATCGCGTTCACGCTCTTCTCGCGTCCCACGCCGAGCGGCGTGACGATCTTCGGGAAGATCACCGCCTCACGGAGCGGGACGAGCGGGAGCTCTGCCGGATAGCTGCGCTGTTCCTGGGTCTCGATCGTCATGTCGTCCCTCATTTCCCTCTAGAAGCGTGCCGTGCCGGTCCCACCGGATCCGCTGCCAGTCTCATCTTCGTCGTCCAGCGCGCCGGCGATCTCTTCGAGCAGATCGCCGATGCCGCGGAGCTGGAGCAGGAGCTTCACGCCCGCAAGGTTCACGCCCCGCACCTGGGTCAGGTAGCGGATCGCGCGCACCCGGCGGAGGTCATCGTCGCTGTAGAGCCGGATGTTCGTCTCGGTCCGCACCGGGTCGAGGAGGCCTTCCTCCTCGTAGATCCGGAGGGTCCGGGGGTGGCATCCGGCCAAGCCCGCGGCGATGGAGATGACGTAGACGGGCCTGCTCGCACGTGCCACGTCTCATGTATATAGAGGCTGACAATAATGTTGTCAAGGTTCCTGCGCGTCGGCGTCAGCGCCTGCCTCTAGGCGCGATCGTAGGCCTGGTCGAGGTGATAGGGGACGTCCACCACGACGGTGTTCCGGCGGAAGAAGAGGCGCAGCTTGAGACGCAACGCCGCCTGGTTGTGGAGGAGCCCCTCCCAGAAGTGCCGGGGGACGAACTCGGAGAGGACCACGATCGTCGCCCGCCCGGGGTCCTGGTCATCGAGCGCGTCGAGGTACGCCAGCAGCGCGGGGATGAGCACCCGGAAGGGCGACTCGATCACCGCCAGCGGGACAGGGCCGCCCCAGCGCTCCCAGCGTCGCTGCATCTGCTGCGCTTCGTCCGCGCTGTCGCTGACATGCACGGCGGTCGCGTCGGGTGAGATCGAGCGGGCGAACGCGAGCGCGTAGAGGGCGGCCCGGTCGAGCCTGCTCACCGGGACGACGACCCGCGGGCGCAGCTTCGGAAGCGGCGTGTCCGGCCGCTCGAGCGTGAGCGCGTCACGCACGAAGCGGTAGTGGCGGTGGATGCCCCACATGATCGCGATGAGGATCGGGATGAGGACGAGCACCATCCAGGCGCCGAGCGCGAACTTCGCCACGCCCACGACGACCGCCACGATCCCGGTCGCGACGGCGCCGACCCCGTTGAACGTCGCGCGGACCTGCCAGCCCGGTTCGTCGTTCCGCAGCTTCCACCAGTGGCGGACCATGCCGGTCTGGCTGAGCGTGAACGCGACGAAGACGCCGATCGTGTAGAGCGGGATGAGGTTCGTGACGCTCCCGGCGAACGCGACGATGAGGAACGCGGAGAGGACCGAGAGGACGATGATGCCGATGCTGAAGGCGAGCCGGTCGCCGCGGTAGCCGAACTGCCGCGGCATGAAGCCGTCGCGCGCGAGGATGCTCGAGAGGCGCGGAAAGTCGGCGAAGGCGGTGTTCGCGGCGAGCACGAGCAGCAGTGCGGTCGAGACCTGCACGAGGTAGTGGTACGGCGTGCCCTCTCCCACCAGGAGCGCGGTCATCTGGCTCACGACGGTCTGCTGCTCGCTCGGATCCGGGAGGGCCTGGGGCTCTCGCCAGTAGAAGACGAGCATCGCAGAGACACTGAGGACCCCATACGCGGTGACGAGGTCCACTGGGAGGCTCAGGATCCGAACAGGGCCTTGCGGACCTCCGACTCGGCGGCCGTGGGAGCGAACACGATCACGCGGTCGCCGGCCTGCAACACGGCCTCGCCGACCCCGGCAAGGATCTTCCCGCCGCGAACGATGCCTCCGATGAGCGATCCGTCCGGGAGCTTCAGCGAGCGGACCGCCTTCCCCGCGGCCGGGGAGCCCGGCAAGATCTCCGCCTCGATGAGCTCGAGGTGCGATCCGGTGAGCGGCATGAGCGGCATGAACCCGCCCGTGGGCAGCTCCTGCTCGATGACGTTCATGAGCACGCGCGTCGACGAGACCGTCTCCTCGATGCCGAGCGTCTTGAAGACGATCTCGTTCTTCGGATCGTTCACGCGCGCGATGACGCGCCCGTGCGGGCCGCAGTTGTAGCGCGCGAGTTGGCAGATCACGAGGTTCTTCGCGTCCTCACCCGTGACCGCAAGTACGGCGTCGGCGCGCTGGCATCCGGCTTCGAGCTGGTAGCGCCCCTCGTCGGCCGGGGCATTGAGCACGACGGACCCCAGCTGCTCCTCGATGAACTGCGCGCGGTGGCGGTCCGACTCGATGACCATCACCTCGTGGCCGCCCTCGATGAGCGCCTTCGCGAGATGGAAGCCGACCTCCCCGCCCCCGGCGACCACTACGTACATGGTCAGCGCTGCGCTCCGACCGGCGACGGGCTCGAGCCCATCTGGTCCCCGGTCATCTGACGCTCGAGCGCACCCGTTCGCTCGAGGAGCACTTCGCCCACTTCACGCTCGTCGTTGAGCATCGCGCGGAGGAGCACCGCCAGGATCGTCGTCCGCGAGAAGGTCGTGATGCCCTTCGCGCGATAGATCTCGGCGCGGATCGGATCGTTCACCTTCGCGAACACCCGCTTCACGCCGAAGATCTCCTTCGCGATCTGCGCGGCCATGAGGTTGCGGTTGTCACCTTGGGTGAGCGTGAGGACAGCATCGGCCTTGTCGACGCCGACCTGGCGGAGCACGTCGAGGTCGGCGCCATTCCCGAGGTGCGTGGTCCCCGAGAAGGTCGACGGAAGGTGGACGAAGGACGCGCGGTCGACGTCGACGATGGTCACCTGGTGGCCCTCGGCGTCGAGCATCCCGGCGAGGGTCGCGCCCACGCGCCCGCTGCCGACGATGAGGATCTTCATCTGGGCTCCTCCTGACGATAGGCCAGCACCGCGCACGGCGCGCCGAGGTACACCTCTTCCACGGTACGGCTCACGTAGGTGCGCCCGAGCCGTTTCCGGTACGGCATGCCGAGCAGGACGAGGTCAGCGCCGCGCTCGCGTGCGGTGTCGATGATCGCCGCGGACGCCTCCCGCGCCTGGACGAGCTCGGTCTCGAGGTGGCCGCCGGCCTGCTCCGCGACGCGCGCCGCCTTGGTGAGGAGCTCCTCGCCGCGGTCGAGCTCGGGCTCGAGGACGGCGTCGAGCGGCAGGTTCCAACGGACCTCGATCACGTGCACGCCGAGGAGCTGCGCCTTCGACGGCCTGCCCAGCGTCACCGCCAGCCGGACGACATCGGGATCGACCACCGTGCCCGCGAGCGGGACGACGATGAGCTGGAACGCCATGAGCGGCGGAGTTTAGGGCTTACCGCGGCGCGCCAGGTCCGCCGTGTCGCGGAAGTGGTACGGCACGTCGATGACGATCGTGTTCGGCCGGAAGAGGAGCGCCACCTTCAGCCGGAACGCGGTCTGGCTGTGGAGGATGAACTCCCACCAGTGCCGCGGCACGAACTCCGCGAGCACCACGGTGATCGGTCGTGGATCGCGCTGGTCGAGGACGTCGAGGTACTTCAGCAGCGGCTGGAGGAGCGCGCGATACGGCGACACGATGTCGTCCATGGGGATCTCCCGCCCGTCCGTGAGCATCCGCCCGCGCCAGCGTTCCCACCGGCGGCGGAACTCGAGCGCCGACTCCTCGCTCGACGCGATGTGCACGACGCGGACGTGCGGCGAGATCGAGACGGCGAACGCGAGGGCCTGGATCGCGGCCCGGTCGAGCCGGGCGATCGGCACGACGACGATCGGCGGCAGGGGCCGCGGGAGGGGTTGGTCGAGGTCCTCGAGCACGAGCGCATCGGCGACCGAGCCGTAGTGGTGATTGATGCCATACAGCAGGAGGACGAGCAGCGGCAGGACGAGGAGCACCATCCACGCGCCGCGCTCGAACTTGGTCACCGCGACGACGATCAGCGTCACCGCTGTGGCCGTAGCCCCGACGCTGTTGAGCACCATGCGCCACCGCCAGCCGGGCTCGCGGCGCGTGTACCAGCGTCGGAGCAGACCGGTCTGCGCGAGGGTGAACGCGAGGAAGACCCCGATCGTGTACAGCGGGATCAGCTCGGTGACGCTGCCCTCGAACTTCCACAGCACGAGGGCCGCGACGAGCGCGAGCGCGACGATCCCGGTGGAGAAGGCGAGCCGCTCGCCGCGGAAGGCGAACTGCCGCGGCATGAAGCGGTCGTCCGCGAGCACCGAGGCGAGACGCGGGAAGCCGGTGAACCCCGTGTTCGCGGCGAGCACGAGCAGGATGGACGTCGAGATCTGGACGAGGTAGTAGTACGGCCCGACGCCGACGAACGACCGCGTCAGGACGCTGTTCAGCGTCTCCTGCTCGCGCACGTCCGGCACCGCCCCGATGTGCGTCGCGAGGAACGTGATGCCGAGGAAGATCGTGCCGAAGAACGTGCCCATGAGGATCACGGTGATGATCCCGTTGCGGGCCTCGGGCTTCTGCAGGCTGGGCGTGCCGTTCGCCACGGCTTCCGCGCCGGTGAGCGCGACGGACCCCGACGCGAAGGCCCGCAGGATCAGGAAGATCCCGAGCGCCTCGGATCCGGTCGCGCCGAAGGGGGTCGGCGGCAGCTCCGCCGGGGGCGCCGCGCCGAGGACGACGCGCGAGATCCCGTAGAGGAGCAGGCCGCCCATCGCCGCGAGATAGACGTAGGTCGGCGCCGAGAAGATGATCCCGGCCTCGCGGACGCCACGCAGGTTCCCGATCGCGAGGACCGCGATGAGCACGAGGCCCCAGAGGACGCGCTGCTCGTAGACGGGGCCGATGAAGCTGCCGATGGCCGCGACGCCGGCCGCGATGGACACCGCGACCGTGAGGACGTAGTCGATGAGGAGGGCCGACGCGACGACGAGCCCGGAGACCGCGCCGAGCTCGCCGCGCGCGACGGCGTAGCTGCCCCCACCCCCGGGATAGGTCCGGATGACCTGCGTCTGCGACAGCACGACGATCGCGAGGACCGTCGCGATCGCGAGGGCGATCGGCATCGTGAGGATGAGCGCGCCGGTGCCGGCGAGGGCGAGGACGCGCATCGCCTCCTCGGTCGCGTAGGCGGAGGACGAGATGTTGTCGGACGCGAGGACGCCGAGCCCGGTCTTCTTCGACAGCCGCTCGACCCCTTCCGCCTCGCTCCCGAGCGGCCTGCCGAACAGCACGCGCCGGACGACGTCGTAGATCCGGCCGGCGCCGGTCGTGGGCGCGGTGGCTTCCGGCGTCGCGACGTAGGTGCCCTCGCGTCCGCGCCGGAACTCCTTCGGCCGGACGATCTTGACGTAGCGGTCCCCCGGGAGCCTTCCCGCTCGGGTCCTGCGCTCCTCGAGGCTGGAGGCATCCGGGTCCCGCGGGTCCCCCGACGCGTTGCCGCGATCGTCGTCGGTCGGCACTAACTGCCTAGCATCCCATGTTCCCTAGAAGCCGATCGCGAGACGGTCGGCGAGGAAGCCGGGCAGCCCTCGCGATCGGATGCGCTGTTGCGTGATGCCGACGTCGTAGGACGCTCGACGGAACGTGACCGCGGCGTCATCGGTGTCGAGGACAGCGTAGGCCGCGCGTGGATCGCCATCGCGCGGCTGGCCCACGCTGCCGGGATTCACGAGGACGCGTCCTTCGAGGCGCACCGTGGTCCCGTCGGTCACCTCCTCGCGCGCGCCCGCGAGGCGGAACACGACAGGGACGTGCGTGTGGCCGTTGCAGCAGTGCGGCGTCTTCGCGAGCTTCAGCGTCGCCGCCGCCTGGCCCTGCGACATGACGTATTCCCACACGGGGTCGCGAAGGCTGCCGTGGCAGAGCGTGAAGTCGCCGTCCTGCGCCGTGAGCGGCAGCGACGCGAGCCGGTCGCGCTCCTCCGCGGAGAGCCACGACCGATGCGTCCGCACCGCGGCCGCGGCGTGCGGGTTGAACATGTCGATCCCCTGCCCCGTCGCGACGGCGAGGTCGTGATTGCCCGCGACGACGAGCGCGCCGCGCTCCCGCAGCAGCGCGAGCACGTCCGACGGGTCGGGCCCGTACCCGACCGTGTCGCCCATGGCCCAGATGCGATCGACGCGCCCGAGCGCCGCGAGCACGGCTTCGAGGGCGACGAGGTTGGCGTGGATGTCGGAAAGGAGTGCGATGGTGGTCACGTCGCCGCGGCCATCGCCTCCGCGAGCGTGA
>DASWDY010000092.1:0-4109 GCA_036395035.1 Candidatus Limnocylindria bacterium
CGGGCCAGACGATCACGCTCACCATCCCCGTCGTCGCGCCCGTGTACCCGACGAACTACACGATGTGGCTCGACCTCTACAAGGAGAACGAATTCTGGTTCCGCGACAAGGGGCTCGCGCCGGACGACACACCGGTCAACGTGGCCATCGACTACAAGGCCCAGTACACGCTGCCGTCCCAGACGCCGCCGTTCAGCGCGGGCGCGACGGCGACCCTCCCGATCACGATCGTGAACACGGGCCGCGGCACGTTCCCGGTCACGAGCGGGTTCCCGGTGAACCTCGGCTACCACTGGTACGACAGCGCCGGCAAGGCCGTCGTGTGGGACGGCGCGCGCACGAAGCTCGGCGCGGACCTGCTGTCGGGCCAGAGCGTCACCGTGCAGGCCGAGGTCACGGCCCCCGCGGCCGGCGGCCAGTACGACCTGCGCTTCGATCTCGTGCAGGAAGGCGTCGGCTGGTTCAGCGACAAGGGCGTCATCACGCCGCATCTCCTCGCCGCGATCGCCGGTCCCGTCATCCCGGTCTATGCCGCGCTGTACCAGCCGGCCGTCACCGCTCTCGCCCAGAGCGGCGGGCTCGCGGCCGTGCCGTTCACGGTCACGAATCGCAGCAACTTCACGTGGTCGGCGGCGGGCGCCAACCCCGTCACGCTGAGCTACCACTGGCTCGACTCGGCGGGGCGCGTGGTCGTGTGGGACGGCAAGCGCACGAAGCTCACGGCCGACGTCGCGCCGGCCGGGAGCGCGACGCTGCAGGCGCAGCTCGAGTTCCCGAAGACGCAGGGCACGTACCGGCTCCGCTGGGACCTCGTCCACGAGGGCGTCTCCTGGTTCAGCGCGAAGGGCGTCGCCCCGTTCGAGCAGACCGTGGTCGTCGGCCCGCCCGCGTTCTACGGCGGCTCGATGGACGTGTCGAAGGTGCCGTCGACGATGCCGACGCGCGTGACGACGACGGTGCCGCTGCGCGTGCAGAACATGTCCAACTTCGCGTGGGACGCGAACGTCAACCTCTCGTACCACTGGTACGACAGCAGCGGGAAGGTCGTGGTCTGGGACGGCGTGCGCACGCCGCTCGCCGGGATCGCGCCGAACGAGGTCCGCTCGGTCGCGGCGAACGTCGCCGTGCCCGCCGCCGCGGGCGTGTACACGCTGAAGTTCGACATCGTCCAGGAGGGCGTCACCTGGTTCTCGGGCCAGGGGATGCTGCTCGCGCCGATCGCGGTGAAGGTCGAGACGCCCGTGTACGGCGCCGCCTATGTCGCGTCCGGCACGGCGAGCGTGCCGCCCGGCGCGACCGTGAACCTCCCGGTCGCCATCACGAACCTCGGCTCGCTCGCGTGGCAGCCGGCGCAGGTGTACCTCGCGTACCACCTCATCTCGGCCTCCGGGAACGTGTACGTGTGGGACGGCGCGCGCTCGCCGCTCACGACGATCGTCGCGACCGACGGCACCGCGACCGTCCAGGCACAGGTGCGCGTCCCCACGATCGCCGGGACGTTCACGGTCCGCTGGGACCTCGTGCAGGAAGGCGTCACGTGGTTCTCGGACAAGGGCGTCGCGACCGGCAGCACGACCCTCGTCGTCCAGTAGGGCGCGGCCGCGGCGCGGTCGTCATGGCCGTGCCGTACCTGTGTTCGTGCAAAAGGTTCCGGGTGTCGTTCTGATCGTCGCGCGAGGCGCCCCTGATTGACGCATGCGAAGCGCATGCGCAATATGCGAGGATGGGCCGGATGGTGCAGATCCGCGACGTACCTGAGCGTCTTCACAAAGAGCTGCAACGCCGCGCAAGGGCGCGAGGCATCCCCCTGACGCGTTTCTTGGAGGAGCTTCTCGAGCGCGAGGTCGCGCGGCCGCCGCGCGAAGAGGTGTTCGCGCGGATCAGCGCGCGCGGCCCGACAGACATCGGTGTGCCGGCGGCCGAGATCATCCGCGGGGAGCGAGCGACCAGAGGCAAGCCCTGACCCAGGTCCTCGATGCGTCCGCGGTCCTCGAATACGTGCTCGGTACGCCGCGCTCGGCCACCATTCGCGCGATCGTGGAGGACCCGACCGCCGACCTGTTGGTGCCGGCCCTGTGCGATGCCGAGGTCGTATCGGCGCTCCGACGACTTGTCCTTCGTCGGACGATCACGGTCGATCTCGCGCGCGCGGCCATCGACGACTACGTCGATCTGCCTATCGAGCGCGTCGCGCATGAGCCCCTGCTCAGGCGTGTGCTCGACCTACGCGACAACTTCGGGGCGTTCGACGCGCTCTATGTCGCTCTCGCTGAACGGCACGACGCCACGCTCGTGACCGCGGATGCGAGCCTGGCGCGCGCGGTCATGGAGCATCTCCGCCTCCCCGTGATCGCGCCCTGACGGCGTACGTCGTCTGATCGAGCACCCGTTCGATATGCGGTCGCTCGGGCGGGTGCCAGAAGGACGGCAGAGCGAGCCTTCCTCGATATCCTTGGTCCGCCGCTGATGCGCCGCCTGCTGTCGCCCCTGCTCGCGCTCGCCGTCGTGTTCACCACGGGAGTGGCGGTCGGCCGCGTCACGAGCGATGGCCAGCGGACACCCGAGCCCGCATGGACGGTCGCCGGCGAGCTCGCGCGCTCGCGCGCGTACGCGCGCGCGATCGCGCTCGAGACCGGCGAGATCCTCATCGTCGGCGGCCTCGACGCGAAGGACGACCGCGTCACGATCGCCACGACCGAGCTCTTCGATCCGGTCACGCATCGATCGACCGTGCTGCCCGGCTCGCTCCTCGGCCGCGTCAACCAGACGCTCACGATCGGATGGGCCGGGCGCGTCGTCGTGAGCGGCGGGACCGAGTGGCTCGGCGATCACTGGAACAGCGTCGCGAAGGTCGACGTGTTCCTCCCGTGGGCGCGAACGTGGCTGAAGGCTTCGCCGATGATCCAGGCGCGCTCCGATCACGCCGCGACCGCGCTGGCGGACGGCCGCGTGTTCGTCACCGGTGGCAACTACAACAACCGGCTCCTGCGCTCGAGCGAGATCTACGACCCGCGCACCGACGTGTGGCTTCCCGTCGCGCCGCTGCCGCGCCCGCGCACGCAGTTCTCGGCCGCGACGCTGCCCGACGGATCGGTGCTCGTCGCCGGCGGGTTCCAGCTCGACGGCGCGATGACGCGCACGACCCTGATCTACGAGCTGTGGTACGATCGCTCGGTCGAGGGCCCCGAGCTGCGCGAGGTCCGACTGAACCACTCGATGGTCGCGCTGCCTGGCGGCGACCTGCTGTTCTTCGGCGGCGAGCGCATGGGCGCGGGGACCGCCGAGCGCTACTCGTGGCGCGATCGCACGTTCGTGTACGCGGGCGTCCTCGCCGAGCCGCGCCTCGTCGCGCAAGGCGCGACCCTGTCCGACGGCCGCGTCCTCGCGGTCGGCGGCCTGCCGGAGGACCGTGAGCGCACGCGCTTCATCCCCACGGAGCGCGCGGAGGTATGGGACCCCGGGAAGCGCGCGTGGCAGATCCTGCCGAGCGCGCCGACGAAGCGCGCGTACGCGCAGCTCATCGTCACGGATCACGGTGTCTACCGACTATCCGGTGTCGGTGAGGACGAGGATCCGTTCACGACGATCGAGGAGCTCGCCTGGCGCTGATGTAGCGCGCATCGCGCGTCCGGGCGTTACGTCTTCGTTGCCGGATCGCGACATGCACGCCCCTGACCGGCGCGTGGAGTGCGGCGTTATCCCCCTGAGTCCATTCGACAGGGAGGATCGACATGACGCACATCCCCAAGCTCCTCGGAGCCGCGCTCCGTGCGACCGCGGCGGTCGCGGCATCGCTGGCGTTGATCGCGGGGTCACCGCAGGGTGCGCTCGCGCATCAGGTCGTGACCGCCGGCGACGCCTCGAGCGCCGTGATCGTCGGCGTCGGCCTGGGATCGCCTGAGACCCCGGCGCAGCTCCCGGGCAGCGCCGACCGGCCGATGCTCACACGCGTCGGCGGGAGCGGCGGCACGCGTCCGGCCACGCGTGGCGGGACGAAGGCGGGCACGAACGCGGCGACCAATGAGGGCACCTCCGCGAATGGCGTCGCACAGGCGCAGGCCCACGCGGCCACACAAGCGAAGGAGCACGCCGCGGCGCAGTCCGCGGTG
>DASWDY010000093.1:0-6997 GCA_036395035.1 Candidatus Limnocylindria bacterium
CAACGACATCGGGCTCACGCCGTCATACCTGCGCTCATCGGGAAAGGCGACCGCCGCGGTGCGCTACGACATCACATACGAGCGCGAGCTCCTCGCCGGCGACGTCGTCACGGTGCGGACCCATCTCACGCGCCTCGGCCGGACCAGCTTCGCGTTCCGGCACGAGATGTGGAACGGGGAGACCGGCGAGCGTGCGGCGACGGCCGACTGCACCGGCGTCCTCATCGACCGCAGCACGCGCAAGCCGACGCCGTGGCCGGACGATCTCGCCGCGCGCCTCCGCGCGCTCATCCCGTGACGTTGTTGAGGATGCGCATCGCGGTCCCGCTGAAGATCGCGTCGCGATCGGCCTGAGGCACGTCGAGCTCCGCGATCGAGCTCACCGCGCGGTCGATCGAGCCGAGCAGATGCGGGTAGTCGCTCCCCATGAGCATGTGGTCCGCGCCGACGAGCCCGTGGACGTAGCGCAGCGCGGGCGGGCTGAACGAGACGGTGTCGTAGTAGAGCCGCTTCAGGTACGTGCTCGGCAGCTCGTCGATGTTCGACTTCGTCTCCGCGAAGTCGCGCCAGCCGTTGTCCATCCGCTCCATGAGGTATGGCATGGCGCCGCCGAGGTGCGCGACGATCCAGCGGATGCCCGACAGGTCGCGCAGCGCGCCGCTGAAGCACAGGCGCGCGACGGCGAGCGTCGTGTCGAACGGGAACCCGATGATCGGCCCGAGCACGTATTCGCCGAAGGGCTCCGCGGCGGCCGGGAGCATGGGATGGAGCAGGACGCACACGTTCATCCGGTGCGCCTCCTCGAGGAACGGCCGGTAGCGCGGATCCGTGAGCGGCCGGCCGTTCACATTGCTGAGCAGGATCACGCCGTTCAGCTTGAGCTCGTCGATCGCGCGGTGGAGCTCGCGCACCGCGGCGTCGGGATCGTCCATGGGGATCGACGCGAAGCCCTTCAGCCGACCGGGCCGCTTCGCGATCTCACCGGCGTATGCGTCGTTCACCATGCGCGCGACCGCTGGCTGCTCCTCCGGCGCGGCGAAGTACACGTTCGGCGTCGAGAGCGACAGCACCGCGACGTCGATCCCGACCCGGTCCATGTCCTCGATGCGCTTCGCGATGTCGGTCATCGCCGGCGTGATGCCGAAGAAGCGTGAGCCCTTGTAGCGGATGATCCGCCGGCCGGTCGGATCGGTGCCGAACGAGAAGTCGGACCGGCTCCGCTCGATGAGGCCGAAGAACTCGGGCGGGTAGTGGTGCGTGTGGACGTCTATCCTGCTCATCGCAGGGGGCTCCGCCCCCTTCCACCCCCGCCCATCGCCCCGGAAACTACATCAGTGCTCCTCGCCGATCTCGTTCACGTCCTGCGGATGCGGAGGGCGGTTCTCGGGCCGGTCGGACGGCGCGGCCCGTGAACCCCGGCGCTTGGCGGCGATGCCTTCCTCCTGCTCATCCTCGCGCTCACGGTCCATGAGCTCCGCCTTCGCTTCCGCGCTGGGCTCCGGCATCGGGATCGCGTCTCCCTTTGCCACGTCGCCCTTCTCCATGTCCTCGTCGGCGCGCTCGCGCGTGACCTCGTCAGGCTGGCGCATGTCTGACCTCCGTTCCTTCGGCCGCCGATCGCGTAGCGTCGGCTGCCGATAGAAGGCGCAGAGGACGTGCCAGGCTCACATTCCGTCGACCTGCCTCGTTCTATCGGCGATGCGATACGTTCCCTGGCGGTGAGGGAGACGTCGGCGGCACGGACCTTCGGCGAGCTGCTCGAGCGGCACGAGCGTGAGATCTTCGCGTACGCGCTGCGGCTGACAGGCAGCCGGCACGACGCGGAGGACCTCTACCAGGAGACGTTCCTCGCGGCGTTCCGCGCGTGGCCGCCGCCGCGGCGCGACAACGAGCGCGCGTGGCTGTACCGCATCGCGACGAACAAGGCGATCGACGGCGCGCGCCGGCGGCGGACGCTCGTCTCGGTCGAGGACCTCAGCCTCGCGGCGCCGGAGCGCGACGGCATCACCGTGATCGATCTCGCGAACGCGGTGCGGCTGCTGCCCGCCGGCCAGCGCGCGGCGTTCGTCCTGCGCGCCGTCGAGGGGCGGCCGTACCGCGAGATCGCCGCGACGCTCGAATGCTCCGAGGAGGCCGCGCGCACGCGCGTCTCCGAAGCGATGAAGAAGGTGAGGGAGGCCGTGAGATGAACGTCAGCACGATCGGTGACGCCCGCGAGCGGCTGCTCGCCCGCGCGAAGCGCGAGGGCCTCGCGACCGTCGGGTATGCCGTGTTCGGATCGCCGGTCGGCCCGCTGTGGGTCGCGCTGGGGCCGAAGGGCGTGGCCGGGATCCACTTCGGCTCGGAGCCGAGCGAGTGGGAGCTGCGGCGCCTCGTCCGGCTCTTCGGGCCGGGGATCGTCCCGGATCCGAAGCGCACGACGCCCGTGTTCCGCGAGCTCGACCAGTACTTCGCCGGGCGCCGTACGTCGTTCGAGGTCCCATTCGACCTGCGCGGGCTGACGCCCTTCCAGGAGCGCGTGCTCCGTACGACGAGCCGCATCGGATACGGCGAGCTCATGACGTACGCCGCCGTGGCCCGCAAGGCCGGCAACGACCGGGCGTCGCGCGCCACGGGCGCGGCGGTCGGGTCGAACCCGATCCCCATCGTCGTGCCGTGCCACCGCGTCGTTGCGAGCGACGGGACGCTCGGTGGATACGGCGGCGGCCTCGACGTGAAGCGGTATCTCCTCGCGATCGAGCGGAGCGAGATCCCGGCGGGAGGATGGCCCAAGCGGAGGTCCTGAGGGACCATCCACGCGTGAGGAAGGCGACCCTCGTCGCGCTCATCGCCCTGCTGGCGGCGTGCGAGGCGCCACCCGTCGCGACGACTTCCGCGCCCGCGGTGCCCACACCGACGCCCCTGCCATCCGCGCCCGTGGCGCCCACCGCCCGCCCGACGACCTCGGCGCCCACCGCGTCGCCCACGCCGGAGCCCACGGCGCGGCCCGGAGTGAAGGCGACGCCGGCGGGCACGCTGCCCGAGAGCTTCCGCTACGTCGCGCTGGACCGCGCGATCGCCGACGGCTTCCACACGCGCCTATGGGTCGTCGACCTCAACAGCACGCGCGCGCCGACGCTCGTGGCCGAGTGGGACGCGCCCGCGTCCCCGGTCGGCGGGTACAGCGTGTCGAGCGACGGCCGCGCCGTCGTCATCTCGGCGACGGGGTCGCGTTCGCGCGTCGCGCTCTTCCTCCTCCGGCCCGAGTCCGGGACGACGTCGGTCCTGTTCGAGGAGGCCGGGACCATCGTCATCTCGCCGCGCGTGTCGCCGGACGGCCAGCGCTTCGCGCTCACGAAGTACCCCGCCGACGGCGGCAGCGACCTCGGGATCTGGGCGGGCCTGACAGCGGGCGGCGAGCTGCGACAGATCGCCGAGCGCTCGACCGAGACGAACGTCCCCGCGATGCCGCTCGCGTGGTCCGAGGACGGCGTCTGGCTCGCGTTCACGCGCGAGCTGACCGACCGGAGCGAACTGCGCCTCGCGCACCGCGAGGGCGGCGCGGAGACGACCGTCGGACCCGGCGACAAGGTCTCGTGGCGCCGGAACCCGCCCGAGCTCCTCGTCGCGGTGTCCACCGCACCGGCCAGTCGCATCTATACGTACGACCTCGCGTCGCGCAAGATCGTCGACGTCGCGAAGGTGGAGAAGCTGCTCATCCCTGTCGTGCAGTGGCACCCGTCGCTCGAGCGGTTCATCTACGTCGAGTCGGAGAACGCCGGGCGCGAGGCGTCGGGCGGGATCTGGATCCGCAACGCCGACGGGAGCGCCGCGTCGCGGCTGGACCTCGGCCGCAGCGTGTTCGCGCCGCTCTGGTCGCGCGACGGGACGATGCTCACCGGGCTCGGGGGTGGCGACGACATGCTCGTCCCCGTCGTGGAGCTCCTCTCCGGCCGCCGCATCACGGTGCTGTGCCGGCGCGGCGGCACGCCGCCGGCGGACTGCGTATGACGGCCGCGAACGGCCCCGCCATCGACGTCGTCGACCTCCACAAGCGGTACGGGCACGTGCACGCGGTCCAGGGGATCACGTTCGCGGTGCTGCCCGGGGAGATCTTCGGCTTCCTCGGGCCCAACGGCGCGGGGAAGACAACGACGATCCGCATCCTCACGGGACGCGCGCACCCGACCTCCGGCGAGGTGCGCGTCCTCGGCCACCGGCAGCCGGCGGAGCGCGAGCGGATCAAGCCGCTCATCAACCTCGTCTTCGAGGAGCAGAACGTCTACGAGCGCCTCTCCGCCACCGAGGACCTCCGCTTCTTCGCGTCGCTCTACGGCGTCCCGCGATCGCGCGCGGACGAGGCCCTCGACCTCGTCGGGCTGCGCGACGCCGCGAAGCGGCGCGCCGGCACGTACTCGACCGGGATGAAGCAGCGGCTCCTCATCGCCCGGGCGCTGCTGAACCGCCCACGCCTCCTCTTCCTCGACGAGCCGACGAAGGGCCTCGACCCGGCGGCCGCGCGCGAGCTGCGCGACCTCGTGCGCGGTCTGGCGCGCGAGGGGACGACGGTCTTCCTGACGACGCACTTCATGGAGGAGGCCGACGAGCTCTGCACCCGCGTGGCCTTCCTCTCGGAGGGCCGGATCGTGGCGCTCGACACGCCGCGCGAGCTGAAGCTGCGATATGGCGAGCGCACCGCGACCGTACTGCTCGCCGACCGCAGCGAGCACGTCGTCGCGCTCGACCGGGCCGAGGACGCGGCGCGCGTCGACGGGTGGATGCGCGAAGGGCAGGTCCTGACGATCCACTCGCGCGAGGGCACGCTCGAGGACGTCTTCGTCGCGCTCGCGGGGAGGCGCCTGCTGTGATCGACCCGCGCAAGATCTACGCGATCCTGCGCAAGGACCTCACCGACGCCACGCGGCAGGGCCGCATCGCCGTGATCCTCATGACACCGCTCCTGCTCGCGATCTTCTACAACTTCAGCTTCCGCGACGAGCGCCGCCCCGAGCTGAAGACGGTGTACGCCGGCGCGGACGGCGCCGCCCTCATGCAGCGCGTGCAGGCGCGCGTCGCCGGCGTCATCGACATGAAGCTCGAGGCCGTCGTGGACGAGGCCGCCGCGCGGGCCGCCATCGACCGGCGCAGCGCCGACATGGCGTTCGTGCTCCCTGAGCGCGTCGAGGAGCGGGTCCGCGCGGGCGAGACACCGCAGGTGGCCGTCCTCGCGCCGAGCGGCAGCACGACCCGCGAGCTCGCGACGAGCGCCCTCGTCGCGGTCCTCCGCGAGAGCGCGGGCCAGCGGCCGCCGGTCGCGCTCCGCGCCGAGACGATCGAGCGCCCCGGCTCCGATCCGCTCATCGTCACGGCGCTCGGACCCCGGATCTACTTCGTGCTCGCCTCGCTGATCATGGTCCTCGGGATGATCGCCACGATCGTCGTCCCGATGGTCCTCGCGGAGGAATCGGAGAAGCGCACGCTCGATGCCCTGCTGATGGTCGGGTCGATCGTCGACGTCATGGCCGCGAAGGCGCTCGTCGGCGTCACCTTCAGCGCGATGTCGGTCGCGCTGATCATGGGGCTCACGCGCCTCCCGCTGCGCGACCCGGCGACCTTCGTGGTGGGGATCGGGAGCATCGCCATCGTGCTCGTCGGCCTCGGCCTGCTCCTCGGCGGGATCTTCCGGACCGCGCAGCAGGTCTCGACCTGGTCCTCGCTGTTCCTGCTGCCGGTCATGGGACCGGCGTTCGTCGTCGGCCTGCCGGTGCCGGAGCCGGTCGAGCTCGCACTGAAGGCGCTCCCGTCGAGCCAGGCGATGCGGCTGATCGCCAACGCGTTCGGCGACCGCGCGCTCTTCAGCGACGCGTGGCTGTCGATCGTCGTCATCGCCGCCTGGGGAGCGCTCGCGTATGGCCTCCTCGCGTGGCGGCTCGCGCGACAGGACCGCTAGCCCCTATTTCGCCCTCGCGCTCGCGACGTTGCTCGCGCCGCTCTGGTTGCCCGCTCCGTCGCTCGTGATCAGGTAGAAGCAGTACTTCGCGCTGCGCGTCAGCCCGGTGATCGTCGTCGAGGTCACGGCGCCGACCGACGTCGCGCTCGGATAGCTCGCCACGCTCGTCACCGGGCGCGTCGTCGTACGTGAGCCCGCCGACGGACGCGATCTGCGAATACGTGCCTGTGCCCGCGCGCCGGAGGACGCCGTACGTCACGGTCTCGGACGCCGCCGTCGCCGACGCGCTCCACGTCATGTGCACGGTGCCGCCGCTCACCGCCGCGGGGTCGAGCGTGACAGGGCTCACCGTGAGATTCGTGAACGATGATGCCGATGCGGTCATGGCCGAGAACGCACCGACGGTGAAGGGGATCGATGCGGTCAGGATCCCGAGAGCGGCCAGGAGGAGCGCGTCGACCGCGGCGCGCCGCAGGCGGCGCATCGGTCAGGCCGTGCGCGCGAAGCGCTGTGGCGCACGCTGCCGCGGTCGCCAGATCTCGGCGAGCGCGAGCAGCGCCAGCGCGAGCAGCGGGATCGCGAACAGGGCGAAGCGCAGCGGGGTCGCCGTGAGGGCCACGATCGCGCCGCCGACGAACGGCACGGCGAAGGCGTAGCGCCAGCCGGTCCCGGTGCCCTTCACCTGCCACGCGTCCGGCAGCGCGTTCGCGTCGCCCTTCGTGGCGAACGCGCGGCTCGCCCCATCACCCTCGATGGCGACGATCCGGTGCGTCACGTACGCGGTCGGCGCATTCGGGTGGTGGAACGTGATGACGTCGCCGACCGCGAGCTCCTCGCCACGCACTGGCGTGACGATCGCGAGCGACCCGGTCGGGATCGCCGGCTCCATGCTGCCCGTGAGGACCGGCAGCGCCTGGTACGGCAGGACGCGCGGACCGACCGCGAGGTTCAGCAGCCGGCGCCCCGCTCGCTCGTTCGTGCGGATCGTCATGCGATCGAGACGATCGAGGCCGCTGGGTATGGCAATGGGGTACCGATGATGCTGCGTCATGGACCGAGGGGGATCAG
>DASWDY010000094.1:0-5768 GCA_036395035.1 Candidatus Limnocylindria bacterium
GCGGCCGCCGAACGCTGACGCGCGAGGTGGCGTTCCTCGCCGCCCACGGGGCGCTCCACCTCCTCGGCTTCGAGGACGAGACGGTCGCGGGCTACCGGGAGATGGTCCGTCTCGGTCGCGAAGCGGTAGCGACGGTCAAAAAGAGGTAAGAACCGCCTCCACTTCATTAAGCAGGCGACACAGGCATGCTTGACGCACCGTTACAAAGGCCGACATGTGGTCCGCCGGGGTCGGCCTGGCCCTCGTTCTGGCCCTGACGGCGCTGCCGCTGCGCGCCGTGCCGGCGGCCGCGGCGACGCTGAACAGCCGGATCGACGAGCTCGCGGGCACGTTCCCGGGCGGCGCGGCGATCTGGGTCGCCGACCCGAGCCTCCCGCAGCCGCTCTACGCGAGGAACCCCGACGAGCAGGTCATCACGGCGTCGCTCTACAAGCTCGCGCTCCTGGCCGAGGCCGAGCACCAGGTCGAGCTCGGGCGGCTCCATTACAGCGACACCATCGTCATCGACGCCGAGGACATCACCGAGGACGGGTCGTTCGTCGCGCCGGGCGCCGAGCTCACGCTCGACGACGCGCTCGAGCAGATGATCACGATCTCGGACAACGGGACCGCGATGCATCTCTGGCGCATGCTCGGCCCCGCGACCATCAACGCGTATCTCGAGAAGAGCGGGATCAAAGGCTTCCGCGTCGCGCTCGACGAGTCGGAGGACAACCTCGCGACCGCGCGCGCGGTCGGGACGTACTTCACGCTCCTCGCGAAGCGGCAGCTCGTCTCGCCCGCGGCGTCCGACCGCATGCTGCGACGGCTCGAGCGCCAGCAGATCAACGACCGCATCCCGGCGCAGCTCCCGGAGGGCACGCGCGTCGCGCACAAGACCGGGAATCTCGCCGGCGCGGTCCACGACGCCGGCATCGTCTTCACCCTGAGCGGCCCGCGTGTGCTCGTCGCCATGACGTGGGACACCGACGACGACGTCGCGAACTCGTTCATCGGGCGGCTCGCCTCGACGGTGTACGCGAGCGTGACCGCCCCGCCCGCCGCCGCGCGCTATCGGGTGCCGCGCGACGCGCAATACGCCGAGATCGGATCGACCCTCGCGCTCGACGTCACGATCGACAACATCGGCGAGGAGCCCTGGACGCTCACGGGGAACGGCCGGATGGGCCTGCTCTGGGAGCTGCGCGACACGGCCAACAACGTCCTCGCGCGCGATCCGCGCGGCCTCGCGCTCGGGCAGGTCGCGCCCGGCGGCAGCGTGACCCTGCCGATCGTGATGAGCGTGCCGACGCGGCCGGGCGATGCGAAGCTCGTGCTCGGGCTCGTCGACGCGAGCGGTCGAGCGCTGTCGTCCCTCGGCGTCGCGACCGCGACGATCCCGCTGCGCTTCCACCTGCCGTTCGTCGCCGAGACGACGGTGCGCGTCCCGTCGCTCCTGCACCGGAGCGAGGCGTCGATGATCGAGGTCGCCTACACGGCGCTCCAGCCCGTCCGCGCCGACGACCACCAGCTCGCGCTCGGATGGCGCTTCATCGACCCGGCGACGGATCGGATCGTGGCGCAAGGCCAGCAGCCGCTCGGGCTGATGCGCACGTACCAGCGCGCGGGCACGTTCTTCGCGCCGCTCGTCGCGCCGAACGTCCGCGGCACGTACACGCTCGAGTACGAGCTGCGCGAGCGCGGCTTCATCGCCGGCGTCAGGCAGCAACAGACCGTCGAGATCGGCCCGCCGCGCACCTTCGGTGACGAGGCCGGGCCGGCGCCGTCCCAGCGCGCGCAGCCGCGTCCGGGCTCGTCGCCCGCGCGCACGCCGCTCCCGACATCGGCGCCGTCGACGACCTTCCGGCCCGTGCCGCGCGCGAGCGCTATCCCGTAGGCGTCAGCGCCATCTGGTCAATATGTTCTCGCGCTGGAAGGCGAGCCTCGCGAGGAAGAACACGACCAGATCGACGACGATCAGGAACACGGTCATCTGGATGAACGACGAGTCGTCGAGCACGACGCGTCCCGTGACCTGCGCGATGCCGAGCGCGACGACCGGGACCACGACGAGCCCGCCGATCTGCTGGGCGACGCGCACGTCGTTCACGCGCGTCGAGATGAGGATCCCGAGGTTCACCGACAGCGCGGTGAGGAGCGGGACCATGACGACGACCGCAAGGATCCACCGCGGCGCGGTGACGGCGCGCACCGCGGCGGGGCTGCCGAGGAGGACGACCGACACGAGGTAGATGACGTACGCGATCCACGTGACGACGACCGCGGGGATCGTCGAGGCGATGCTCTTCGCGAGGAGGAGCTCGCCGACGCCGACCGGCGTCGCGAGGAGCGGCTCGAGCGTCCGCGCGGCCTTCTCGCCGATCACCGAGTAGATCGCGATCGTGAGCGGCACGACCGTGGGGATGAGCATGAAGAGGACGAGGAAGTACTGCGCGATGATCCCCTGCACGGCCTCGGTCGGGTCGAGCCCCGCGACGGCCGGGGCGGCCGCGTAGATCGCGCGCAGGTCCTTCTCGCTCGGCGGGTAGAGCGCCGCCGCGGCGACCGCGAAGACGCCCGCGCCGAGGATGACGATCGGGGGGAACAGCGTCATCCCGACGAGGAGCTTGTTGCCGAGCGCCTCGCGCCACTCGCGCGAGCAGACGGACGCGATGATCGTCGCGCGCGACGCGCGGCCGGCGAGGACGGTCACGTCCCCTCACCTTCCTCGTGGACCACGCGCAGGTACACGTCCTCGAGCGAGGCCCGGCGCTCGCTGACGAACGCGACGTCGGCGCCGGCGTCGACGAGCGTGCGCACCATCGCGGGGTCGGTGCGCAGCGGATCGTCCGTGCGGACGAGGATCGAGCCGTTCTCGAGCCACGCCTCGCGCACGCCGGCGACGGCACGGATGCGCTCGAGATGCGCTGGGAGCGGCGCGGGTACGACCCTGATCTCGACCGTGCGGCCGTAGAGCTCGGCGCGCAGGCTATCCGGCTCCGCGATGCGTATGACGCGGTGGCGGAAGAACGCGATCCGGTCGCACAGCCGGTCGGCCTCGTCGAGGTTGTGCGTGCAGAGGAACACGGTCCGGCCTTCTCGTGCGAGCGACGTGATGAGGTCGCGCACCGTGCGCGCGGCGTCGGGGTCGAGCCCGGTGGTCGGCTCGTCGAGGAACAGGATCCGCGGCTCGTGCAGCGCCGCGCGCGCGATGGCCATCTTCTGCTTCATGCCGCGCGAGAACGTGGCCACGGGGCGGTCGCGCTGCTCCGTCAGGCCCATGAGCCCGAGGAACCGGTCCACCTGCGCGTCCGCGGTCCGCTTGTCGAGCCCGTACAGCGATGCGAAAAAGCGCAGGTTCTCCGCCGCGGTGAGACGCTCGTACAGGCCGGGGTGCTCGGTGAGGATCCCGACCGACGCGCGGATCCGCTCGTCGTCGCGCCCGAGGCGCATCCCCGCGAGCTCCGCGCTCCCGCTCGTCGGCGCGATGAGCGCACAGAGCAGCCGCAGGGTCGTCGTCTTTCCCGCGCCGTTCGGCCCAAGGAAGCCGAAGATCTCGCCCTCGCGGACCTCGATGTCCAGCCGGTCGACGGCGGTAAGGGGGCCGAAGCGCTTCGTCAGCGCGTCCGTACGAAGGACGACAGCCACTCGCCGAGCGTACGTCATGCCATCATCGACGAGGTGAGCGACGTGGATCGGAAGATGCAGGAGCTCTCGTTCCTCCACGAGATCACCCAGCTCGCTTCCTCCACCCGGGACTGGGACGAGATGCTCCGGATCGTCATCGACCGGACGACGGACGCGATGCGCACGGATGTCGCATCGCTGTACCTGCATGAGAAGCGCGAGGGGTTGCTGCGGCTCGTCGCCACGAACGGCCTCGACCGCCGGAACATCGGACGCGTCACGTTGCGCGTGGGCGAGGGCATCACGGGCTGGGTGGCGAACGCGCGCGTCCCGCTGGCGGCGCGCGACGTCCGCAAGGAGCCGCGCTTCAAGTGGGTCCGCGGCGCCGACCAGCCGCAGTTCATCTCGATGCTGTCGGTGCCGCTCGTCGTGCGTGACGACGTTGTGGGAGTGATGAACGTCCAGACCGCGCACGCCCGCGACTTCTCCAAGGAGGAGATCGACTTCCTCCAGACGATCGCGAACCAGGTGGCGGGGATCATCGACAAGGCGCGGCTCCAGCGCGAGGCCGAGCGCAAGCTGCACGAGGTCTCCGCGCTGTTCGAGGTGTCGAACGTGCTCACGTCCACGCTCGATCTCGACGAGGTGCTCCAGCTCGTCGTCGACCGCCTCGTGCGCGTGTACCCCGGCGCGTCGGGCGCGATCCTCCTGCGCGACACCGACGGCAGCGCCCGCGTGCGCGCGCGCTCGGGCGATCTCGCCAAGCCGGCGCTGCAGGCCACGCACCGCGCGCTCGCGGAGGCGCGGCCGATCGTCGCGTTCGACCACCTCGCGGTGCCGCTGCTCGTCGGCGACCGGCTGCTCGGCGCGGTCGGCCTGCAGGTGCCCGACTACAAGGAGTTCCTCGACGCGGAGGTCGCCTTCGTCGGTGCGCTCGCGAACCAGGCGGCGCTCGCGATCGACAAAGCCTCGCTGTACGCGCTCGAGCGGCAGACCGCCGAGACGCTCCGCGAGCTCGACCTCGCGCGGTCGGAGTTCGTCGCCGTCGTCACGCACGACCTCCGCACGCCGCTCTCGGTGATCCGCGGCCACCTCGATCTGCTCGCGGAGAGCGGCGGCGACCGCTCGGCCTACGCCGCGATCGCGCAGGTCGAGCGGCTCGATGGCCTCGTCGACCGCATCCTCACGAGCGTCCGCGACGACCGCCCCGAGGTCTCCGTGCGGCGCACGCGGTTCGACCTCCGCGCGACGACGACCGCGGCACTGAAGGAGCTCGCGCCGCTGCTGCGCCGCCACAAGGTCCGCGCGCCGCGCGCCGCGACGACGCCGCTCTGGGTGCGCGGCGACCGGCGCAAGACCGCGGAGGTCATCGGCGGGCTGCTGCACAACGCGACGAAGTACGCGCCTACCGGGACGGCGATCAGCATCGCCATCGCGAAGGACGGCGAGCGCGCGACGGTCCGGGTCGCGGACGAAGGGCCGGGCGTCGCGAAGGAGGACCGCGAGCGCATCTTCCATCCGTTCGTGCGCGGCAACGGCGCGGCGCAGGGGATCCCCGGGACGGGGATCGGCCTCTACACGTGCCGCCGTATCGTCGAGGCCCAGGGTGGTCGCCTTTGGTACGAGGACGCGAACGGCCACGGCGCGGCTTTCGTCTTCTCGCTGCCCGCGGCCGCGAAATGACGACGGTCCTCATCGTCGACGACGACCGCGCGATGGTCGGCATGGTCGCCGCGCTCCTCGGCGACGAGGGCTACGACCTCGTCACCGCGTACGACGGCGAGCAGGCCCTGAAGCGGCACGGCGACGATCCGCCGGACCTCGTCGTCCTCGACCGGCGCCTGCCGCGCCTCGACGGCGACGAGGTGTGCAAGCGCATCCGCGCGACGAGCGACACGCCGATCCTCATGCTGACGGGCGAGAAGGGGAGCGAGGAGCGCGCGAAGCTGCTCGATCTCGGCGCCGACGACTACCTCGAGAAGCCGTTCAGCAAGCGCGAGCTGCTCGCGCGCGTGCGCGCACTGCTGCGCCGCGGCGGCGGGACGAAGCGGCCCGCGCAGGCCGTGCGCATCGGTGGCCTCGTCGTCGACGCGCGCACACATCACGCGAGCGTGAACGGGACGGCGCTCGCGCTCACGCCGACGGAGTTCCGCCTCCTCGCG
>DASWDY010000095.1:0-5372 GCA_036395035.1 Candidatus Limnocylindria bacterium
CACCGTGGCGGCGTACACGAAGTAGCTCTGCGTCGTCCACTTCGCGAGCAGGAGCGGCACCACGAGGACCGCCGCGCCGAGGAGCGCGGCCGACCCGATCGTCGGTGGGCGCGCTCGCAGGCCGATGACGACGACGGCGACCGTCGCGACGATCTCAAGGGCGAAGAACGCGGCCAGCAGGCCATCCACCGTCCCGAAGCGCAGCAGCGTGTTCAGCAGGTTCAGGCCCCACACCTGATCGTGGAATGTGAGCGCCTGCCACTGCTGGGAGAGGAACGCCCCGGGCGACCAGAGCAGGAAGGGGAGGATCATCGCCGCCGCGACGCCGCCGGAGACCAGCAGGTAGCGCCGCCACGGCGCTCCGGTCACCGCGAGGTGGCGCAGCGCGAACGGCCATACCAGCACGGCGAACTGCTTGAACGCGAGCGCCCACCCGAAGGCGACGGCGGAGACGGCGAAGGCGATGCGGCCGCGCGGTGCCGGCAGCGACGTGAACGCGAGCGCGACGAACCCGACGACGACGAGCAGCGCGGCGGAGACGTCGTTGCCGCCGTCGGTCGTGCGGAACGCCGCGATGCCCCACACCGCGTAGAGCATGGCGACGAGCGCCGCACGTCCCGCGCCGACGCGCACCCCGGCGATGACGAGGACCGCGATCGTGAGGATCCCCGCCCAGGTCTCGACGCGGCCGATCTCGCCGAAGCCGCGGTACGGCAGCAGGTAGTAGAGGAACTCGCCGGGCGGGTACACGAACGGCGACCCGAGCGGGTCCGTGCTGAGCATCACGTGGTCGTACGGGTTCCCGCCGCGCATGAGGACGTCGATGGCCTCGGCCGTCGCGCGCAGGACGTCGCTCCCGCCCTCGAGGAGGTCGCGCTGGATCCGCTCGACGCCGCCGACCGCGACCGCGTACAGCCCGGCGCCGAGGCCGACGTCGCGCCCGAGCGCGCCCGCGACGCCGAGGCCGATCCCGGTGAGCAGCAGGCCGACGCGCTCGATGGCCGGCTCGCTGAGATCGACCGCGCCGATGGACCACATCACGCCCGCGAGGACGGCGACGAGCGCGAGGTGGCGGTCCTGCAGCCCGTTATTGACCCGTGGCGGCACGGAGCTTCGCGAGCGTGTCCTGCAGCTGCTGGATGCGCCGCCCGTACTCGGCGAAGTCGCCGTTCTTGAGCGCGGTCTGCGCCGCTTCGAACTGGTCGGACGCCTCGCGCACGAGCTGCGCGACGGACGCCGCAGCGGGCGATCCCGTCGGCCGCGCGGTCGCCGTGGCGGCCGGGGTCGTGGTGGCGGCCGGTGTCCCGGTCGGGCGCGGCGACGGCGATGGCGCGGCGGGCTGCGGCGGCAGCCCCGCGACGGTCTCGTTGAAGAGGCGCGAGAGCGCCTTCTCGAACGTGTCCTCCATGACGACCCGGTCCTGCGTGGCGAGGATCACGCGTCGCAGCTCCGGGATGCGCCCCTGGCTCGCCTGGACGAAGAGCGGCTCGACGTAGAGGAACGAGTCGCCGGCCGGCAGCACGAGCAGGTTCCCGCGGATGACGCTCGCGCCGCCGCCGCCGAGCAGCGTGAGCTGCTGGCGGATCGAGCTGTCGTTGTCGATGCGATTCTCGACCTGCAGCGGGCCGAAGATGAGGCGCTCGCGCGGGAAGCGCAGCACGCGCAGCTTCCCGTAGTCGGGCGCGTCCGCGCGCCCGGCGATCCAGGCGACCATGTTGTCGCGGTCGCCGGCCGGGGTCATCGGCACGAAGAGCACGAACTCGCTGTGCGTCGAGCCCGGGAGGGTCGTCGTCACGTAGTACGGCTCGATCGGCGCCTTCTGCCCGCCCTGCTGGAAGATCTCGTTCGCGATCTTCCACGCGTCGCCGCGGTTGTAGAACTCCGTCGGATCGCTCATGTGGAAGGTCGAGAACATCTCGACCTGGATGCGGAACAGGTCCTCGGGATAGCGGATGTGCGCGCGGATCGGCGCCGGCATCTCGGCGACGGTCTTGGAGAACAGGTCGGGGTAGATCTTGCGCAGCGTCCGCACGACGGGGTCGGTCTCGTCGACGACGTAGAACGTGATGGTCCCGTCGTATGCGTTCGTGACGACCTTCACGCTGTTGCGGATGTAGTTGTTCGACCCGCGGAACTGCGCGTACGGGTATCCCGTGCCGGTCGTGTACGCGTCGTGGATCCAGTACATCTGGCCGTCCGCGATGACGAGGTACGGGTCGCGGTCGAACGACAGGAACGGCGCGATGAGGTGCTCCCGCTCGACGATGTCGCGGTGGAACAGCATCCGGCTCGTCGCGGTGAGCTGCGGGGTCACGAGCAGGTTGCCGTCGCCGAGGCGCATCGCGAAGAGGAGCCGGTCCCAGAGGCCACCGAGGCCGATGCCGCCGCCGCCCGTGAAGCGGGTGAGCTGGTCGGCGCCGTCGAACTCGTCCTGCGTCGCTCCCACGATCACGTACGCGTCGGTCGCCTCGCCGTAGTAGATGCGCGGCTGGTCGATCTTCGGCTCGCCCTGCGGGGGGATGTCACGGACCTCGAGGCGCGGGAGGCCCTCGGGCGTCACGCCGTTCACTTGCGTGACGACCGCACCGAAGCCGTGCGTGTAGACGAGGTGGATGTTCTGCCAGGTCCGCGCCTCGCGCGGGAGCCGCGACTGCTCGAGCTCGCGCGCTGAGAGCATCACCGGCCGCTCCGCGCCGCGGATCTGATAGCGGTCGACGTCGACGTCGGTGAACGCGTAGTACTGGCGCAGCGCCTGAAGCTGCTGGTACGCGTCGAGCAGCGGGCGGTAGTCCCACAGGCGGACCGTGGCGGTGTCCGCGAGATAGGCCTGCAGATCCGCCGGCTTGGGCGCGGCGCTCACGTCGAACGCCGACTCCTCGATGTTCGCGAGGCCGTACGCCGCGCGCGTGGCCTGGATGTGGCGCTCGAGGTACGGCCGCTCGCGGTTGATCGGGTCGGGGTTCACGAAGAACGTCTGCACGATCCCGGGGTACACCCCAAGGAGCAGCACCGACGCGACGAGCCAGATCCCGAGCGAGCCGGCGATGAGCCAGATCGTCCGCGCGAACGCGTTCACGAGCGCGAGGAGCGCGGCGATGCCGACGATGACCGTCAGGATGGTGAGCGCGGGCAGGCGCGCGTTGACGCTCGTGTAGCCCGCGCCGGTGAGGACGGGCTCCTCGCGGAAGAGGAGCTCGAACTGATCGAGCACGTACCCGCCGGCGAGGAGCAGGAGGAAGATCGCGGCGAGGATCGAGAGGTGCGCGCGCGCCGGGACCGCGAACGTGCGCGCGAGGTCGCCGACCTGGCGCAGGTCCGTCGGCACGGTGGCCGTCCCGACCGCGACGCCGGCGATGCCGCGCGCGCTGTAGATGAAGAACACGCCGATCGCGACGAGGACGACCGCGACGAGCAGCCACCCGCGCACGAACTGCAGCAAGGGAAGCGTGAAGAAGTAGAACCCGATGTCGCGGCCGAACAGGGGATCGGTGACGCCGAACTCCGCGCCGTTCAGCCAGCGGAGGATCGTGTCCCACTCCGAGCCGCCGGCGAGGCCGAAGAAGAGCGCCGGCACGAGCAGGATCGGCAGCAGACGCAGCGTGATGGCGAGCGCGCCCGCGGGTCGTCCGCCCTCCTCGACCACCGCGCGGCGCGCGCGCGGCCGCAGCGCGAAGTAGAGGTTGATCGCCGAGAAGACGAAGAACGCGATGAAGAAGACGACGAAGGCCCAGAAGCCGGCCGTGTAACGGACGAGGTAGACGCTCTCGAGACCGAGGCTGCGGAACCAGAGCAGGTCCGTAAGGAAGGCGATGAGCGGCCCGACGAGGAATGGCACCACGACGAACAGGACCGCGATGATCGTCAGCGCGACGATCAGCCCGCCGGGCGGCTGGCTCCTGCGGCGGCCGCCGAACGTCGAGAAGTCGATGTTCGACCAGTCGATGTCCCAGCGACCCTGTTCTTCCCCGTCGCCGCCCGGACGACGAGGCGGATTGCGCATGCGAGGTCAGGATAGGCATGTAGCGACGTCGTCGCGAAGCCCGGCCAGACCTGGGACCTTTACGCGCTCCGCACGACGCCGGACCCGAAGTACGCCCAGCTGTACTCGGGGACGTTCGTCGTGAACGGGATCGTCACGAAGGACTTCGTGCTAGCCAAGCAGTAACGATCCGCTGCGCATCGCGAAGAGGGCGCCTCGCGAGAGGCGCTCTCTTCGTTCGAGGAAGCTCATGATCGGCTCGGCGATCACGCGAGGCGGGCGCGCACCTCCGCGAACAGGTCGAGGTACTTCTCCACCACGACAGGCCACGTGTACGTGCGCGCGACGAACTCGCGGCCGCACCGGCCGAGGCGGTCACCGATCTCCGGGCGCTCGATGAGCAGCTCGCAGATCTCCGCGAACTCCGCGAACGATCGGTAGGGGATCCCGGCCGAGGCGCGTCGTGACATGGACGCGAGGACGGGTGCCTGCGCGGGGCAGACGACGGGGCGACCCGCGGCCCACGCCTCGAGCGTGACGATCGAGAGCGACTGCAGTCGCTCGGGCACGAGCACGGCGCCGCAGGCGGCGAACGCGTCCCACTTGTCGGCGTCGGGGATCTCGCCGAGGTAGCGGACGTCCTCGCGCTCGGGGATGTCCATCTCGCGGTGACCGGCGAGGACGAGCGTCGCCTTGGTCGGTGCAGCCCCTTGCCAGCGCTGCCAGAGGTCGAAGAGCTCGCGACAGCCTTTGCTCTCGACGATGCGCCCGAGGTAGAGGAACAGCGGCCCGTTCAGGCGATACGTCGCGCGGAAGCGCTCCGCCGACGGCGGCGCCGCCGGAGCGTCGACCCCGACCCCGACGATCTCGCTTGGGACGCGCCTGTTCGCGAAGCGCCGCTCGACCATCGCGCGCTCTTCCGCCGTGTTGTACGCGATCGCGCGCGGGAGGTGGAACACGCGGCGGTACATCGTCAGGCCGATCGCGGGCTCGTCGTGCGCCGTCGGCACGAGCACGGCGCGCTCCGGCACCAGCGGCAGCCCGAAGACCGTCGTCCAGTAGATGTACGTGAAGAACAGGACGTGATCGAACTCGCGCCCGTGGCGGCGCAGGAACTCCGCGAGGTCCGGCGTGACGGGGCCCTGCGCGTCGAGGAACTCGAGCTCGTCCATGAGCGAGTGGTCGCCCGCGAACGCGCGGCGCTCGTACGAGTGGAAGAGGCGCGCCCGCGGCTTCGCCACGGGGAAGCGGTGCACGCGGATGCCGTCCACCCACGTCGTGCCCGCCGTGAGCTCGCTCCGCCACGTCCAGTAGTCGCGCGCGGTCGTCGTCGCGACCTCGACGTCGAGATGCGCGCGCAGCTTGTTCACGAGCATCCGCGCGTGGGCCTCGG
>DASWDY010000096.1:0-2657 GCA_036395035.1 Candidatus Limnocylindria bacterium
CGCGGACGCGGCGGGCTCGGCTGGTGGGACGGCATGATCGGACCGGGCAAGGCGTTCGACACGGACCGGTACTTCGTCATCTGCACGAACCTGATCGGGTCGTGCCGCGGGTCGACCGGTCCCGGATCCATCGATCCCGAGACCGGACGGCCGTACGGCGGCACGTTCCCGGTCGTGACGGTGGGCGACATGGTGCGCGCGCAGGCTGCGTTCCTCGACGCCCTCGGGATCCGGACGCTCGTCGCCGCGAGCGGCGGGTCCCTCGGCGGGATGCAGGCGCTCGAGTGGGCGGTCCAGCTCCCGGACCGCATCCGCGGGATCGTCCCGATCGCGGCGACCGCCGCGCTCGGGACACAGGGGGTCGCGTGGAACGCGATCGCGCGGAGCGCGATCATGGCCGACCCCGACTGGCAGGACGGCGCCTACGCCGGGACCGGCCGCGCGCCGCGCGCCGGGATCAAGGTCGCGCGGATGCTCGGCCACATGACGTACCTCTCCGAGCAGGCCGTGCGCGACCGCTTCGGCCGCGACTTCCAGGATGGGGCGGGACCCGTGTACGACCTGAGCAAGGCCGACTTCGCCATCGAGTCGTACCTGCGCTACCAGGCGGACTCGTTCGCGGACCGCTTCGACGCGAACGCGTACCTCTACATCTCGCGCGCGCTCACGTACTTCGACCTCGCGCGCTCATACGGCGACGGCTCGCTCGCGCGCGCGCTCGCGCCCGTCGAGGCGGCGACGCTGCTGCTGTCCTTCTCATCCGACTGGCTCTACCCTCCGCGCGACTCCGAGGACATCGCTCGCGCCCTGCGCGCGAACGGGAAGGACGTGCAGCACGTGGTCATCGACGCCGACTACGGCCACGACTCCTTCCTCCTCGAGGAGGCGCGCATGACCGAGCACATCACCGCCTTCCTCGACCGCGTGGCGGAGCGCGTGGCGTGACCGAGCGCCGCGGCGAGGGTGAAGAGGGCACCCGGAGCTACGGGTTCGACACGCGCGCGATCCACGCGGGGCAGCGGCCCGACCCGTACACGGGCGCGCGCGCCGTCCCGATCTTCCAGACGACCTCGTACGTCTTCGAGGATCCGGACTCCGCGGCCGCGTACTTCAACCTGCAGGAGTACGGGAACACGTATTCGCGGATCATGAACCCGACGGTCGCCGTGTTCGAGGAGCGCGTCGCGAGCCTCGAGGGCGGCGTCGGCGCGGTGGCGTTCGCGAGCGGGCTCGCCGCGCAGGCCGCCGCGTTCTTCACGATGCTCACGCCCGGCGATCACGTCGTCTCGTCGAGCGCGCTCTACGGCGGCACGCTCACGCAGCTGAAGCATCTCGCGCGCAAGCTCTCGCTCGAGGTCACGTTCGTCGATCCGGACGACCTCGGCGCGTGGCGCGCCGCGCTGCGTCCGACGACGAAGCTGCTCTTCGGCGAGACCATCGGGAACCCGGGCGGGAACGTCCTCGACATCGCGGCGGTCGCGGACATCGCGCACGGCGCCGGCGCGCCGCTCATGATCGACTCGACGTTCGCGACGCCGTACCTCTGCCGGCCGATCGAGCACGGCGCGGACATCGTCGTGCACTCCGCGACGAAGTTCATCGGCGGCCATGGCACGAGCATCGGCGGCGTCGTCGTCGAGGCCGGGACCTTCGACTGGTCGAACGGGCGGTTCCCCGTCGTCGCGGATCCGTCGCCCGCGTACCACGGGCTCGCGTTCCACGAGACGTTCGGGATGTACGGCTACCTCATGAAGCTGCGCGCCGAGTCGCTGCGCGACCTCGGCGGCGCGATGTCGCCGTTCAACGCGTTCCTGTTCCTGCTCGGCCTCGAGACGCTCTCGCTGCGGATGGAGCGCCACGTCCACAACGCCGTCGGCGTCGCGCGCTTCCTCGAGCGGCACCCCGCGGTCGAGCGCGTCCGCTACCCGGGCCTTCCCTCGAGCCCGTACCGGCCGCTCGTCGAGCGGTATCTCCCGCGCGGCGCCGGCTCGATCTTCGTCTTCGACCTCGCGGGCGGCCGCGACGCCGGGCGCCGGTTCATCGACGCGCTCTCGCTCTGGAGCCACCTCGCGAACGTCGGCGACGCGAAGAGCCTCGTCATCCACCCGGCGAGCACGACGCACCGGCAGCTCTCCGACGCCGAGCTCGCCGCGGCCGGCGTCGGCCCCGGATCGATCCGGCTCTCGGTCGGTCTCGAGTCCGTCGAGGATCTCCTCGCGGATCTCGAGTGCGGTCTGGCTGCGGCGAGCGCGGCATGAGCGCGACGTCGCGGATCTCGCCGGCGCCGACCGCGGTCGACCCTCGCTACCAGGACCCGCTCACGATCGTCGGGCTGCTCCGCTCCGCGCGCACCGTCGCGATCGTCGGCCTCTCGCCCGACGAGCTGCGCGCGAGCAACTTCGTCGGGTTCTATCTGCGCCGTCACGGCTATCGCGTGGTGCCGGTGAACCCGAAGGAGAAGGCGATCCTCGGCGAGACGGCATACCCGTCGCTGTCCGAGATCCCGTTCCCGGTGGACGTCGTCGACGTCTTCCGGCGCCCGGACGCGGTGCCGCAGATCGCGCGCGAGGCCGTCGCCATCGGCGCGAAGGCGCTGTGGCTGCAGTTCGGCGTCATCAGCCCGGAGGGCGCGCGCATCGCCGAGGACGGCGGCCTGC
>DASWDY010000097.1:0-3186 GCA_036395035.1 Candidatus Limnocylindria bacterium
CGCCGACATGCGGTAACTGTCCGCGCTCGGCCCCCCCGGGTGGAGGGTCAGATGGCCCTAGAGCCGGGACCGTTCGGCGGGTAGTGGCGCATCATCGGCGCGAGCCCCCGCACCAAGGAGGACGTCGATGGCGGCAACTTCTGCCCAGACGGCTGCACCGTATCCCGCGCGACTACGGATCGACCGCCCCGAGCACCTCGATCGCGTCACCACTCTGCTGCGGATCTTCTGGATCATCCCGATCCTCATCATCCTGTCGCTCCTCAGCGCGAGCGGCAGCTCGACCTGGACCACCGAGCAAGGCGAACGCGTGCGCAACTCCGGCGGGAACATCGTCTTCTCGATCGGCGTCGCGACCGCGCTCATGATCGTGTTCCGACAGCGATACCCGCGATGGTGGTTCGACTTCCAGCTCGCGCTCGCGCGGTTCACGTTCCGCGTCGGCTCCTACTTCGCGCTGCTGCGCGACGAGTACCCGTCCACCGAGGATGAGCAGGCGGTGCACCTGGACCTCGACTACCCCGATGTGCGCCAGCTCAACAGCTGGCTACCGCTCGTGAAGTGGCTGCTCGCGATCCCCCACTACATCGTCCTGATCGTGCTCGGCGTGTTCGCCGTCGTCGCGATCATCGTGGCGTGGTTCGCGATCCTCATCACCGGCCGGTACCCGCGCGGTCTGTTCGACTTCGTCGTCGGGGTCGGTCGATGGGCGCTGCGCGTCCAGGCCTACATGCTGTTCCTCATCACCGATCGCTACCCGCCGTTCAGCCTGGACTGAGCGATCGCCGTCGTGTTCGCGGTCGCCGAGCGGCGTCCGAGCTTCGTGCCCTGCGACGAGCACGGCGGGACGAGAGGTCCCGCCGTGCTTTCTCGTCTAGACCGTGACGCGACGGCCGGACATGGCGCGATAGATGAGCAACAGGATGACGGCGCCGATGATCGAGCCGATCCAGCCCGCGCTCTGCACGGTCGCCTGCCCCGCGAGGAGCAGGTTCGCGAGCGTCCCGCCCACGAACGAGCCGAGGACGCCAAGGACCATGGTGCTGACCCAGCCCATCGGATCAGGACCGGGGACGAGGAAACGAGCGATAAGACCGACGATGAGACCGACCACGAGGAAGATGAGAAGCGTCGTGATGTCCACGATCCGGGCCTCCTTTCAGCGAAGGTGAGGGAGTGACAATGCAGGAGTGGTACCGAACGCTCATTTCGGTGCACTCCACGTGTAGTTGCCGAAGGGATCTCCTCTACGCGCGCGCTGCCGCCTTTCCGGCGACGCGGCCGCTGAAGACGCAGCCGCCGAGGAACGTGCCCTCGAGCGCGCGGTACCCGTGCATCCCGCCGCCGCCGAAGCCCGCGACCTCGCCGGCCGCGAACAGCCCGCGCACGGGTGCGTCCCCGGGTCCGAGCACGCGACCCTCGAGGTCCGTCTCGAGACCGCCGAGCGTCTTGCGCGTGAGGATCCACAGACGCACTGCGACGAGCGGCCCGGCCTTCGGATCGAGGAAGCGGTGCGGCCGCGCGACGCGAAGGATGCGGTCCGAGATGTAGCGGCGCGCGCCGCGGACGGCCTGCAGCTGCGGGTCGCTCGGCGCCGGCGAGAGCGCTTCGTCGTCGCGCGCATGGATCTCGCGCTCGAGCGCGGACGCGTCGACGCCGGGCGCGAGGGCGTTCATCCGCGACGCGAGCTCGGCGGGGTCGCGCCCGAACACGAAGTCGACGCCCGAGCGCGCGAAGCGCGCGACCGGCGCGACCGCGCCCGGCAGCGCGCGCGCCAGCACCATGCGCACGCTGCGGCCGGTGAGGTCGGGGTTCTGCTCGGACCCCGAGAGCGCGAATTCGCGCGCGAGGATCTTCCGGTCGAGGACGAACCACGAGTGGCCATGGCCCGACCGGGCGATCCGGTCGAGCGCGCCGAGCGCGTCGAAGCCGGGGAAGTTCGGAGGCGGTAGACGCTGGCCCGTGGCGTCGAGCCAGAGCGGTGACGGCCCACTGAGGATGCGGATGCCATGGCGTGACCAGATGGGCGCGAAGTTCTCGACGCCTTCGGGGTAGTTCCACATCCGGTCGAGGCCGATCGCGCGAGCGCCGGCCACTCGCGCGACCTCGATCATCGCGCCGTCGACGTGATCGGGGACGCCCGACAGCATGCGGGGCGGCGGCGTCCCGAGGCGCGCGGGCCAGTAGCGGCGCACGAGGTCGTGGTCGGCGCCGATGCCGCCGGACGTCACGACGACGGCGGACGCGCGCAGCGTGAAGCTCCCGGCGACGGTCCGCGCGCTCGGCGTCCCGCGCGCGGCACCGCTCGGCGCGAGCACATCCCCGGCGACGCCGTCGACAGCGCCGCCGCTCGTCAGGATCTCGGTGACGCGAGAGCGGTACAGGACCGACACGCGCCCGCGGGCCGCCGCGTCCGCGAGCCTTCGGACGAAGGGCTCGATCACGCCGGGTCCCGTCCCCCATGTGATGTGGAAGCGCGGGACGGAGTTCCCGCGGCGCTCGGCCCACTGCACCAGCGGGAACAGGCGCAGCCCCTGCGCGAAGAGCCACGACCGCATCTCGCCCGCGGCGAAGTCGACGTATGCCTCCGCCCAGCGCCGCGGCCAGCGGTCCTCATCGCGGTCGAAGCCCGCGTAGGCGCTCCAATCGCGCAGCGCGAGGTCGCGCGAGTCCCGGATCCGCAGGCGCCGCTGCTCCGGCGTGTCGACGAGGAACAGCCCGCCGAAGGACCAGAACGCCTGTCCGCCGAGCGACGCCTCCGGCTCCTGCTCCACGACGATCACGCGTCGCCCGGCGTCGGCGATCTCCGTGGCCGCGACGAGGCCCGCGAGGCCTGCGCCGACGACGATGACGTCCGCGTCCAAAGCGACGCGAACGATAACTGCGCGACACATTCACACCCCGTTCACGGGGCGGGTGATAACGTCGGACGGTGACCGCTGCGGTCGAGGTCATCGGGCTCAAGAAGTCGTACGGCCAGATCGAGGCCGTGCGCGGGATCGACCTCTCCGTCGAGCAGGGCGAGATCTTCGGCTTCCTCGGCCCGAACGGCGCCGGCAAGACCACGACGATCAGCATCCTCTGCACGCTCGTCCGCAAGAGCGCGGGCGAGGCGCGCGTCGCGGGCGTCGAGGTCGACGAGGACGCGAGCGAGGTCCGCCGCCGCATCGGCCTCGTGTTCCAGGA
>DASWDY010000098.1:0-20817 GCA_036395035.1 Candidatus Limnocylindria bacterium
GATCCTCGCCGGCGACTTCGCCCCCGGCTTCCTCGTCGACCTGCAGCAGAAGGATCTGCGGCTCGTGCTCGACGCGGCGTATGCCGCGAAGACGGCGTTGCCCGGGACGGCGCTCGCGCACTCGCTGTACACGGCGCTGCAGCAGGCCGGCGAGGGTCGCGATGGGAATCACGCGCTCATCAAGGTGCTCGAGCGCCTCAGCGGGGTCGAGGCGCGCGCGAAAGAGACGTAGTCACAACACCCGCTCGCATTCACAATGGGATGCGGGCGAGTGGCGAAACCTGGCGAGACGCGCCAGCCCTAGGAGCTGGTGCTCGAAAGAGCGTGAGGGTTCGAATCCCTCCTCGCCCACGGATCGCGGTCCTAGACCGCGAGCTCCATCCCCTCGTACGCGACGAGCACCTCGATGGTGCTCCCCCGCTCGCGCGCGAGGCGCTGCGCGTCCGCGCCGACGCGGTCGAGCGCGTCATCCGAGCGGTCGGGATCGTGGTGATACAGCACGAGGCGCTTCACGTTCGCCTTCACGGCCACGTCGACCGCCGTCGCGATCGTCGAGTGCCCCCAGCCCTTCTTGTAGTCGTCGTCGAGGTACTGCGCGTCGTGGACGAGACAGTCGGTGTCCTTCGCGAGCGCGATGACAGGGTTCTCCGTCCCGGAGAACGGGTCCTCGGTGTCCGTCGCGTAGACCATCGAGCGCCCATCCGCCTCGACCCGGTACGCGAGCGCCGGCGCGGGGTGGAAGATGCGCGCCGCCGTGACCCGGAACGGCCCGGCCGAACGCTCGGTGCCGCTCGCGAACTCCTCCATCTGGATCTGCGCCGGGACGGCGTCGAGGTCGACGGGGAAGAAGGGATCGTCCATGCCCATCCCGAGCAGCTCCTTCAGCGGCTTCGGATGCTCCGGGGCGTGGATGCGCATCGCCGTTCGGCGGTCGTAGGCCGGCCGGAAGAACGGGATGCCCTGGATGTGGTCCCAGTGGAGATGCGAAAGGAAGAGGTCGAAGCTGAGCGGCGCCGCGCCGTTCTGCTGGATGAGGTTGAGGCCGAGCTCACGCAGCCCGGTACCGGCATCGAGGACGAGGAGCGCGCCGCTGCTGTCGCGCACCTCGACGCACGCGGTGTTGCCGCCGTAGCGGACGGTGCGCTGACCCGGCGTCGGGATCGAGCCCCGCGTGCCCCAGAAGCGGATCCTCATGCGGCGCCCCCGGTGGGGGTCGCGGGCGCCTTCGGCGCGAGCGCCGCCTGGTCACGCTCGGAGAGCGGCTGGGATGCGTCCTGGAGCGAGCCCATGCCTTCGTCGCCGGGCTTCGGCCACGTCGGCTTCAGGTCCTCGAGCGTCGCGATGAGCTTCGGCAGCGCGCTCTGGACCGCCACCATGACCGCGGGGTCGAGGTGCTCGCCCGTCATCGAACGCATGATCTCCAGCGTCTTCTCGATCGGATACGCCGGCTTGTAGTAGCGCGGCGCCGTCAGCGCGTCGAACACGTCCGCCGCCGCGACGATCCGCGCGCCGACGTGGATCTGGTCACCGGAGAGACCGAGCGGATAGCCCTTGCCGTCCATCCGCTCGTGGTGCTGCGCCGCCATGAGGGGGACGTCGCGCATGTCCGGCGGGAACCGAAGGTGCTTCAGGAACTCGCCCGTCTTCTCGGCATGCGCCTTCATGTACGCGAACTCGGCGTCGTCGAGCTTGCCCGCCTTCGTGAGGAAGCGGTCGCGCACCGCGATCTTGCCGTAGTCGTGGAGGAGCCCCGCGGTGCGGACGCGCTCGACCTCCTGCGCGGTCATCCCCATCGCCGCGGCGATGACCTCGGCGTACCGCGTGACGCGCCGGCTGTGCCCGGCGGTCTGCTGATCGCGGGCGTCGACGGTCACCGCGAGCGTCTCGACGAGCGACAGCCAGAGCTGGCGCTGCCCCTCGACGAGCTGCGCGTTCTCGACGGCGACGCCGGCGGACGACGCGAGCGAGGACAGCGTCTCCTCGTCGTCGTCCGTGAACGGACCACCGTGCTTGTTCACGCCCTGGAAGACGCCGATGACGCGGCCGTCGTGGCCCGTCATCGGGAACGTCAGGAGGTTGTTCGTCTTGTACCCGGTGCGCTTGTCGATGTCCTGGTTGAAGCGGGGGTCGGCGTACGCGTCGGGGATGTTGATGGTCTTGCCGGTCACGGCGACGGTCCCGGCGATGCCGACGCCGAGCGGGAAGCGGATCTCGCTCGCGCCGAGCGCGACCTTCGACCACATCTCCCGCCTGTCGTGGTCGACGAGGAACACCGTCGCGCGGTCGCAGTCGACGATCTTCGTGGTGGCGGTCGCGATGAGCGAGAGCAGCTTGGTGAGGTCGGTCTCGCTCATGAGCTGGCGCGTGACGTCGAGGATCAGGTCGAGGCGGTTGGCCACCGTGATGCGGCGATCGCCTCTACGACGCTCGCCGTTCCGCCGCTCCGTCGCCCGCCGTTCCGTCGCGGTCGCGCGTTCCCCGGCGCGGCGCTCGGGCGCACCGCGACGTGGGGCGCTGCGCCGCTCGGTCCCACGCCGATCGGCGGCCCGACGCTCGCCCTTGGTCAACGCACGCCTCCTCGACGCTCCGCCGGCTGCTCCAGCATCGGTCCGATCGCCTCGGCGATGCGCTCGAGCAGCATCTGCTCGTGCCGCTCGAACGCGCCGCCGCGCTTGTTCAAGACCTCGATCACCCCCACCACCGAGCGCCCACCGCGATCCCAGACGGGCACGGCAAGGATATTCATCGTGCGGAAGCCACTGCGGCTGTCGACGCTGCTATCGAACCTCTCATCCGCATACGCATCGGGGACGTTGATGGTCTCGCCCGTCTTCGCCACGTGCCCGGCGAGGCCCTGGCCGATCGGCAGGTGGATCTCGACGCCGAGCCGCTGCGCGACGGCTGAGCGCAGCTCGCCCTGCTCGCGGTCGACGACGTACACCGTGCAGCGGTCGGCGTCCGTCGCCTGCGAGCAGAGCTCGACGACCCGCTCGAGATAGGCGACCCGATCGTGGACCACCGACAGATGGCCGAGCGTGACCATGACGAGCGCGACCTTCTCATCCATATCGATCGCCGTCGGAGGCGGCCTTCGGCTGCCGCTCGCCGAGAGCCGCTCGGCTCATCTCTTAGTGGAAACCCGCGACCGCGGCCTTGCCGATCGGGACCTCCGGCGGCGGTGCGGGATTCGGATTCGCGAGCAGCCCGATGCGGTCGACCTGGTAGCACCGGATCGGCTCGCCGCGGCCCTTCACGAAGATGGCGCCGAGGTCGACCGTGACGACGTCCGGACCGAGCGTCGCGAGCGTGTCCGCGCTGCAGGCGACCTGGTCGCGGCGCGCGATGTCGCTCGAGGTGAGCCGCGATGCGACGTTCGCGGTGTCGCCGATGACCGTGTACTCCATGCGGCCTGAGGCGCCGAGGAATCCGGCGACGACGGTGCCGCTATTGATCCCGAAGCCGAACGACACGTCGGGACCGCCCTTCGCGCGCTCGGCGACGATCCATTTCTGCATCTCGAGCGCGCATTCGACGGCCTTGCGCTGGTGGTCCGCGACCTCCACGGGCGCGTTCCAGATGACCATGATGTTGTCGCCGTTGTACTTGTTCACGGTGCCCTGGTAGCGGTTGACGATCGAGACCATCCCGTCGAAGTACCGGTTCAGCGTGCCCATGAGCGTGCCAGGATCCATCCCCTCCGACATCGTGGTGAACCCGCGGATGTCGCCGAACAGCACGGTCACGTCGCGCACCTCGCCACCGAGCTGCAGCGCCCCCTTCTCTTCGCGGTCCATGATCGTGCGGGCGACCGACGGCGTGACGAATCGGCCGAACGTCGACTGCGTCCGCGCGACGGCGAGCTGCTCCTCGATGAGCATGTACCCGAGGACGACGACCCACCAGAAGATGGCTGGTGCGAAGTACGCGATCGCGGGGACATTCACCGGCCCGTCGCCGATGGACGGTTCGATCGACAGGAGGAAGAGCGCCATCTTGATGAACGCGTACGCCCCCAGCACGACGAGCGCGCCGATGAACCCGTAGAGACGGAAGCGCACGACGAGGAAGATCCCGAGGATCGTGAGCGCGAGCGTCTGGATGACGGTCGTCGCGTACCCCTCGTTCGGGACGGGATAGCGGTTCGTGAAGATCGACTGGGCCGCGTTCGCCCAGATCTCGACCCCCCACATCTTCTGGTCTGCGCTGTTCGGCACCGGGTAGTTGTCCGGGACGGCCGAGATGCTGTGGGCGCCGACGTAGATCGAGCGGAACTGGAGCAGCTCTTTCGGGATCTTGCCGTCGACGACGTCGACCATCGAGACGACGCAGAAGATGTCGGCCTCGACGCACGGCCTCTCGCCGGCGACGACGGGCGGATGCGGCGGCGCGGCGAAGTACACGCGCATCGCGCCGCCGACGTTGAGCGGCATGTTCCGGTCCTTCGGCTTCGCCGGGACGATGAGGCGGTCCTCGACGATCCGCGCGTTCGGAAGATCGGCCGAGAGGTGGCGCGCCGACGCGAGGAGCGCGAGCGCGTAGTACGGCTTGCCGTCCGGCCCCTTGATGATCAGCTGCGCCTCCCGGACGCGGGAGTCGAATTCCGGGTTCACGTTGACGGCGCCGAGGCCCGCGGCGGCTTCGCGGAACATGTCGAGCGGGAACTGCAGCGCCGGGAAGTGCTGCGCGTTGTCGTGGTAGTCGGCGATGCCGATGCCCTGCATCGCGAGGTAGACGTTGCCGAGGTCCTTGATCGCGGCGGCGAAGGCCCGGTCCTGCTCGGGCTTGTCCGAGGGGTCGTAGAAGGCGACGTCGAACGCGACCGCGCGCGTGTTGAAGGGCTTCAGGGCGTTGAGGAGGTCGATGTAGGCCTGTCGCGGGACCGGCCAGCGGCCGTAGCGCTTCACCGTCGCGTCGTCGAGGGCCACGATCGTGATCTGGTTCTTCACCTTCGCGGGGGCGGCGGTGATGACGTAGTCGTACACCGCGGCCTGGAGGTTGTTCTCGAAGAAGTTGCCACGCGTGAGGAAGGCGCTCAGCGCCGTCGCGATGACGACGATGGTGCCGAGGATGACGCGCTGACGCTGCCTACGGTTCCGGAGCACGCCCCCTCCTCCTATGTGCGCACGCGATCGCGGCTATCCACGCGTCTATCGCGGTAACGGGATGCTAGCGCCCGCTCGTCGTAGAACACCTCGCAGGACGGCGATCGCGCGCGCGTGGTCCTCGAGCCGGAGGCGCTCCATCGGCGTGTGGTCGTACGCGCTGTCGCCGGGCCCGTACGCGACCATCGGGCAGCGCCACGCGGGCGCGAGCACGTTCATGTCGCTCGTGCCGCTCTTCACGAGGAACGTCGCGTGGCCGCTGGCGTCACCGATGGCGCGCACGAACGCGCGTGCCAATTCGCTCGTCCGCTCGGTCCGCGCGGGCTCCTCCGATCCGACACGCGTGACGCGAGCGCTCGAGCCGACGGACGCTCGCAGCTCGGCCTCGACCTCGTCCACCCCGACCCCCGGCGGGATCCGGTAGCCGACACGCAGCCGCGCGCGCTCGGCGAGGCCATCGGCGTCCGACGAGATCCCTTCGAGCCGACAGTCGAGGCGTTCGAACGAGCGCGCACCGCCGCGGGCCGCCGCGGCGTCGCGGACGCGCTCCCAGAGGGCGAGCGCCTCCTCGCTCACGGTCAGGCCGGGCGCGGCCCCGTGGCGTGCGGAGCGCTCGATCGCGAGGTCCGCGACGAGCCGCCCCTTGTACGCGACGGTGATGCCGTCCCACCCGGAGGGCTCGCCGATGACGCACCAGTCGGGCGCCGGGTGCAGCGCGCGGTGCCGCGCGCCCGCGCTCGTCGGCGACTCTTCCTCCACCGCCCCGACGACCGTGACCTTCACGCCCGCGACGGGCTCGCTGGCCGCAGAGACGAACGCCGCGAGCGGTCCCTTCGCGTCCACCGCGCCGCGCCCGACGAGCTCGCCATCCTCGATGCGCACCGGGATCTCACCCTGCACGGTGTCGATGTGGCCGAGCAGGACGACGTGGATCGGTCCGTCGCCGATCTCACCGACGGCGTTCCCCGCCTGGTCGACGTGCGCGAGATAGCCGCGCTCGCGCATCCGCTCGACGAGCCACTCGACCGCGGCGCGCTCCTCGCGCGAGACGCTCGGGATCGCGACGAGCCCGCGCACGAGCTCCAGGTCGGCGGAAGGTAGGTCCACTACGCCAGCGCTTCGGCCGTGGCCCTGATGACCCGGTCGATCTGCGCGGCGGTGATGACGAGCGGCGGCAGGTAACGCACCACGGTCGGGCCGGCGCCGAGCGCGAGGACCCCGAGGTCCTGAAGGCGCTTGATCGTCGGCCCCGCGTTCTCCTTCAGCTCGATGCCCGCGAGGAGGCCGAGGCCGCGCACCTCGCGGACGCGCGGGCTCTCGATCCCGCGCAGGCCATCGAGCAGCTGGTCGCCCCGCTCGCGACCGCGGCGCGCCAGGTCGAGGCGGCGCATCTCGCCGATCGCCGCGATCGACGCCGCGCACGCGAGCGGGTTGCCGCCGAACGTGCTTGAGTGCGATCGCTTCGGCAGATCACCGACGGTGCGCGCGAAGGCGACGGCGCCCATCGGGATGCCGCCCGCGATCGACTTCGCGAGACACAGGATGTCCGGCACGATCCCGTAGCGCTCGATCGCGAACATCGCGCCCGTCCGGCAGAACCCGGTCTGCACCTCGTCGACGATGAGGAGCGCGCCGCGCGCCCTGCACACGCGCTCGGCCTCGCGCACGAACTCCGCGCTCGCGGGCCGGACCCCGCCCTCGCCCTGCACGAGCTCGAGCACGAACGCGGCGGTCTCCGTCGTGATCGCCGCCTCGAGCGCCTCGGGCTTGTTGAACGGGATGTGCGAGCTCGCGGGGAAGAGCGCATCGCCGCCGAGCGCTTCGCGGTACTCGGGGCCCCAGGTCGCCGCGAGCGCGCCCATCGTCTTGCCGTGGAAGGCGCGCATGGTCGCGACGACCGCTGTGCGGCCCGTTGCCATGCGCGCGAACTTGAACGCGCCCTCGACCGCCTCGGTGCCGCTGTTGCAGAGGAAGACGCGGTCGAGCGCCGGCGGGAGGATCGTCGCGAGCAGGTCGTACAGCTCCGCGCGGCGGTCGTTGTAGAAGAGCTCGGTGCACGACGCGAGCGTGCGCGCCTGGCGCGCGATGGCGTCCGCGACGGCGGCGTTGCTGTGCCCGAGGTTCGCCGACCCCTGCCCGCCGACGCAGTCGATGAACTCGTTGCCGTCGGCGTCCCACACGGTCGCCCCTTCGCCACGCACGATCGCGAGCGGGCGCTTCTGGTAGAGGCCGGAGGTGTGCGCGTCCTCGCCCTGCTGGATCGTCATCCTTTTCCGACCCTCGCTCGGGGGGACCCCTCGCTCGGGCCCAGGTGCTCGACCTCGTCGCTTCGGCCTCGCCTCAGCGCCTCGGTCTGCGCGCCCGGGGGACGGATGCTCGTCCCATCACCCGCGAGCGCGCGCGACAGCGGCCGTTCGACGCGGCCCGACGCGATGACGACGCGTCCGACGCCGCCCTCGATGGCCTCGCGCGCCGCCATCGCCTTCTTCTTCATGCGACCCTGCGCCAGGGCGTCGGCCTCGTCGAGCGAGACATCCGACACGAGGCTCGCCGGGTCGTCGATCGATCGCAGCAGGCCCGGGACATTCGTGAGGATCACGAGCGCCTCCGCGCCGAGCGCGGTCGCGACGGCGGCGGCCGCGCGGTCGCCATCGACGTTCAGACCTTCCCCTTCGGGAGATACCGCGAGCGGCGGCAGGACCGGCACCTTGCCCTGACCGAGGACCGCGCGCAGCACGTCGAGGTCGACGTGCTCGACCTTGCCGGTGAAGTCGTCGCGCAGCATGAGCACCTTCCCGCCCTCGACCGCGCGCACGTTCTTGCGCGGTCCGGAGAGGACCCCGAACAGACCGACGGCGGCGGCGCCCCCGCGGCGGAGCAGCTCGACGTACGAGAACGTCTCGACCCCGAGCGCCGCCATCGCGAAGAGCTCGAGCGTGCGCCGATCGGTCCGCCGGCTCTGCTGCCCCGACGGCGAGACCACCGTGCGCGGCGGATGGCCGAGCGTCGTCGCGAGCGCGTCGGTCTCCGCGGACGCGCCATGCACCAGGACGACGCGCTCGCCCGTCGCCGCGACCGCGGCGATGTCGCGCGCCACCGCGGCACGGTCGATCCCGGACGAGCCGCCGACCTTGACCACGATCACGGATGCAGCCCGGTGAAGCCGAGGCCCGCGTCCTCGGGGAGGCCGAGCGCGACGTTCATGGCCTGCACGCCGTTGCCGGCCGCGCCCTTCACGAGGTTGTCGATCGCGCAGAGCGCGACGACGCGGTCGCCGCGCGGGTCGAGCGCGAAGCCGACGTCGGCGAAGTTCGTGCCCGCGAGGAGCTTCGGCTCGGGGAAGCGGTAGATGCCGCTGCGCTCCTTCACGATCCGCACGAACGGCTCCGCCGCGTACGCCTCGCGGTATGCGCGCCAGAGCACCTTCTCATCGGCGACGCCCTTCACCGGGACGTGCGCCGTCGCGAGCACGCCGCGCACGAGCTCGACGCTCGTCACGCTCAGCTGCACGCGCGGCGTCCAGCCATCGCAGGACAGCTCCTGCTCGATCTCGGCCGTATGGCGATGGCCCACCGGACGGAAGCTGCGCACGACGCCCGACCGCTCGGGGTGATGCGAGTCGTCGCTCGCCTCGCGTCCGCCCTCGCTCGAGCCGACCTTGCACTCGATGACGATCGGCCGGTCACGGTCGATGAGACCGGCGCGCACGAGGGGCAGCACCGCGAGGATCGCCGCCGTCGCGTTGCATCCGGCTCCGGTGACGAGCGTGGCGCCGGCGATGTGCTGCCGGTGCAGCTCGGGGATCCCGTACACCGCGTCGCCGAGGCGCTCCGGGCGCGGGTGCGGCGCCCCGTACCAGCGCTCGTACGCCTTCGCATCGCGCAGGCGATGGTCCGACGAGAGGTCGACCATCAGGCGGCCGCGCCCTTCGAACTCCGGGAGCCGCTGGCTCCCGTTCGGCAGCGAGAGGAACACGACGTCGCAGTCCATCACGGCGTCGTACGGGACGAACGCGAGGTCCGTGCGCTTGCGCAGGTTCGGGTGCGCGCTCGTCACGGGCTTGCCCGCGAGCGACGAGCTGCCCGCGACGATCTCGCGCACCTCGGGGTGCCCGAGCAACAGTCGGATCAGCTCACCGCCGGCGTAGCCTGCCGCACCGACGATGCCGATGCGGAGGCTCATTCCTCGCTCTGCTTCGCCTTCCGCGCCGTCTCGAGGACGAAGTCGACGACCTTCGCCGGGATGTTGACGCCCGTCGTGTCGATGGAGTTGCGGAACTCCATCGTGTAGTTCACCTCGTTCACGAGCGGCCCCTCGGGGCCCTCGAGGACGTCGACGGCGACCACGCCGCCGCCGACCGCGCGCGCAGCGCGCACGCACAGGTCGTTCAGCTCGGGCGTGACCGGGCAGCGCGTCGCCTTGCCGCCGCGCGCGGTGTTCGTGATCCAGTGGTCCGACGACCGGTAGATCGCGCCGATCGTCTCGTCGCCGACGACGAACGCGCGGATGTCGCGACCGGGCTTCGGTACGTACTCCTGCACGTAATAGATGGAGTGCATGTACGTCCCGAGCACGTCCTTGTGCTCGAGGATGCTCTCGGCCGCGTCGCGGTCGTTCACCTTCGAGATGAGCCGGCCCCACGATCCGACGAGCGGCTTCAGGACGGCCGGGTAGCCGAGCTCCTCGATGGCGGCGGTCGCGGCCTCAGGCGTGAACGCGAGGCGCGTCCGCGGCGTCGGGACGCCGTCGCGGATGAGCCGCATCGTCGTGAGCAGCTTGTTGCCGCAGATGTCCGCGACCTCGAACGTGTTCACCGTGGGTACGCCCCACGTGTTGAGGACGCTGAGCGCGTAGAGCGCGCGGCTGTGCTGGATGCATCGCTCGAGGACGACGTCGACGCCGAGGTCCGGCTTGCGCTCGACCTCGAGCACGAGCTCGCGGTCGTCGATGACCTTCGAGGGGACGTGCCGGCGCTCGAGGTCCTCGAGGAGGAGCTTCTCCTCGACGCGGACCCGCGAGAGGAGGACGCCGACGGTCGGGGTGCTACTCACCCCAGTCCTCTTCGGCCTCGGGCGCGAGCGCCAGCGACAGGGGCGCCGTCTCGGTCACCTCGAGCTCGGCCCCGCAGTCGGGACACGCGACGATCTCGCCTTTCACGGCGTCGACGCCGACGGTCACGTCGGCGTCACATTCGGGGCACTTCGGCACTTCGGAACCCCTTCCCTCGGGGCCTTCGTGTGAGCCAGCAGGGATTCGAACCCTGGACCCAAGGATTAAGAGTCCTTTGCTCTACCGCTGAGCTACTGGCCCGGACGAATTGTACGTTCGCGGATCACGAGGCGGAAGAGCGGACCGGCCGCTCGACCGCCTCGCGAGGGATCTCAGCCGCGCGCGTGCGTGCCGCGACCGCTGCTGGGCTGACTGATCTCCTTCAACGCTTCCCCGGTCCGGTCCTCGTGGGTCTCGCGACGGGCGATCTGACCGATCACGAGCATCCCCGCGAGCGAGCCGTCCTCGACGACGGGCAGGCGACGGATCTGCCGATCGCCCATGAGCTGCTCCGCCTCGCGGACGTCGTCGTCAGGTCCGATGCACACCGGGTCGGCGCTCATCACTTCGGAGACCGGCGTGGTCTTCGCGTCCTTCCCTGCTGCGATGCCGCGCACGACGATGTCCCGGTCGGTGACGATCCCGGCGAGCCGCTTCTCGCGTACGACAGGGATCGACCCGCAGTCCTCCTGGCGCATCAGCGTGGCGACCTCGGCGAGGGTCGCGTCGGGCCCGACGCACGCGGGCTCGCGCGTCATCAGCTCCTTGACCTTCATGTAACGCACCTCCGTCGAAGAGACGTGCAGCACCGTCTAGGCCAACCGTCCCCCAGGCGCGCAGACCGAGGCCGCAGGACGAGGTCGAGCACCTGGGCCCGAGGGAGGGGTCTCCCCGACCGAGGGTCAGATCAGGGCCGGGTGCCTGTCTCTCCCGGCGTCGGCGGGGCTTCGCCCCGCTCGGGCGGTACACCTGCGGCCGCGGCCTCGGGCGCACCGATCTTGAACATCCGCGTGCCGCAGACCGGGCAGCGCCCCTCGGTGGCCGGACGCCCGTTCTTCATCGTGATGACCTTCGGGTCCAGGATCTCCCGGGGAGCCTTGCACTTGACGCAGTAGCCGTTCGCCACAGGTGACACTCTAGAACGAACGAGCGAGGATCCCGGCTTCGGCCCGCTATCGGCTCAGAACCACAAAACCCCGCCGATATGACGGCGGGGCTTGTGGTGAGGAAGGGAAGGGTTGGGAATTCAGTTGTTCAGTCGCCCGGTCTTAGTGCAACCCGCGTGCCGATCCAGCCTGGCGACTGACCGACCGAGGGATGAAGCCGGGACATGAAAGCCGAGCTCATCTCGATCGGCACCGAGCTCCTCCTCGGACAGATCGTCGACACCAACGCGGCCTGGCTCGCCGGCCGTCTGGCCGACCTCGGCATCGACTGCCTGTGGGTCTCGACCGTCGGCGACAACCTCGGGCGCGCGACGGAGGTCGTGTCCCGCGCGCTCGGACGGAGCGACCTCATCGTGTGCACGGGCGGCCTCGGACCGACCGAGGACGATCTCACGCGCGAGGCGATCGCCGCGGCGCTCGGCGAGACGCCCGCGGTCGAGCCGGCGCTCGAGGCGGAGCTGCGCACATGGTTCGCCGGTCGCGGGCTCGAGATGGCGGAGCGGAACCGCAAGCAGGCGTGGCTCATCCCCTCGGCGCGCGCGCTCGCGAACCCGCTCGGCACGGCGCCCGGATGGCTCGTGCAGCGCGACGGCCGCACGCTCGTCGCGATGCCGGGCGTGCCGCGCGAGATGACGCGCATGTGGGAGCACGAGGTCGAGCCGCGGCTGCCGATGCGGTCCGCGATCCGCTCGCGGACCATGAAGCTCCTCGGGATCGGCGAGTCCGCCGTGGAGGAGGCGCTTTCCGAGCTCGTGCGCTCGACGTCGCCGACGGTCGCGACGTACGCCAAGTCCGACGGCGTCCACGTGCGCCTCACGGACCGCGACGCCGACGTCGCCGCGCGCGATGCGCGGATCGACGGGATGGAGCAGGAGATCCGCCGGCGGATCGGCCGCTACGTCTGGGGGACCGATGGCGAGACGCTCGCCGGCGTGGTCGGTGCGGCGCTGCGCGGGCGCGGGTGGCGCCTCGCGACCGCCGAGACGGTGACGGGCGGCGAGGTCGCGCGCCTCCTCTCGGAGGCCGACGACGCCGGCTGGTACGCCGGCGGGAGCGTCGCGCCGCGGGCCGACGAGGCGGCGCTCGAGACGGTGCTGCAGCGCACCAATGCGGACGTGCACCTCATGACGCTGCCCACGGCGGACGGCGCGCTCGCCATCGTCCGGACGCCGTTCGCGCGCGACCGCGCGACGGTGCGGGCGGCGTCAGCTTCGGAGGCGCGGCGGAGGGGAGCGCTGACCGCGATGGACCTCTTGCGGCGGGCGGTGTCCGGCTAGGGCTTTCGGTTCGGCTTCGGCGTCGCGGTCTTGGCTGCGGCTTCCTTCGCCTTCTCGGCGGCGTTCTTCGCCTTCTCGGCCTCGGCCTTCGCCTTCTCCGCGGTCGCCCGTGCGGCGTCGGACGCCTTCTTCGCGTCCGTGGCCGGCTTCACGGCCTGCGGCGTCGCCTTCGGGGTCGCGGCGGGCTTCGCGTCGGTGCCGCCCGCGGCGGCGGCCTCGGTCGGCGTCGGCGTCGCACGCGCCGGCGGGCGCTCGGGCGCGGCGGCGACGCGCGGTGCGTCGGTGGGACGCGGTGTCGCCCGCGGGGGATCGGCCGCGGGAGGCGCGGCGTCCTTCTCTTCTTGTTCCTCAGCGCGCGCTGCCTGCTCGGCGAGACGCTCCGCGACCGCGGCAAGCTGCCCGGCGACGATCGCCGCGTGCGCGGCGATACCTTCCGCGACGCTCGCGCCGCTCGGCAGCTCGGGAGCGAACGAGGCCACGGTCTCGAAGACCGGCGCTCCCGCGGACGTGGTCGGATCGGATACCAGACGGACCACGAGGTCCGCCGCGCGCTGCTGCTGCTGCGCGAGGCGCTGCTTCAGCTGGTCGACGACAGGCTTCGCGGCGACGTCGAGGCGCTCCACCGCGGCGAGCTCGGCGGCGGCGGTCGCGAGGTGCGTGCCATACGCGCTGGTCGCCACGAGCGCGTCGGCCTCATTGCCAGCGAGCGCGAGGCGCTCGGCCTCGGAGAGCCGGTGCTCCGCCATCGAGAGCTGGACCGCGGCGCGGTCCTGCGGCGTCGCCGCGAGCGCGAGCCGTACCTGCTCGCCGGCGAGCTTCACCGCGTACAGCGGCTCGTCGGGGAGCGCGTCGGCGCTCGCGACGGTCGCGGTCCCGACGATCGACACGATCACCGCCGCGGCGACGGCGGCGCGCACGATGTGCGGCGCCGGGATCGCCAGGATGCTGAAGACCTCGAAGACGCGGTCCGAGAGCGTGAGGTGCCGGGGCCGGACCGTCTGGAGGACCTGGCGACGGATGCGCGCACGCTGCTCGTCGTCGAGGTCATCGGGCCCGCGCGAACGCGACGGGTATCCCACCGTCACCTGTAACGGCCGAGCAAGCTCCGTGTTGCGCTCTGGGCCCGAGGGAGCGCTTTGCCCGACCGCGGGTCGGAATAGGGCAAAACGCGAGGCCCGGCACCGCAGGGGAGCAGGCGGTGCCGGGCCTGTAGAGGCAGGACGGGTCAGCGGGCGGGCCGACCCGGGCCTGACGTGGTGAGGAGGTCAGCTACACCCGGTGGTGTCTCCGCAGTTCTCGCACTTGTGGCAGGTGCCGTTGCGCACGGTCAGCCAGCCGCAGCGCGGGCACGGCGGGGCGTCGGGGGTCGAGTTCATCCGCCGTGCGCCGGGTGTCGCTTGCGCGTGGCCGTTCGTCGCGGCGTTCGCCGCGCTGGCCATCGGGACGAGCTTCTCGAGCAGCTCGAGCTGCGGGGTCGGGGCGACCTCGGTCGTCTTGACCAGACCGAGCATCTCGCGGTCGTCGGCGGCAAGGAAGCGGTACCCCATCCACCGGAAGACGTAGTCCACGATCGACTTCGCGAAGCCGATCTCCGAATTGCCGGTCCAGCCGCTCGGCTCGAAGCGCATGTGGCCGAACTTCTCCACGAGGTGCGGGAGCGGCACGCGGTACTGGAGCAGCAGCGACACGCTCGTCGCGAAGGCGTCCATCATCCCGGAGAGGGTCGAGCCCTCCTTCGCCATCGTGACGAAGAGCTCGCCGGGCGAGCCGTCGTCGAACAGCCCCACGGTGATGTAGCCCTCGTGGCCCTCGATCGAGAACTTGTGCGTCAGCGACGCGCGCGTGTCCGGGAGGCGGCGGCGCTCCATCGCGACCGGCTGCGGGACGACCGCTTCCGTCTTCTTCTCATTCGAACCCTTGTCGCTCGTCGAGACGGGCTGCGTCTTCTTGCTGCCGTCGCGGTAGATCGCGATCGCCTTCACGCCGTGCTTCCATGCCTGGACGTACGCGTCCATGACGTCCTCGACGGTCGCGTCCTCCGGCAGGTTCACGGTCTTGCTGATCGCGCCGGAGATGAACGGCTGGACCGCGCCCATCATCTTGATGTGCCCCATGTGCGTGATGGAGCGCGTGCCGGCGGGTGAGCGGAACGCGCAGTCGAACACCGCGAGGTGCTCGTCGCGCAGCTCGGGCGCGCCCTCGACCGTGCCCGTGCGCTGGATGTAGGTCGTGAGCGAGGACGCCTCGGTCTCGGTGTAGCCCAGCCGCGCGAGCGCGGCGGGGACGGTCTGGTTGACGAGCTTCAGCATCCCGCCGCCGACGAGCTTCTTGTACTTCACGAGCGCGATGTCTGGCTCGATGCCCGTCGTGTCGCAATCCATCATGAAGCTGATCGTCCCGGTCGGAGCGAGCACCGTGGCCTGGGCGTTCCGATACCCGTGCACGGCGCCGAGCTGCACGACGTCGTCCCAGACCTTGCGCGCGGACGAGAGCAGCGGCGCGGGCACGTGCTCCGACGCGATCCGGTACGCGGCGTCGCGGTGCTTGTGCATGACGCGGTCGTGCCCCGCGCGGTTCTTCGCGTGGTCCTCGTACGGCCCGACGACCGCCGCGATGCGCGCCGACTGCGCGTACGCCTCGCCGGTCATGACGGCGGTGATCGCCGCGGAGACCGCGCGGCCCTCGTCGGAGTCGTACGGCAGGCCGCGCGACATGAGGAGCGCTCCGAGGTTCGCGTAGCCGAGGCCGAGCTGGCGCATCGCGCGCGCGTTACGCCCGATCTTCGGCGTCGGGTACTCCGTCGGCCCCACGAGGATCTCCTGCGCCGTGAACACGACGCCGACGGCGCGCTTGAAGCGCTCGACGTCGAACTCCCCGCGCTCGTCGACGAAGCGCATGAGGTTCAGGCTCGCGAGGTTGCACGCGCTGTCGTCCACGTGCATGTACTCACTGCACGGGTTGCTGCCGTTGATGCGGCCCGAGGCCGGGCAGGTGTGCCAGTCGTTGATCGTCGTGTCGAACTGCATCCCGGGGTCGCCGCACTGCCACGCCGCGTCGGAGATATCGCGGAGCAGGTCGCGCGCCCCGACGGTCTCGAAGGGCTCGCCCGCCGTGACCGTGCGCAGCGTCCACTCGCGCGCGCTCTCCGCGGCGCTCATGAACTCGTCCGTCGCGCGTACGGAGTTGTTCGCGTTCTGGAACTGGATCGACTGCCAGGCCTCGCCGTTGAGGCTCATGTCGTAGCCCTGCTCGCCGAGGGCCCAAGCCTTCTTCTCTTCCTTCGCCTTGCACCAGATGAAGTCACGGACGTCGGGGTGGTCGGCGTTGAGGACGACCATCTTCGCCGCGCGCCGCGTCGTGCCGCCGGACTTGATCGACCCCGCGACGGAGTCGGCGCCGCGCATGAACGACACGGGGCCGGAGGCGAGCCCGCCGCCCGACAGCTGCTCGCGGCTCGAGCGGATCGTCGACACGTTGATGCCGCTACCCGAACCGCCCTTGAAGATGACGCCTTCGGTCTTGAACCAATCGAGGATCGAGTCCATCGAATCCTCGACCGAGAGGATGAAGCACGCCGATGCCTGCTGGCGCGCTCCCTCGACGCCGATGTTGAACCAGACGGGCGAGTTGAAGGACGCGCGCTGCTGCACGAGGAGCCAGGTGAGCTCGTGCGTGAAGATCTCGGCGTCGGCGTCGGTCGCGAAGTACCCGCCCTCGATCCCCCACCGCGCGATCGTCCCGACGACGCGGTCGATCATCTGCCGGACGCTGCGCTCGCGCTGCGGCGAGCCGAGCTTGCCGCGGAAGTACTTGGATGCGACGACGTTCGTGGCCGTCTGCGACCAGAAGGAGGGGACCTCGACGTCCTTCTGCTCGAACACGTTGCCGCCTTCGCCCGGGATGACCGCGTCGCGGAGCTCCCATTCGATCTCGTCGTACGGGTGGACGCCCGCACGGCTGAAGATGCGCTCGAACGCGATCCCGCGCGGTGCCTCGGAGGGCTGGTGCTCCCGGGTGATCTCGGCAATGGCCATGGTTCGTCGCGCCTCCGCTCCGTCCTCATCCTCGCCACCTAGCCCTTGGGTCCGCCGCCCTCCTGGGCCCAACATCTAGGGGTCGGGGCGCGAAATATGTGCCCGCGCGGATGCCCTGTCAAGGCATCAAATGCGGTCAGGTGGGCGAACGCTGGCGGAACACGGTGTCGACCGCGGATCGGCCCAGCCGAAGGGGTCGGCTAGGCCCGGCTGAGCGCCTTCCCAGCGGCCGCCCCCGCGCCTTTCGCGGCGTCGACGAACGCACGCACGCCCTGGCGCACGTCGGCCTCGGCGATGTTCAGTGCCGGGATGAAGCGCACACATTGGTCGTGCGAGCCGCACGTGATGAGCAGGACGTCGCGCTCGAGCGCGCCGGCCGTCGCGGCCTTCGCCGCGGCCTTGTCGTCGAACTCGATCGCGACCATCGCGCCGATCCGGCGGATCTCGCGCACGCGCGGGTCACGCGCGATCGGGCGCAGCTCCTCCTCGACGATCGCGCCGACGGTCTCGGCACGCTCGACGAGCCGTTCGTCCTTGATGACGCGGAGCGTGGCGAGGCCCGACGCGCACGACACCGGGTTCCCGCCGAACGTCGAGCCGTGCGTCCCTGTCGGCCACTGATCGTGCAGCTCGCGCGGCGCGGCCACGGCGCCGAGGGGCAGGCCGCCACCGAGCGCCTTCGCGAGCGTCACGATGTCGGGCACGACGCCCGCGCGCTCGATCGCCGTCCAGGCGCCGGCGCGGCCGAACGCGGTCTGGATCTCGTCGGCGACGAAGAGCGCGCCGATGCGCGACGCGATCTCGCGGATGCCGCGCAGGAACGACGCGGGCGCGGCCACGTAGCCGCCCTCGCCGAGCACGGGCTCGATCACGAAGGCCGCGACGTTCTCCGGCGGGACCTCGTGCTCGAGGATCATCGCCATCTCGTCGAGCGCATGCGCGGCGCACGCCTCGGCGTCATGGCTCGGCTTGATCGGGCACGCGAGCGGATACGGGAACGGCGCGACGTGGACCTCGGGCAGGAGCGCGCCGTATCCCCTGCGGTACGCGGCCTTCGACGTCGTGAGCGTCGCCGCGCCGGTCGTGCGTCCGTGGAAGCCGCCGCGGAAGACGATGATGCCCTCGCGCCGCGTGACCTGGCGCGCGAGCTTGATCGCGCCCTCGATCGCTTCGGCGCCCGAGTTCTGGAAGACGAACGTGTCGATCCCTCTCGGGAGGACGGTCTGCAGGAACTCGCCGAGCGCGACGTTCGATTCGTACTTCGCGACCCCGCCCGAGATGTGCATGAGCCGCGAGGCCTGGTCGGTGACAGCGCGGACGACCGCCGGATGGGAGTGGCCGATCGGCGTGACCGCGATGCCGCACGTGAGGTCGAGGACGCGCCGGCCGTCGGTCGTGATCAGCCAGGATCCCTCCGCCCGCTCGACCGGCAGCCAGGTGTAGTTGCCGAGGACGGGTGACAGGACGCGCTTCGCGCGCTGCTCGAGGGTCACGAGAGCGCCAGTGTGGCAGGGCTCAGCGCGACGCGCCCGCGAGCAGCTCTCCGATCCGGTCGAGGAGCGCCGAGGGCGCCGCCGGCAGCTCCAGCACGCCCTCATCCCCGAGCGCCCGCTGCGCCACGGGGACCTGGTCCCGGTCGTACGTGGCGATGAGGATCGGGAGGGAGCCCGTCCGGGCGTCACGACGCAGGTAGGCGGCGTAGGCGACGGCGCTGCCGTCGTCGAGCTGCGCCTCGCTCACCAGGATGTCGATGCCCTCCCGCGCGGCCTGCGGGATCTCGCGCATCGATGACACCTCCACCACGCGGTAGCCGCCCAGGCGCAGCTGCAGCGCGGTGGCGTGGCGGCGGCCCTCGTCGGGGTCCGCGAGAAGGACGCACCTGCGCCGCGGCTCACCCGTCCCATCCCTCATCGCGTGACGTTCTAGCAGGCGGGGTGGAGATGAGTGATCTCGCGTGCGCGTGTGTGCTCGGTCTCAGCCCGGTGTCGAGACCGTCCGCGACGGGGCAGGCCGGACCGGTATGCGACCGGCCGAGCATCTATAGAGTGTGACGTGGGATGGCGGCGGCGCTCGACGCGCGTTGGCACGCCCTGTACACCGCCTGCCGGCCGACGCTATACCGTTCGGCCGCCCTGCTGGTGGGCGAGGGCGAGGCCGAGGAAGTCGTCCAGGACGCGTTCGAACGCGCCATGCGGGAGCCGGACTTCTTCGACCGAGTGCGCGACCCGCTGGCGTGGCTGCGTACGGTGGCCACCCGGGCGGCGCTCGGACGGTTGCGGCGGCGGGCCTTGTTCGAGCGCGCCCAGAGTTTCTTCGGCCGGAAGGACGGGCACATCGATCCGCGGCGCATGGACCTCGACGCGGCGCTGCAGCGGCTTCCGGCGAAGCAGCGCGCCGCCATCGTCCTTCGCTACTACAACGACGCGCCGTATTCGGAGATCGCCGCGGCCCTCGAGATGGACGCGGAGAGCGTCGGCCCGCTGCTCACCCGAGCGCGTGCCGCGCTTCGTGATGCGCTGAGATGAGCATGACGAGGGGCTTCGGCCCGTCCGACCCGAACGAGGAGGAGCAGCGGCTCCGCTCGGGCATCCACCAGCTCGCGGGTCGCATCAGCGTCCCGCAGGGCCGCCTCGGCGGCCGCGGGCGCCGCGTCCGCGCCCGCCGCAACGAGCTCGACATCGGGATGATGACGATGCTCCGCGAGCGCATGGGCCACCGGCCCACGCGCGCGCTCGCGGGCGTCGTGCTGCTCGCGATCGTCATCACGACAGTGCTCGGCGTCGTCACGCCGAGCCGCGCGATCGCGTCGAGCTCGATCCTCACGGTCATCGGCGGCGAGGTCCTCGTGCAGGAGACACCGGAGTCGCCCTTCCGGATCGGTTCCGACGGGGAGACGCTGAAGGCCGGCATGACCGTCCAATCGAAGACCGACGCGCGCGCGATCCTCACGTTCGAGGATGGATCGACGATGGAGCTCGAGCCCGGCGCGAAGGTCTCGATCGACGAGGTCGCGACGGGCAGCCGCGGTGAGCTCCTCGTGCGCCTGCAGCAGTCGATCGGCAAGACGTGGTCGCACGTGCAGCCGCTCCTCAGCGGGAACTCGCGCTTCAACATCAAGACCCCGTCCGCGACCGCCGTCGTCCGAGGCACGAGCTTCGAGATCGAGGTCGAGATCCAGAGCGCGACCGGCGAGGTCGTCACGAGGGTCAATGTGTTCCAGGGTCAGGTCGACATGGTCGCGGCGGGACAGGTGCAGCCTGTCCCCGCGGGCCAGACGTCGTCGGTCGAGCAGGGGAAGGCGCCCGAGCCGCCGCAGCAGGTCGTGCCGCCGGAGAAGCGGTTGCGCATCGGCCTCGCGGGTCCGTCCGCGATGATGACGACCACCGACCCCGACGGCCGCACCGCGGGCCAGACGCCGAACGGCACCGTGAACCAGATCCCGCGCGGGACCGTCACGGGTCCGCAGGATCAGCCGCAGATGGTCGACATCTACTCGCCGAAGTCCGGCGAATGGGAGCTCGCGGTCCAGCCGCGCGGTGAGGGCGGCAGCTTCCAGCTCATCGTGAACACCATCATCGGCAAGGACGGCGCGAGCGGCGCGGTCGACGAATCCGGCAAGAAGGTCATCGCGAACACGATCAAGCCGGGGCAGAAGCTCGTGACGCGGATCCGCATCCTCGACGACGGCAAGCCGGGCGAGCTCGCCGCGTTCCAGGAGACCGCGGAGACGAAGGCGAAGATCGGACTCAAGCCGGATCAGAAGACGACGAGCGCGCCGCTCGCGCAGGCGCGCCAGTTCGCGCCGCCCATCGATCAGCTGCCCCCGTCGGCGGTCACCGTCGCGGCCGCCGCGCCCGGACAGACGCCGGCGGCGCCCGTGCTGCGGTTCCTGCAGGCGCCGTCGCAGGCTCCCGTCGCGCTGGTCGAGCAGACGCCGGCACCGTTCAACATCCAGCCGACGCCGCCGCCCGTGACGCTGCCGCCCGTCGCGCTCGTCACGCCCGGCATCGCGATCCCGACGATCCCGGCGCTCTTCACGTCGACACCGACACCCGTGCCGACGGCGTCGCCGACGCCTGGACCGACGGCTTCACCGACACCGGCGCCGACCACCTCGCCGACGCCGACGCCGACCGCATCGCCAACGCCGGCGCCGACCGCATCGCCGACGCCAGCGCCGACCGCATCG
>DASWDY010000099.1:0-2538 GCA_036395035.1 Candidatus Limnocylindria bacterium
TCACCCGCACGCGGTAGAAGAGCCGCACGAGCGGCCACACGAGGAGCTGTTGCATCAGCAGCCAGAGCGACCGGACGAAGGGGCTGAGCGGACAGCCGAAGATCCCGGTGTCGCGCTTCACGTCGCGGGCCGCGGCGACCATCCGCTCGAGATTCGCGACGGTGGCGTTCGCTTCGACCGCCGCGTCGTCCACGTACGCGCCCAGCTCCTCCTCGATGACGCCGAGGAGGTCGACGCGCGCGAGCGAGTCCAGGCCGAGGTCGGCCGACAGCGTCGCCTCGGGGCGGACCGCCTCGTCGGGCAGCCCGGAGACCTGCGCGACCAGCCGTTCGACCTCGCTGAGCTCGCGCGCGGGCGCGCCCTCGGGTCTCGCGGCGGTCGCCTGCTCGACGCGTCCCATCTTCAGCAGCTCGTCGATGACGAGCCGCTTCTTCACCTTCTGCGTCGGCGTGGTCGGGAACTCCTCCTCGGGCCAGATCGTCCAGCCGCGGATCTGCTGCGGACCCGACAGCTTCGCGTTCGCGTCGCGCACGATGCTCGCGACCTGCTGCGCGTCCTTGAGGAGGAAGACCGCGTGCACCTGCACGTCCTCGCCGGGCCGCTGGAGGCCGACGACGGTGGCGAGGTTCGGCCGCTGTGGCGTCGCGAGCGCCTGGATCCGCGGGTCCGCCGCGAGGACGTTCTCGATGTCCTCGGGATACACGTTGAGCCCGTCGGCGAGGACGATGATGTCCTTCTTCCGGCCCTTCAGCCACAGGAAGCCGTCCTCATCGAACTCGCCGAGGTCGCCCGTGTGGTACCAGCCGCTCGGCTCGAGGACGGCGCGCGTCGCCTCCTCGTTCTCCCAGTAGCCCTTGAAGACGTTCGGGCCGCGCACGAGCACCTCGCGGTCGGGCGCGAGGATCACCTCGACGCCGGGGAGCGCCACGCCGACCGACCCGAGCCGGTTCTTGTCGATGCGGTTGAACGTCACCGCGGGTGCGCACTCCGTCGTGCCGTAGCCCTGGAGCACCTCCACGCCGAGCTCACGCCAGGACTCGCCGAGCGCCGGATCGAGCGCGGCGCCGCCGGAGACGATGTAACGGAAGTGACCGCCGAAGTTGCGGTGCACGCTCGTGAAGAGGGTCCGCCGCAGCGCGAGCGGCAGGCGGCGCGCGATCCGGCGCAGCCGCTTCAGCAGACCGGCCTTGCCTTGCGCCTCCGCGGTGCGCTCGATCCCGAGGAGGATCGACCGCACGACAGCAGGCGTGATCAGGATCATCGTGACCTTGCGCTCCTTGAACGTTCGGCGCACGACCGCGGGCTGGCGGCTCGTCGGATACACGACCGATGCGCCCGCGATGAGCACGGTCCAGAGCCCCGCGAGCTGTTCGAACATGTGCGACAGCGGGATGAACGAGAGCAGCCGCTGCTTCGGCCCGATCGGGAAGATCCGCGACGCCGCCTCGGCGTTCGACAGGACGTTGCCGTGGCTCAGCATCACGCCCTTCGGGTCGCCCGTCGTGCCGGACGTGAAGACGATCTCGGCGAGATCGTCGGGGCCGACGTCCGCGGCCGGCAGCGGCTGGCGCTCCCGCGCGCGATCCGGGAAGCGCTCCATCTCGTGCAGCGGCAGGCCGACCTGCTGCGCGCGCGCGAGCGTCTGCGCGGAGCAGATGACCGCCGTGGCGCGGGTGCGCTCGGCGACCTTCTGCGCGAATTCGACGAGCGAGTTCAGGTCGACCGGGACGAGGACGGCGCCGGCGTGGAGCGCCGCGAGGAACGCGATGCCGTACTCGGGCCGGTTCACGCCCCAGATGAGGACGCGATCGCCCTTCGCGATCCCCGACTCGGCGAGGTAGCGCGCGGCGCGCGGCACGAGGTCGGCGAGGTCGCGGTAGGTCCACGTCCGCGTGCGGAAGCCGGGCTTGATGACGAAGGCGGCCTTGTCGGGGAACCGCTCTGCCGACGCCGGAACGATGTCGTTGAGCGTCCTCATACCGTTGCCCCCTCGCGCTCCGCAAGACCGCGGAGCGCCTCGCCGCCTCCCTCGCGCCAGGTCGGATAGTGCGCGAAGCAGATCGTCCTGACATCCAGCGCCGCGAGCCGGCCGATGGAGCGCCGCGCGAGCGCCATGTCCTCGCTGAAGACCAGGCTCGGCAGCGACAGCGCCCCGCGGATCACCTGGAGGACGTCGCCGACGATGAGGATCCCGTGCGCGCGCGCGTACAGGCACACGCTGCCCGGCGTGTGTCCCGGCGTGTGGACGACCTCGAGCCCGCCGAGCCCCGGGAGCACGGTGTCGTCCGCGAGCGGCTTCGCGTCCTCGGGGCCGCGCGTGACCGCCGCGACGAATGCCCACGGCCGTAGATGGCGCAGGGCGCCCTTCACGTCCATCCGAAGCCGCTCGACGTCGGCGTCGTGCATCAGGACCTCGGCGCCCGTCATCGCCGCGATCTCGCGGACGCCGCCGATATGGTCCGGGTGGCCGTGCGTGCAGACGATCCGCGTCACGTCCCGCGGCGACCGCCCGAGCCCTTCGAGGTACCGGCGCAGGAG
>DASWDY010000100.1:0-35723 GCA_036395035.1 Candidatus Limnocylindria bacterium
AGAAGTAACTCACGCTCTTTGATGCGGGCGCGGCGGGCGGGCCGCGCTTGCATCTACATCCGGAAGACGACCTCGAACAGCTCCTTGTCCGTCGGGCACCGGACGGTAGCCGCGTATGGCGGGTTCGGTGGGACGTCGAGATGCTCCCTCGTGACGAAGCGCGGCACGACGGTCGTGCCGTCGAACGGGCACTGCACCTCATAGGCGAGGAAGTCCGCGCGATCCGCGTCGATGCGCCGTTTCGAGAGGTCGGAGGTCACGCACGTACTCTACGTGCGATGGTCGCCCCCATCGGACGGACGAAGATGGCCACGACGACCTCGACGCTGAAGGTCGGCGACGCCGCTCCCGCGTTCACCCTCCGCTCGCACGACGGCCGCGAGGTCGCGCTCGATGCCCTGCGCGGCCGGCATGTCGTGATCGCGTTCTTCGCCTTCGCCTTCACCAACACCTGAAACAGCGAAGCGCCCGCGCTGAACGACCTCCAGCAGAGGCTCGGCGCGGACGGCGCCCAGGTGGTGGGCATCTCGTGCGACTCGGTGTACTCGCTGAAGGACTGGGCGGAGCACCTCGGCGGCCTGCAGTACCCGCTCTGTTCCGACTTCTGGCCGCACGGTGCCGTGACGCGCGCGTACGGCGTGCTGAACGAGGAGATCGGGCGTCCCGAACGCGCGATCTTCGTCGTCGACCGGGACGGGATCGTCCGTTACATCGACGTGCACACGCTGCGCGAGGTGCCCGATGCGGCCGAGATCGAAGAGGAGCTGAAGAAGCTCAGCGCGATGGGATGAGGTAGGCCTTCCCTTCGTCGGCGACCGTGAAGCGGACAGCGTCACCGGCCGCGAACTCGGCGAGCGTCTCACCGCTGACGAGCACGTCCGCGCCGCACTGGACCACGGTGACCTCGCCGGTCGATGCGATCGTGCCCTCCACGACCGCGCCCGGCCCGACGAGGTCGCCGGTGACGCTCGCCTGACCCGACCCCCGGACCGCATCCTTGGCCGCGAATTCGATCGCGATCGTGACCCGGTCACCGATGGTGAGCCGCGACTTGCGGACGGCGCCCGTCGCGTCGCGTCCGCGCAGGTCGAGCCGCTCGCCGAGCTCCCCGACGCGCACGGTGAGCACGATGTCGCCGCGGCGCCCGTCGAGCGCGACGACCACGCCCCGCGATGCGCGCGTGCGCCACTTCTCGATGAACGCGAGCTGCTCGAAATCGAGGGTCACTTGCGTACTGTATCGACGTGCCCCTCCGTGCCGCTCTCTTCGACGTGGGCGATACGCTCGTCGAGCATTGGGCCCCCGGGGACGTCGTCGGTCAGAAGGCGCGAGCGCAGGTGTGTGCCGCGCTCGGCGAGCACGATTGGCTCGATGAGTTCCTGAAGGCAGACATCGAGCCCGGCTGGCAGACGTCACTGGCACAAGATCTCGCTCACCGCGGACTCGGCGCCGGGTGGTTCAGGTATGAGCCGGACCGCGCGCGGCAGGAGACCGAGCGCTGGTACCGCGAGTGGTTCCGATCGAGGGGCATCGAGATCGACGGCATCGACCTCGACCGGCTTCGGTCGGCGATGTGCGTCGCGCTGGACGAGATCTCGTCGCCGGTGGCCGGGGCATTCGACGCACTACGCTGGTGTTCCGGGCGCGGGCTGCGCGTCATCCTCGTGACGAACACGCTCTCGCGCGGCGACGTCGAGGCGCTCGAGGACTGGCGCCGGTTCGGCCTCAGCGACGCGATCCACGGTGTGGTGACCTCGCACCGTGCCGGCTGGCGCAAGCCGCATCCCGCGATCTTCGAGCGCGCACTCGAGATCGCGCAGGCGGACGCGAGCGACGCGTTCCACGTCGGCGACAACCTCATCGCCGACGTCTGGGGCGCCCAGCAGCTCGGCATCAAGGCCGTGTGGCGCCGGTCGGAGCGCGCGAGACCACCGAGCGACGAGCGCGGCGAACCTACGGCTCGAGCCAAGCGCGAGGCCGCAGAGGCGTGCCGGCATCCTTCGGAGAGCCTCTTCGTCGACGGTGGCAGGGTGCGATGCGGCAGATGCGGCGAGCCGGCGGGCATCGAGGTGCATCCCGACGCAGTCGTGGACGACCTCACAGAGCTCCGGGCCGCGGTCGGGCCTTGGCTGGAGGCGGGCGTCGCGTGAGCGCGACGCTCTTCCATGGCGGGCGCATCCATGCCGGTGACGGCACGAGCGCCGAGGCCCTGCTCGCGCGCGACGGCCGCATCGCCGCCGTCGGCCGCGCTGCGGACCTCGCTAAGGACGCGGGACGCGCCGAGCGCGTCGATCTGCGCGGCGGGCTGATGGTCCCGGGATGGGGCGACGCGCACGTCCACTTCGTCTGGTGGGCGCAGCAGATGCGGCGCATCGACGTGAGCGCGACGTCGTCGATCGACGAAGCGCTCGCGATCGTCGAGGCGCACGCGCGCTCGCTGCCGGACGGCCGCTGGATCCTCGGCGGTCGCTTCGACAAGAACCGGTGGGGGAGATGGCCGACGGCGCGCGAGCTCGACCGCGTCACCCACGGCCACCCCGCGGCGCTGCGCAGCCGCGACGGCCACGCGCGCTGGCTGAACTCGCGCGGCCTCGAGTCTGCGGGCATCTCGCGCGGCACGCCCGCGCCGGCGGGCGGCGCGATCGAGATCGACGCGAGCGGTGACCCGACGGGCGTGCTGAAGGAGAACGCGAACGCGCTCGTCGACCGTGTCCTCCCGCAGCCGGACGCGGACGAGCGGTACGAGCACGCCGTCGCGGGTCAGCGCGCGGCGTGGGAGCGCGGCGTGACGGCGATCGGGAACCTCGACAACTTCGCTGGCACGATCCCGCTCGAGGCCTTCGAGCGCATGCGCGACCGCGGCGAGCTCGGGATCCGCGTGCATCAGGGGCTGCCGTTCGCGCGCGTCGACGAGGCCATCGCCCTCGGGCTGCGCACGGGCTTCGGCGACGAGTGGCTGCGCATCGGTCCGCTGAAGATCTTCACGGACGGCGCGCTCGGGTCGCAGACCGCGGCGCTCGAGGAGCCGTATGAGGGCTCCGCGGACCGCGGCATCCTCACCATCGAGCCCGAGCGGCTGAATGACGTCGTCGCGCGCGCGGCCGCGGCGGGGATCGCCGTCGCGATCCACGCGATCGGCGACCGCGCGGTCCACGCGGCCCTCGACGCGATCGCGCCGACGCGCGCGACCGCGCCGCAGCTTCGTCAGAAGGTCGAGCACATCCAGCTCGTGCGCGAGGACGACCTCGGCCGCTTCGGCGAGCTCGGCGTCATCGCGTCGATGCAGCCGATCCACGCGACGAGCGACCGCGACCTCGCCGACCGCTACTGGGGGCGGCGGCGCACGCGCCGTGCGTATCCGTGGCGGACGATCCGCGAGCGCGGCGGCATGCTCGCCTTCGGCTCGGACGCGCCGGTCGAGCCGATCGATCCGCTGCTCGGGATCCATGCCGCGGTGACGCGCATGCGCCCCGGTGACAGCGGACCGTGGCACCCGGAGCAGGCGATCACGCTCGACGAGGCCCTCGCCGCCTACGCGTCGGGCTTCGCCTTCGCGTTCGCCCGTGAGCGCGAGAGCGGCACGCTCGAGGCGGGGAAGCGCTGCGACGCGACCGTGATCGAGGACGATCTCGCGGGCGTCGCGCCGGCAGACTGGCCGGGCCTGAAGGTGCGCGCGACGATCACCGCCGGTTCGGTGAGGTACGAGAGCGGTCTTGCGTAGGTAGCGCACCATGCTCGTGGGGACGCGCCTGGCGGTGGGCGCAGGGGTGGCGGATCGTGCTGACGCGTGGGTGGGCGTGTGTCGCGGTGGTCGTGTTCGTCGCGGCGCTCGGACTGCGGCTGCCGTTCCTCGCCGAGTACCTCTGGGCATGGGACTCGGTCCTCTACGCCCGCGCCATCGAGCACTTCGACGTCGTGAGCGGGCAGCCGCACCCGCCCGGGTACCTCTTCTACGTGATGCTCGCGCGAGGCGTGACGTGGATCACCGGTGAGCCGAACGTGGGCCTCGTCCTCGTCAGCGCGGTCGCCGGCGCGGCAACGTGCGCGGTCGGCCTGCTGTCGGGACGACGGCTGTTCGGTCCCGCCGTCGGCGTCATCGCCGCCGCGATCCTTCTCGCCGATCCTCTGCTCTGGCACTACAGCGAGGTCGCCTACCCGTACACGGTGCTGGCCCTCGCGGTGGGCTCCATCGGCGCGCTCCTCTGGTGGTCGCGATACGGTGGCGCGCACCGAGCGCTCGTGGCATCGCTCGCGTTCGGCATCGCCGCCGGCTTCCGCCAGGATCTGCTCCTGTCGCTCGGGCCGATGTGGCTTTGGGCCATGTGGGGCCGGCCGCTTCGCGTGACCGTCGGGAGCGTCGCCGCTCTCGCGCTCGGATGTGCCGCGTGGCTCGTGCCGCTCGCGTTGACGTCAGGGGGCCTGGATCGCTACGTGAGCGTCACCGCCTCACAGCTCGCGGGGATCTCGACGATCGGCGGATCCCAGCCGCAGAGCGTGCGCGACAACGCACTGATGATCCTGATCGGTCTGCGCTGGCAGGTGCACTGGGTGCTCCCGCTCGTTCCGGTCGGTGCATGGCTGATCGTGCGGCGGCGCCCGCTGCCATCTCGGGCTGGACCGCTCGCGCTCTGGGTCGCTCCGGCGCTGCTGACCTATTTGGTCTTCCACATCGGCGAGTGGGCGTACACGCTCTCGGTGGCGATCCCGCTCGCGATCGTCGCGGCCGTCGGCGGCGTCGCGCTGCTCCAAGCGGCGCGGCCGGTCGCTCGCGTCGCGACGGCCGCCGGCATCGCGGCCGCCCTCGTGCTCAACGCGCATTCGTTCGTGCTCGGCGAGGGCCGCTTCTCGGCCCGCTCGATCGACGGTCATGACGCGGGTCTGTCCATCCGGTTCGAGGAGTACCGAGCGCGATTCCCCGCCGCCGAGACCGTCATCATCGCGGAAGGCGGGTACCAGCACGCGCGCTACTACCTCCCCGAGTACGGCGTCTTCTACATCCCGTCCGGGACCACCGTGAGCCGACGCACGCTGCCGGTCGGTCCGAAGGTACGCCGGGCCATGCTCTTCCTCGGGGAGCCACAGGCGCATCCGCGGACGAAGACGCGGACGCTCGCGCTGGCCAGCGGCGTCGAGATCCACTACGTGCTGCTCGAACGGACGTCCCGGCTGATCGTGCTCGATGGCCGGATCCTCGTGGAGAACGACGACTGAGGCCCCGGAGCCCAGTGGAGCGTGGGTGCCCTCGCCCCGTGCGCGCATGTCGTGCGATGCGAGGGCGGGCGCCTAGTGGAGCGTCGGGCCCTCTCCCCGCGCGCGCATCCGCACGAGCATCTCTGAGAGGAGCGCGCATTCGCGCGAGAGGATCTCACGCTCGCGCACGAGGCGCTCGTGCGCGGTCGCGGTCTCGAGCAGCATCTGCCGCTCGTCGTCCTCGATCGCGAGCCCCGCGGCGATCCGGAACGACACATCGCACGGGGACCCGCCCTGGATCTCGTCGACGATCGGGACCTCACGGCGCACGCCGCCGGTCGCGGCGACGACGCCGACCACGTAGTCCGCGTACGCCTCGGCGACCGTGTTCGCGAGCGTGCGCTGCGACTCTTCCGGCGGGTCGTCCACGAGGCGGACGCGCCCGACGAGATATGGCTCCTGATCCGCGATGACGTCGTCGATCGCGAACCGTCTTCCGCCCTCGACCGTGATGAGCGAACGGCCGTCGGGCAGCGGCGCGTGGGCCACGATCTTCGCGAGCGTGCCGATGCGGTGCGGCACGGCCGTCGGCCCGACCTCCTCGCCCTCCTGGATGAGCACGATCCCGAATGGCGTCTCCTTCTCGAGGCAGCGCTGGATGAGCAGGCGGTAGCGGGGCTCGAAGATGTGCAGCGGCATGAGCATGTCGGGGAAGAGGACGTTGTCGAGCGGGAACAGCGGAAGGAGGCCTTCGCCGCCGGCACGAACGAGCATCGGGTCTTCGCCCACGTTCGCCACCCTAGCGCGGGATAGAGTCCGGATCCAAGTGGTGCGCCTGATCCTGCATGGCGAGCTGCGCCAGTACGCGCCCGGGAAGGTGCTCGAGGTGCGCGGCGCGGGGCTCACCGTGACGGAGGTCCTCTCGGCGGTCGGCGTGCCGGGCGACGCGACGGCCGCGTACGTCGTCAACGGGGAGCAGTGCGAAGCGACCGCCCGCCTGGCCGACGGCGACACCCTCGAGGTCCTGCCCGCGATCAGCGGCGGCGCCGCGGCCGGAGCCCTCGACGGCATCCGCGTCATCGACCTCACTCGCGCGCTCGCGGGACCGTACTGCACGCTCATGCTCGCCGATCACGGCGCGGACGTGATCAAGGTCGAGCTGCCGGGGACCGGCGACGAGACGCGCGAATGGGCGCCGCCGCACGTCAACGGCGTCTCGGCCTACTACCTCTCCATCAATCGGAACAAGCGCAGCGTGACGCTCGACCTCAAGCATCCCGACGGGAAGAAGGCGCTGGAGCGCCTGATCGAGGGCGCCGACGTCATCGTCGAGAACTTCAGCCCGGGGACGCTCGAGCGCCTCGGCTTCGCGCCCGACCGGATCCGTGCGATCCAGCCGCGCGTGATCGTGTGCCGGATCTCCGGGTTCGGCCAGGACGGTCCCGGCCGCGCGTGGACCGCGTACGACCTCATCGTGCAAGGGATGGGCGGGATCATGAGCCTGACGGGCCAGCTCGAAGGCGCGCCGACGATGGTCGGCGTCCCCGAGGCCGACATGATCGCGGGGATGTTCGCGGCGTTCTCGGTCGTGGCCGCGCTGCACGCGCGCGAGCGCACCGGCGAAGGGCAGGTCATCGACGCGACCATGATCGGCGGCCAGGTCGCGCTCCTCTCGCGTCAGGCCGCGCGGTACTTCGCGGACGGCACGGTCCCGCGGCCCGAGGGCAACCGGCACAGCTCGATCGCGCCGTACGAGACGTTCCACGCCTCGGACGGGTTCGTGAACATCTGCTGCGCGAACAACGCCCTGTTCGAGCGGATGTGCCGCGCCCTCGACCTCGAGGACCTCCTCGACGACGCGCGGTTCGCGGACAACGGGAAGCGCGTCGCGCATCGCGACGTGCTCAGCGCGCTCATCGCGCGGCGCGTCGGCGAGCTCGCGAAGGCCGACGTCGTGCGCCGGCTGCGCGAGGTGAACGTCCCCGTCGGGCCGATCAGCGACCTCGGCGAGGTCTTCACCGACCCGGTCGTGCGCCACCTCGGCCTCATCGCGGAGGTGGACCATCCCACCGCGGGGCGAGTGCGCGCGCCGGGCGTGCCCGTGCGCATGAGCGCGACGCCGCCGTCGGTGCGCCGCCACCCGCCGCTCCTCGGGGAGCACACCGACGAGGTGCTCGCCGAGATCGGCTACACCGCGGACGAGATCGCCAAGCTGCGGAAGGACGGGGCCGTGTAGTGGCCGACATCCTCGTGGTGGGTTCCCTCGCGTACGACGACGTGCAGACGCCGTTCGAGCGGCGGCGCGAGGTGCTCGGCGGGGCGGCGTCGTACTTCTCGCTCGCCGCGAGCCTCTACGGAAGGGTCCGGCTCGTCGGCGTCGTCGGCGACGACTTCCGCGAGGACGACATCGCGCGCCTGCGCGCGCGCGGCATCGACGTGTCCGGGATCGAGCGCGCCTCGGGGCGCTCGTTCCACTGGTCGGGCCGTTACGACTACGACATGAGCACGGCCGAATCGCTCAACACGGACCTCGGCGTGTTCGAGCACTGGCACCCGCGCGTCCCCGATGGGATGCGCGACGTCCCGTTCGTCTTCCTCGCGAACATCCATCCGGCGATCCAGCTCGACGTCCTCGAGCAGATCCGTTCGCCGCAGCTCGTCGCGATGGACTCCATGAACTTCTGGCTCGACCACCAGCGCGCCGCGGTCGCCGACGTCATGCGGCGCGCGCACGTCGTGTGCATCAACGAGAGCGAGGCGCGCCAGTTCGCGCAGACCTTCAGCATCATCCGGGCGGCGCGCGAGATCCTCGAGCTGGGGCCGACCGCGCTCGTCGTGAAGCGCGGCGAGCACGGCGCGATGTTGTTCATGAGGGAGCAGCGGGGGGTCGGCGGGGGGCAGAGCCCCCCGCCTACGCTGTTCTGGTCGCCCGCGTACCCGCTCGAGAAGGTGCAGGACCCGACGGGGGCGGGGGATTCCTTCGCGGGCGGGCTCGTCGGACACCTGGCTGCCAACGGGCAGGCAGGCGCCGACGAGCTGCGGCGCGCCGTCGTGCACGGCACGGTCTGCGCCTCCTTCGCCGTCGAGACCTTCAGCGTCGACGGGATGGAGGCGGCGACGCCGGACGCGGTCGAGGCCCGGTACGAGGTGCTCCGGTCGCTCGTGGCCATCGGCGCCGAGGCGCTGGCCGACGCTGCGCCGCCGCCGCCGCGCCGCTAGGGAACCGGGCGCCCGGGATCCTTGTACCGAATGCGTGACGGCTCAGAGCGTCCGGCACTGAGCGGGGTCCCCCCGGGAGGGTCAGAAGACGCCCTGGTCGAGAGGGCGAAGCGAGGCGACGTGGAGGCGTACGGAGAGATCGTGATCCGGTATCAGGCGCTCGCGCAGCGGACCGCGTACGTGATCCTCCGGGATGCCGACGCGGCGCAGGACGCTGCCCAGGAAGCGTTCGTCAAGGCGTTCCGCGCGCTCGCCCGCTTCCGCGAGGGCGCGCCGGTGCGGCCGTGGCTGCTCCGGATCGTCGCGAACGAGGCGATCAACCGGGCGAAGGCGTCCTCGCGGCACCCGCAGGTCGAGCTCACCGCCGCCGTGGCCGAACCCGACGAGCGCGCCGGCTCGCCCGAGGCACAGGCGCTCGCGAGCGAGCGTCGCGAGATGCTGGTCCGGGCGCTGAACGGGATGAAGGAGGACGACCGCATCGTCATCGCCTACCGGTACTTCTTCGACCTCACCGAGGCCGAGATGGCCGACGCGCTCGGCATCGCGCGCGGCACCGTGAAGTCGCGGCTGTCGCGGGCGATGTCGCGCCTTCGGGAGCAGTTCCGTGACTAGTGGCCGCCTCACCGACGACGAGCTCGAGCGCGCGCTGCGTGACGTCGGCGCGCACCTCGCGTATCCGCCGGCCGCGGACCTGCTGCCCGCGGTGCGCGCGCGGATCGAGCAGCGCCACGCCGAGAGCTTCTGGAGCATCTTCCGCTCGCCGCGCGCCGCGTTCGTCCCGGCCCTCGCGACCGTCGCGCTGCTCCTGCTCGCCGCGCTCGCGTTCCAGCCCATCGGCGCGAACGCGCTCGAGGCGCTCGGCCTGCGCGGCCTGGTGGTCTTCCGCGGCGCCGAGGCGCCGCCGCCTTCGGTCGGAGCGGCCATCCTGCCCGACGCGACACGCGTCGCCTCTCTCGACGCGGCGTCGCGCGAGGTCGGCTTCGAAGTGCGAGCGCCGACCGCCGCGGTCGGTGCCCCTCCCGACGAGATCTACGTGCGGCGTGCGGAGGGCCAGCAGCAGGCGATCCTCGTCTACCGCACCGGAGCGTCCGGCGGCCTCGTCCCGGCGTCGAAGGTCCCGGGCGTCGGCATGCTGATCGTCGAGACGCGCGGCAAGGTCGCGCAGCCGCTGCTCGGGAAGCTCGTTCCGCCCGGCGGCCGCATCGAACAGCTCACCGTCAACGGCGGACCCGGCCTGTGGATCGAGGGCGAAGCGCATCAGTTCTTCTACCTCGGCCCCGACGGCAACATCCTTCCCGACTCCGTCCGGCTGGCCGGCAACGTCCTCGCCTGGGAGCAGGGCGATCTCCTCATGCGCATCGAAGCGCAGGTCGACCGCGACGTGGCCCTGAAGCTCGCCGGCGCGATGCGGTAGCGGAACCGGCGCCGCGCCTCCGCTGTATGGAGGTGGACACCGGACCGCGGAGGTGCCGTATGCGCGCTCTCATGCTGCTCGCGATCGTTCTCGCCGCGGCCTGCGGGAAGGGGCCGATCCCGACGCAGGGCACGGATGCCGCGGTCACGCCCGACGCGTCGCCGGCGAACGATCGCCTCTACGTCGCCCGGACGAACGGTGGTCTCACCATCGTCGATCTCGCCGCTGACAAGGCCGTGCGCGACCTGCCCCCCGGCGTGATGGCGCCGGATCGCTCCGCGTACTGGACCGTGGAGCCCGGGCCGACGACGATCGTGCGCAAGCTCGATCCGGCGAGCGGGCAGGAGCTGACGCGATACGCGGTGAACGGCACGTTCGACCTTCCGAGGGGGTACGGGCCGCTCGCCGACGCGATCTCCTCGAACGGCCGCTTCCTCACGCTCACGCGTCCCGGCGGTGACGCCTTCGGCTTCACCGTCATCGATCTCCGCGACGGGACGGAGCGCGGACGCGCGACGCTCCGCGGCTCGTTCACGTTCGACGCGATCGACGACCTCGGGGGGTCGCTCTACCTCCTCGAGCATCCCCAGCCCTCGGCGCCGGAGCGCTACAACGTGCGCCTCTTCGACCTGCTCGCGGGCGCGCTCTTGCCGAGCGCGATCGTCGATCAGAAGGCTGCCGTCCCGACCGCGGCGGATCTCGCGCGCGGCACCATGGGCGGCCTGTACCACGCATCTGCCGTGGCCGGGGCGTGGCACTTCGGCGTGTACACGAACGTGACGAAGGGTCCCGTCGTGCACGCGCTGAACATGACCGCGCGCTTCGCGTCGTGCCTCTTCGACGTCACGAGCGCGACGAGCCACCCGTCCGCCTGGGCCATCGCGACGACGCCGGCGCGAGCGTTCGTCGTCAATGCGGCGAGCGGCGCGTTCGTCTCGATCGACGCCGGCACGCTGATGACGGCGAAGCGGACCTTCAGCGTGGAGCCGGGGGCCGAAGCAGGTCTGCGCGGGAGCGCGGTCGTCACGCCGGATGGGAAGCGCCTCTACGCGACCGGCGGCAAGGGCATCGTCGTCGTCGATGCGCACACGCTCTCGATGAAGGCGCAGTACCTGACGGACCGCCAGTTCACGTCGGTGATCGTGTCGTCGGACGGGAGCCGCCTCTATGCGATGGAGCGGAGCGGCGCGATCGCGCGCATCGATCCCGCGACCGGTCGTGAGGTCGGCATCGTCGTGTCGGTGCCCTCCGCGGTCAGCATCGTTCGCATCGACTGACGCATTCGCCCGGGCGGCGGCCGTGGTACGGTCGCCGTCCTGTGGCGACGGTCACGGTGCGGCTCCACGGTGCGTTCAGCGACTTCGCGGGCGGCACCCGCAAGGTCACGCTCGAGGCGGCGACGGTCGGTGAGGCGCTCGACCGGCTGCCGAACAGCCTCCCTGGTCTCCGCGAACGGATCCGCGACGAGCAGGGTCGGATCCGCGAGCACCTGAACGTCTTCCACAACGAAGAAGAGATCCGGCGGTCGGCCGGCGAGTCCGCCGCGCTGCGCGACGGCGACGTCGTCCACCTCATGCCGGCGATGTCGGGAGGGGAATGACATGGCGAAGAAGGTCGCGATCCTGGTCGGGACGAAGAAGGGCGCGTACATCTTCCGGTCCGGGGCGGCGCGGTCGCGGTGGACCGCGGAGGGGCCGCTCTTCCAGGGCGAGCCGGTGCACCACCTCGCGTTCGATCCGCGCGACGGCGAGTCGATGTTCGCGGGCTGCAACCTCACGTGGGGCGGGCCGAAGATCCGCATCAGCCGCGACCAGGGGAAGACGTGGAAGGTGGGATCGAACCCGGCGTTCCGCAAAGGGAAGGTCGCGACGACCTCGGTCTTCGACGCAGGCGCGGACTTCCCGCACGAGGTGACCGAGGAGCTCGCGTTCAAACGCACGTGGCACATCGAGCCCGGCCACGCCTCGCAGCCGAAGGTCATGTGGCTGGGGGTCGAGCCGGCAGCCCTGTTCAAGAGCGAGGATCGCGGTGAGACGTGGAAGGAGGTCGAGGGCCTGACCGATCACCCGACGCGGCCGAAGTGGTCGCCGGGCGGCGGCGGCCTCACGCTCCACTCCATCGCGCTCGACGCGAAGGACACGAAGCGCATGCACGTCGGCATGAGCGGGGTCGGTGTCTTCGAGACGCTGGATGGCGGCAAGACGTGGTCGCCGCGGAACCAGGGGATCCCCGCGCCGTTCAACCCCGACAAGGACGACCCCATCGGGCAGTGCTGCCACCACCTCGTCGCGCATCCGGTCGAGCCGCGCGTGCTGTTCCAGCAGAACCACTTCGCGCCGGCGTGGCTCGTCGGCGACGGCGAAGCGAACTGGCGGAACGTGAGCGAGGGGCTGCCCGAGGCCTCGATGCAGGGGAGCAAGGACACCGCGTACGGGTTCGCCGCGGCGATCCATCCGCACGATGCCGAGACCGCCTACGTCGTCCCGCTCGCCGCCAAGGATCGGCTCGCACCGCTGCCCGGCATCGCCGTTCACGGGACGCGCGACCGCGGCAAGACGTGGAAGCGGCTCGCGAACGGTCTCCCGAAGGCGCGCGCCGAGGTCATGCGCGAAGGGCTCGCGACCGACCGGCTCGACCCCGTCGGGATCTACTTCGGCACGCAGGCAGGCGAGGTCTGGGGGAGCGCCGATGAAGGCAAGACATGGGAGCGGATCGCGCAGTACCTCCCACCGGTCATGTCGGTGAGCGCGGCCACGATCGGTTGAGCGTCAAAGAGCCGGCACCGAAAAGGTGCCGGCTCTCTCGTTGGACCTCTGGCTGTCGGGGTGGCGAGATTTGAACTCGCGGCTTCTGCGTCCCGAACGCAGCGCGCTACCAGGCTGCGCTACACCCCGTTGACCAAACTCAGTGTAGGTCATCGAGCCTGCTCGAACGCACTCCATTCGAGCCTCGGGAGGGGCCGGGGAGATTCGAACTCCCGACCAAGTCCTTAGGACGGACCTGCTCTGTCCCCTGAGCTACGGCCCCGAGACGACTGCGGGACACTTCCATTGTGACTGACATCCGCGCGCTGCAGAAGGGCCTCGCGCTCCTTCCCGCCGCGGTCCTCTTCGGCTTCCTCGTCGCCACACAGTGGTCGACGCTCGTCGCGCAGGACGTCGCCATCCGGTACATCGACCCGCTCAGCGGAACGGTGGACCGTCTCCAGGGCGAGCAGACCTCGCTGAAGACGGAGCTGTCCGACCTGCGCTCGAAGCTCGACGAGATCCAGCGCACGGCGTCGACGCAGAGCGGGACCGTGAAGGACCTGCAGTCGCGCATCGACGACCTGAAGGCGAGCGCGGGACTGACCGAGGTGCGCGGCGAGGGCGTCATCGTCACGATCGACGCCGTCCGCACGGCGGGCTCGAAGGACCAGGAGCGCCAGGTCTGCCTCGCCCCCGATCTCACGGACATCGTCAACGCGGCGTGGCACGGCGGCGCGCGCGCGGTCGCGATCAACAGCGAGCGCCTCGTCGCGTCGTCGAGCGTGTACTGCGTCGGGGCCACGATCGTCGTCAACGGCACCATCGTGTCGGCGCCCTTCGCGGTGTCCGCGGTGGGCCAGGCGTCATCGCTGCTCGGGGTGATCGACGACCCCGCGCAGCTGCGTGACCTGAAGCGCCGACGCGATCAGCTCGCGGTCGACCTGCGCGTGGCGCGCTCGCCGCTCCTCACGCTGCCCGCGTACACCGGTCCGCTCGCCGCGCGATCGGCGAAGGCCGAATGAGATCACGCGCGGGCGTGCTCGCGGTCACGGCGATGGCGCTCTTCCTCGGCGTCCTCGTCGTCACGCAGTTCCGATCGCGCGAGGCGTACTCGCGCACGCTGCAGCAGGAGACGCCCGAGTCGCTCGCGACGCTCATCGCGAGCCTCAACGATCGCAACCGGATCCTCCGCGACGAGATCTTCGATCTCCGTCTGCGGCTCGAACGCGCGCAGGGATCCGTCGCGGGCGGCCGCGGATCGCTCGACGAGGCCGAGCGATCGCTCGCGCAGCTCCGCGTCTTCTCGGCGCGCAGCCGCGTGACCGGGCCGGGCATCGGCGTGCGCGTGGAAGGGCAGTTCGACGAGCGCGCGCTCTCGGATCTCGTGAACGAGCTTCGCAACGCGGGCGCCGAGGCGATCGCGGTGAACGACGCGCGGGTCGGTCCGCGCACGTGGTTCGGTCCCGGATCCTCGGGGACGCTCGTCGTCGACGGTCGTGAGGTGCGAGGACCGTGGATCATCCACGCGATCGGGGATCCAGAGGTCCTCTACGTCGCGATGACGCGCACCGGCGGCATCGTCGGGCAGTTCGAGCTCATCTACCAGCGCACGCGGTTCACCGTCGGCCGCGAGACCACCCTCGACCTGCCGGCGGTCCCGTCCACCTAGACTCGCGCTCCGGTGGCCAAACCCCCCATACCGCTCTACATGGACGACGTCGTCGCCCTTCGTAAGCAGCACCCCTGCGGCGGCGACACGTGGCGCATCGTCCGGCTCGGCGCCGACATCGGGTTGCGCTGCATGACGTGCGGCCGGCGGGTGCTCGTCGGACGGAGCGCCGTCGAGCGCGACATCAAGCGGTTCGTGGAGCGGCCGCTGGCACCGACCGACTAGGCGCGGATGGAGATCCAGACCGCAGCGGAGCACGGGCTCCTCCGCAACCGTCCGTTCCTCGCGCTGTGGTCGGCGCAGATCCTCTCCATGACCGCGGCGAACGCGCTCACGTCCGCGCTCATCGTCCTCGTCGCCGAGATCACGCGATCCAACACCTCGTCGTCGTTCCTCATCCTGTTCGCCGTCATCCCGGCGGTCGTGTTCGGGATCTTCGCCGGGGTGTTCGTCGACCGGAGCGATCGTCGGCTGGTCCTCATCGCGACCAACGGGCTGCGTGCCGCGGCGGTGTTGGTGATCCTCGTCCTCGGCGAACACCTCGCCACCGCGTACGTCGTGAACTTCCTCGTCGCGTCCGTGACCGTCTTCTTCGTGCCGGCGGAGGCAGCGACGATCCCCCATATCGTCCGCAAGCGCGACCTGCTCATCGCGAACTCGCTCTTCACGTTCACGTTCAACGGCGCGTTCCTGCTCGGCTTCATCATCCTCGCGCCCGTCCTTGTCGCGTTCGCGGGATTCCCGGCGCTGTTCGCGTCGATCGTCGTCATGTTCGGGCTCGCCGCGGTGCTCTGCACGACGCTGCCGCCCTCGGAGCCCGCGAAACAGCACATCGGCGTCGACGTCGCGGGCGAAGCGGTGCAGCGCGGACGCCGCGACATCGGCGAGGCGCTGAGGTTCCTCGGCGGCCAGCCGCGCATCGCGTGGTCGCTCGTCTACATCGCCGTGACCTACACGCTCATCGCGGTCGCGGGCGCGCTCGCGCCCGGCTACGTCCGCGAGGTGCTCCTCCTGTCGGAGCGCGCCGTCGCGCTCCTCGTCGCGCCCGCGGGGATCGGCGTCGTCGCGGGCCTCGGCGTCCTGAACTTCGCGCGCGGCCGGCTCGGCCATGGACGCTCCGTCGGGCTCGGACTGAGCGCGATCGTCGTCGCGCTCGTCGTCCTCGCGAGCGCGCGGCCGCTCGCGCTGATCGCCGGCCGCGCCACGGAAGGCGGCGGGCTCGCGGGCCTGCCGTACTTCATCGGCCTCATCGTCGTGACCGCGTTCGTCTTCGGGCTGGCGTACGCGTTCATCACCGTCCCGTCGATGACGCTCGTCCAGGAGGAGCTGCCCGAGCACATCCGCGGGCGCGTGTTCGGCGTGCTGAACGTGCTCGTCTCGGTCTTCAGCCTGCTGCCGATCGTCGTCGTCGGGCCCGTCGCCGACGTGTGGGGCGTCGCGCCGGTGTTCGCCGGCGCGGCGGTGCTTGTGATCGCCGCGTGGCTCGGTGGCCGCCGCGTCCGCGCGGGTGCGCCGGCGAACGGGAATGTGACCGGAGATACACCCGCGACTCGATAGACTTGCAGCGGGTGCGCTCCTCCCCGCGTTCCACGTTCTTCTCCTACATGGCCCGCCACCCCCTCAAGCTCCTCATCGGGGCGGTGCTGGTCACGAGCGCCGCGCTGCTCGCCGTCGTGCCGCCACGCTTCATCGGCGCGATCGTCGACGACGTCACGCGCGGCGCGCCATTCGGCGCGATCGCGATCCTCGCGGGCGGGATGGTGCTCGTCGCCATGCTCGAGGCCATCGTCCGCGGCTTCGGCCGCTATCAGATCATCGACTCGTCCCGCCTGATCGAGTACGAGATCCGCAACGACCTGCTCGCCCACCTACAGCGCATGCACCTCGGCTATTTCCAGCACCAGCGGATCGGCGACCTCATGGCCCGCCTGACGAACGATCTCACCGCCGTGCGCCAGATGTACGGCTTCGGGATCCTCATGAGCCTCATGACGACCACGGTCCTCACGTTCTCGATCCTCTCGATGCTGCAGGTGAGCGTGAAGCTGACCGTCCTCAGCATGCTGATCATGCCGGTCGCCTCGGGGACGTTCTGGGCGATCGGCCGCCGTGTCCAGCGGAAGTTCCAGCAGCTGCAGGCGCAGTTCGGCGACCTCTCGACGAAGGCGCAAGAGAACTTCTCCGGGATCCGCGTCGTGAAGGCGTATTCGCAGGAGGAGCCGGAGATCGTGTCCTTCGCCGCGGTCAACGCCGAGTACGTGCGCCGCGCGATCGACCTCGCGAAGTACAACGGCCTCATCTGGCCGGCGATGTCGCTCATGATCGGCATCGCCGTGCTCGTGACGCTCTACGTCGGCGGCATCGACGCCATCAACGGGACGATGACGATCGGCCAGCTCATCACGTTCGTCGCATACCTGTACCTGCTCTCCTTCCCGATGATCGCGTTCGGGGAGATCACGAACATCTTCCAGCAGGGCTGGGCGTCCCTCCGCCGCCTCCAGGAGATGTTCGATGCCGAGCCGGCCATCGCCGACCCGATCGACCCCGTGAGCGCCCCGATCCGCGGCGAGGTCGAGATGCGCAACGTCACGTTCGCGTACGGGAACGCGCTCATCCTCCGCGACGTGAGCTTCCGGGTCCCGGCGGGCGGCTCGCTCGCCATCGTCGGTCCGACGGGCTCGGGGAAGTCGACGCTCGCCAACCTCGTGCCGCGGCTCTTCGAGGTGCAGCAGGGCGAGGTCCTCATCGACCGGGTCAACGTGAAGCGATACCCGCTCGGGGTCCTGCGCCGCGCGATCGGCTACGTCCCGCAGGAGACGTTCCTCTTCTCCGTGCCGCTCCGCGAGAACGTCGGCTTCGGGCTCGACGCGTCGCTCGCGCACGACAAGCTCGAATGGGCCGCCGACGTCGCGCAGCTGAGCAAGGACGTCGAGGACTTCCCGGCGCGGTACGACACCATGATCGGCGAGCGCGGCGTGACGCTCTCGGGAGGCCAGAAGCAGCGCACGGCGATCGCGCGCGCGGTCGCGAAGGACCCGCGCATCCTCATCCTCGACGACGCGCTGTCGTCCGTCGACACCTACACCGAGTCGGAGATCCTCCGGCGGCTGCGCGGCGTGATGCGCGAGCGCACGAGCATCATCGTCGCGCATCGCATCTCGACGGTGAAGGACGCGGACGAGATCCTCGTCCTCGACGACGGGCGCGTCACCGAGCGCGGCACGCATTTGGAGCTCCTCGAGCACGGGGGTCTGTACGCCCAGATGTACCGCCGCCAGCTCCTCGAAGAGGAGCTCGAGGTCGACGAGGAGCAGGCGGAGCACGAGCGCCGCGTGCGCGACCGCGAGGGCGAGCCCACGTCGTTCCCCCCGCGCATGCCGCGTGACGGCGGCCTGTCGGAGGGGCCCTGATGGCGATGCACGGTGGTGGCGGCGGGGGAGGCGGCGGAGGGTTCTTCCACGAGGACGAGATCCTCGGGAAGGCCTACGACGCGCGCCTGATGCGGCGGCTCATCGGCTACCTGCGCCCATACATGGTCGGCGTCGTCGTCGCGCTCGTGATGCTCCTCGGGCTGTCGGCGACGCAGGTCCTGCCGCCGATCATCGCGAAATTCATCATCGACAGCGCGATCACGCCGGCCGTCTCCGGCGAGATCGTCCCGGCGGAGGGGCTCGCGCGTCTCGGCCTGTTCGGGATGCTCTACCTCGCCGTCCTCACGGCGAATGCCTTGCTGCGCTACGCCCAAAGCCTGCTCACCACCGTGGTCGGGCAGAAGGCGATGTACGACCTCCGTCTCGAGCTGTTCCGCCACCTGCAGTTCCTGCCGCTCTCGTTCTTCGATCGCAATCCGGTCGGGCGGCTCATGACGCGCATCACGAACGACATCGATGCCCTCATTGACATGGTGAGCCGCGGCGTCGTGTCGATCTTCGGCGACGTCTTCGTGCTCATCGGCGTGATGCTCGCGATGATCCTCCTCGACTACCGCCTCGCGATCGTGACGTTCCTCGCGCTGCCCGTGATCATCGGGCTCACCGCGTACTTCCGCGGGATCATGCGCGAGTCCTTCCGCGCGATCCGCATCCGGCTCGCGCGCGTGAACGCCTACCTGAACGAGACGCTCTCGGGCATGTCGGTGGTGCAGCTGTTCACGCGCGAGCGGGAGACGTTCCGCCGGTTCGACGACCTCAACGTCGACCTCTACCGCGCGAACGAGGGCTCCGTGCGCGCGCACAGCACCTTCCAGCCGGCGATCAACTTCACGCGCGCGACGACCGGCGCGCTCATCTTCCTCACGGGCGGCTACTTCGTCCTGCAGGGGCAGCTGACGATCGGGACGCTCCTCGCGTTCTGGCAGCTCATCGAGCAGTTCTTCCGTCCGATCCTCGACCTCTCCGAGAAGTACAACATCATGCAGGCGGCGATGGCCTCATCCGAGCGCGTGTTCCGCCTGCTCGACACGCCGCGCGCGATCTCCGACCCGCCGCACGCCATCGAGCTGAGGCACGTGCGCGGCGAGGTCACGTTCGACCACGTCTCCTTCTCCTATCAGATCGCCGCGCACGCGGCCATGCCGACGGACGACTCGCGCGCGGTGGCGCCGGGAGCGCCCGCGCACGTCGCGCTGCGCGCGGAGGGCGAAGAGTCGCTCCAGGAGTGGGTCCTCAAGGACGTGAACTTCACGATCGCCGCCGGCGAGAGCGTCGCGATCGTCGGGGCGACGGGGGCGGGGAAGACGTCGATCATCAGCCTCATCTCGCGCTTCTACGACGTCCAGCGCGGGAAGATCACCCTCGACGGCGTCGACATCCGCGACGTCCGCCAGCAGGACCTCCGCCGGCACATCGGCGTCGTCCTGCAGGACCCGTTCATCTTCGCGGGGACGATCGCGTCGAACATCCGGCTGAACGACGCGACGATCACGGACGAGCGCGTGCGTGCCGCCGCGCGATTCGTGAACGCCGACAAGTTCATCGACCGGCTCCCGCACGGCTACGAGACCGTCGTCACCGAGCGTGGCTCCATGCTCAGCGTCGGCCAGAAGCAGCTGCTCGCGTTCGCGCGCGCGATCGCGTTCAACCCGGAGATCCTCCTCGTGCTCGACGAGGCGACCTCGTCGGTCGACACGGAGACCGAGCACCTCATCCAGGACGCCCTCGCGAAGCTCATGCGCGGGCGGACGTCGATCGTGATCGCCCACCGCCTCTCGACGATCCAGAACGTCGACCGGATCGTCGTGCTGCACAAGGGTCGCGTCGTGGAGATCGGCACGCATCGCGAGCTCCTCGCGGAGCGCGGCGTCTACCATCGCCTGTACGAGCTCCAGTACCGCGCGCATCAAGCGGTCTGACGCGCACCGGCGACCGTGAGGAGGGACCACAGCTGGCGACGCTGATACGCGCCTCGCTCCTGGTCGCCCTCGTCCTCACGGGGTGCACGGCCTCGACGCCGCCGAGCGGCGGCGCGACGGCCAGCGCGGCGCCCGCGGCCGCGACCGCCGCGCGTACGGGACCGGCGCCGCTCGCCGCCGACCGGCTCCAGATCCTCCACACGAACGACATCCACGGCCGGCTGGACGCCGTGACCGTCGTGACCGGCGGCAAGCCGTTCGAGCAGGGCGGCCTCCCGCTCATCGGCGGGATGATCCAGCAGAACAGGGAGCGCGCTCCCGACCGGACGCTCGTGCTCGACGGCGGTGACGCGTGGGTCGGGCAGCTCATCTCGGGACTCGACCACGGCAAGGCGATCGTGAAAGCCATGTCGCTCATCGGGTACGACGCGCAGGTCCTCGGCAACCACGACTTCGATTGGGGGCAGGACGAGCTCGCCGCCCGCGCGAAGGAAGCGACGTTCCCCTTCCTGAGCGCGAACGTGGTGATGGAGGCGACCGGCGCGCCGCCGCCCTTCGTGAAGCCCTTCATCGTGAAGGACCTGAAGATCGCGAAGGTCGCCGTCATCGGCCTGACCTATCCGAGCTCGACCATCATCCGCGCGGCGAGCGTGAAGGGCCTGCGCTTCGATCCCGCGATCGAGAGCGTGAAGCGCTATCTGCCGGAGATGCGCAAGCAGGCCGACGTGATCGTCGTGCTCAGCCACCTCGGGGTCGAGGGGGGCTCGGCCCGCATCGGCGGCGGCGACACGGCGCTCGCGCTCGCGGTCCCGGAGATCGACCTCATCATCGGCGCCCACGATCACCTCGCGTTCCGCACGGCGCGGTCGTCGGGGAAGACGAAGATCTTCCAGGCCGGGTCGAGCGGCGAGAACCTCGGACGCGTCGAGGTCACGATCGACCCGGCGACAAAGAAGGTCTCCGCCGTCCAAGGGGCGGACGTGCTCCTGGCGGTGGCGACAGGCGCCGCGACGCCGCACCCCGAGGTCGCCAAGCTCGTCGCGGAGCGCAAGGCCGAGGCCGAGAAGGCAGGGTCGAGGGTGCTCGGGAAGGCGACGGGCTTCTTCGCGCAGGACCGCGACATGAACGATCCGCTCGGCAACGTCGTCGCGGACGCGCTGCTCGAGTACGGGAAGCAGCAGGGCTGGAAGAGCGAGATCGCCTTCTACAACTCGGCCGGGACGCGCGCCCCCGTCGGCGAGGGCGACATCACGTACTTCAAGCTCGCAGAGGTCCTGCCGTTCCAGAACAGCGTCGTCAGCGTCGACCTCACCGGCGATCAGCTGAAGGAGGTCCTCGAGGGGATGGCAGGGAACGCTGGCCGGCTCTTCATGTCCGGCGGCACGATGTCCTACCGCTTCGCGAACCCCCCGAGCTCGCGCGTGCTCAGCGCGAATGTCGCGGGGCAGCCGCTCGACCCGAAGCGCGTGTACCACGTCGCCACGATCGATTACCTCCTCGGCGGCGGCGACGGCCACACCGGCTTCGCGAAGGGCACGAACGTGATGTACGGCGAGCTCGACGTCGACGTCGTCGCCGCGTACGTGCAGGCGAAGGGCGCGCTCGCGCCGGTCAGCCCGGGGCGCGTCACGCAAGAGTGACCCCGCCGACCGGGGACGCGCCGGCCGATCTCCTTCGCACCGCGATCGACGTGGCCCGGCGCGCGGGCGACGAGCTCGTGCGGCGCTGGGAGATGCCGATCAGCGGGCGCGCGTTCAAGAGCAGCACGACCGACGAGGTCAGCGACGCCGACCGTGCGTCGGAGCGCCTCATCGTCGAGGCGATCGGCGCGGCGTATCCCGACGACGAGATCGTGTCCGAGGAAGGCGGTGGCGCGACGGGTCGCTCGGGTCGCCGGTGGCTCGTCGATCCGCTCGACGGCACGATCAACTACCTCTACCGGATCCCGCAGTGGTCCGTGAGCATCGGGTGCGTCGACGCCGAGGGGCCGCTCGTCGGCGTCGTGCAGGATCCCGTCAAGCGCGAGCTCTTCTTCGCGGTCCGAGGTGGGGGCGCATGGCTGCGGTCCGGCGACGCGACCGCGGACCGGCGGTTGGTGGTCACGCCGACGACCGACGTCTCGCTCGCGCTCGTCGCGACGGGATTCTCGTACGACGCGAACGAGCGGCGCGAGCAGGCGCGGCGCGAAGCGTCGATGCTCCCGCACATCCGCGACGTGCGGCGGCTGGGCTCCGCGGCGCTCGATCTCGCGTTCGTGGCGGCCGGCAGGATCGATGCGTACGCAGAGGCAGGCGGGAACCCCTGGGACTGGGCCGCGGGACGGCTCCTCGTGACCGAAGCGGGCGGCCGGCTCAGCGACGCGCCCGGCGTACGCGCGGACGGCCCGATGCTCATCGCGAGCGGCCCGGGCATCCACGACGCCCTCGTCGCGCTGGTCCACAGGGCGATAGCGCGGTAGGAGCGAGCGCCCCGGAACCACGGGACGTGGCCGATGTAAGGGTGGCATGAGGCGGCTGCCGCCGATGCTCCCGCATGCGCTGGCGTCGGTCGCCATCGTGGGCCTCTCGGTGGTCGCGATCAGCGTGAGCACCCGCGACGTCCGTGCCTTGCGCGAGCCGACCGCCTCGGCGGCGATCGCGCCGCCGCAGCTCTCGACGGCGGGACGCCTCGCATATTGGCGACCCTCGCCCGGCGACGACCTTGAGCTGTGGGTCAGCGACCTCGACGGGAAGCGGCGGTTCCCGATCGCGACCGCGTCGAAGAAGGCTGATGTCGACCTGACGCGATGGTCGCCGGATGGGAACGCGGTCGCGTGGGCGGCCGACGGGAACGTGCACGTCATGCGCCTGGACCGCGGCCGGACCACGATCACCGTGCCGGCCGAACTGCTGGCGGCGCGCTGGCGACCGGTCGCGATGGAGTGGGCTCCGAACTCGCGGCGCCTCGCCGCGACGCTCCGTGCGGCCGGCGGCATATCGAACGAGGGGGACGTCTTCGTCGCTGACCTCGATGGCGCGACGACGACCTGGGTGCGTCGGACCAGCACGGGTGATACGTATGCGGGTGGCTGGATCGACGACGAGCGGCTCCTCACCGAGACGTCGGCCGCATCGATCGGGATGATCTCGGCGGTCGGGACCGGCGCGCCACGGCCGCTGACCGCGATGCCCGCGGTCTCACCGCGCATCGGCCCCGGCGGACGCGTCTACTTCTTCGGCGGACGAGGGGGCGGCCCCGCCCTCTTCAGCGGGCCGCTCGCGGCCGGGTCGGTCTGGAGCATGACGATCGACGGTGACGATCTCCGGCGCGAGACGCGCGCGGAGCGCGAGCAGGGACGCCTGCAGGGCTTCCTCCCCGACGGCCGCTTCATCGTGGGCGTGCCAGGGGCGCTGTACGTCATCGCAGACGAGGCCGTCCTCTTCCCGTGGAAGACCGGCGCCGTCCGGCGCGTCGTGGCATCGCAGGACGGGCGCGCGGTGATCGGCTTGACCGAGTCGCGCATCGTCCGCGCCGACCTGTCGAAGGTCCCGCGGTCGTCGACCGGGCTCGACGTGACCATCGACGCAACGACCGTCCTGCTGGATGCGGTGGCGGCACCGGATGCGTGGTTCCCCTCGCGTCTCGTCACGCCCGCGCGGAGCGCGGCGCGTTCCGCCGGCGGACCTCGTGAGGACCTCACGCTCACGTTGGGCCGCTCGGTCTGGCGGGTCCGGCCGGACGGCGAGATCCGTGAGCTGCTGAGCGCTCCGAGCCAAGGATGGATGAGCGACCCTGTGCCGTCGCCCACTGGTCACCTCGTCGCTGCGACCGTGAGCGCGCGGACCGCGGACGGCCGACTCGATGCGAGCACGGTCATCCTCGATAGAGATGGCAGGAGGGTCACTACGCTCCCAGGCACCGCAGGCACGGTGACCTGGTCTCCGGACGGCGCACAGCTCGCGCGCTGGGCGTGGTACCAGAACGACGGCTATGCCACCCAGCTGTATGACACGGCGACGTGGACGCCCGGTCGACGCTTCGCGAAGACCCGAGCTCTGTGGAGCGGTGCGGGACTCGTGCTCCTGGACGAGGGGCGTCAGCATCCTCGGATGCCCGATAGCTCGTGGGCTCGGGTCGGGCAGGCGGTCGATCTCCTCACACCGTCCGGGACGAAGCGGATCACGGACGCCGACCGGCTGGCGCGGCACCCGCTCCTGCGAGACGTCGTGCAAGCAGACTTGCTCGCGGCGATCTCGACCGTCGCTCCTTCGTCCCATGCCACCCATCTGCTCGTCGGGCTGTCACAATTCGGGGCGGACGGGCGAAGTGTCGGTGGCGCACTCGTCGTCGTGCGAACGGCTGATGGTGAGCCGGTCGCGCTCCTGCGATCCGATCCCGGCTTCAGCCCGGCCTTCAGCTGGTCGGACACGACCTGGGCCCCCTCGATGGACCTCATCGGCGTTACCCGCCGGGAGGCCCGGACTCCCGGCCAGCTGGACGGCAGGGCGCTCGTGCTGGACGTGAGCGGACGCGTGCTCCTCGAGCGCGAGGGTCGCTTCGCGGGATGGTCCGTGGACGGCGAGTGGATCTATCTCGCGCGTCGCGAAGGCCTGTTCGCGGCGCGCCTCGACGGTGGCAGCGAAGCCCGCATCGGTCCCCTCGGTGCGTCTCCGGTCGTGGCCACGCCTCCTTAGCCAGGGACCTCTCGACAGGCCTGCGCATCGCGTGCAAGCGCCATGGGAACACCTAGACTTCACATCGAGATGGCCGTGGATCAGAAGCCGCCGGCGAGGCCGATCCACTTCGAGATCGCCGACGCGCTCAAGCAGCGGCCAACGACGACACAAACGGGGCTCGGGACCCCCGATGCCGTCGCGGCGACGCCCGGCATCCTCGCGAACGAGGACAACGTCGTCTTCTCCACCGTCAAGGACCTCGTCAGCTGGGCGCGCTCGCGGAGCCCGTGGCCGCTCGGCTACGGCCTCGCGTGCTGCGCCATCGAGATGATGGCCTCCGCCGCGTCGCACCACGACCTCGCGCGGTTCGGCGCGGAGGTCTTCCGCTCGAGCCCGCGCCAGGCGGACGTCATGATCGTCGCCGGCACGGTGACCCACAAGATGGCGCCGCGCCTCCGCCGCCTCTACGAGCAGATGCCCGAGCCGAAGTGGGTCATCGCGATGGGCAACTGCGCGTCGTCGGGCGGCGAGTTCTGGGACTCTTACGCGACGCTCCAAGGCGTGGACACGATCGTGCCCGTGGACGTGTACGTCCCGGGCTGCCCGCCTCGTCCTGAGGCCCTCACCGAGGGCGTCCTCCGACTCCGCGAGAAGATCGCTCGAGGGGGCTAATGGCGACCGAGACCGAGATCCGGGAGCGGCAGCAGGGCGGCGTCCCGGGCGAGCAGCTCCCGCAGCCGGGCGCGCCCGGCACGCAGGATCTGCAGTCCGAGGAGCTCATCCTCAACCTCGGGCCGCAGCATCCCTCCACGCACGGCGTACTGCGGCTGGTCCTCAAGCTGAGCGGCGAGAGGGTCATCGAGTGCGTCCCGGTCATGGGATACCTGCACCGCGGCCTCGAGAAGCTCTACGAGTGGCGCACGTACCACCAGGGCCCGCGCTACGCGGACCAGTCCGATTACACGGCGGCGATGCCGAACGAGCACGCCTACTGCGGCGCGGTCGAGGCGATCGCGGGCATCGATGTCCCGCGGCGCGCCGAGTTCCTGCGCGTCATCGTCGACGAGCTCTCGCGCAGCGCGGGCCATCTCGTGTGGCTCGGGACCTACGGCCTCGACGTCGGCGCCACGACCCCGATGCTGTGGTGCTTCCGTGACCGCGAGCAGATCCTCGACATGATCGAGGAGATCTGCGGCTCCCGGATGAACCACAACTATTACCGGCCCGGCGGGCTCCTCTACGACTTCCCTCCCGGGCTGCTCGGCAAGCTCTCGCGCTTCCTCGACCGCTGGGAGAAAGCGATCGACCAGGACTACCGGGAGATCCTCGAAGGGAATGAGATCTTCCTCGAGCGCACCGTCGGCGTCGGCGTCATCCCGCGCGAGCTCGCACTGCAGTACGGCATCACCGGTCCGATCGCCCGCGGATCGGGCGTCGACTGGGATCTCCGGCGCGACCGCCCGTACTCGATCTACCCCGAGCTGACGAGCCTCAAGCCCGTCATACAGCAAGAGGGCGACGCCTTCGCGCGGTACATGGTCCGCGTCGGCGAGATGAAGCTCGCGATCGCGCTCATCCGCGAGTGCATCGACAAGCTGCCGGGCGGCCCGGTGCGCGCTCGTCTCGGTCACGTGTGGAAATGCCCGCGCGGCGAGGCGTACTACACGGTCGAGGGCGCGAAGGGCGAGGTCGGCTTCTACATGATCAGCGCCGGGGGATCCAACCCGAATCCGTTCCGCGCGAAGATGCGCGGACCGTCCTTCCTCAACCTGCAGATCGTGCCGTGGCTCTTGAAGGGACGGCTCATCGCCGACCTCGTCGCGATCCTCGGCTCGATCGACTTCGTGCTCGGGGAGGTCGACCGGTAATGCGCGGGCTGGTCAAGGGCATGGTCCGCACGCTCCAGCACCTCGTGCGGCCCCGCACGGTCACGCGCAAGTACCCGTACGAGAAGCGCGAGCTGCCCGAGCGCAGCCGCGGGCTCATCGCGCTCTTGCTCGAGCCCGAGACGAACATCTTCAAGTGCGAGTCGTGCCTCATGTGCGAGAAGGCCTGCCCGCCGCGGGCGATCTCGATCTCGTACAAGTTCCGCAACGGGTTCCGCAAGCGCCCGCCGATCGCGCCGCGCGCGTCGTATTACCGCATCCGCATGGTCGCGGCCGCGCCCTACGGGGCGCGCCGCCCGCTCTCGACCGTCGTGACGACGATCCCCGCGGAGGAGGAGACGGGCATCGACCTCGGGCCGATGCGGCGCATCCTCGCGGAGATGCCGTTCATGGCCGATCGCCTCCACCGCGTCCTCTACGCGACGCACGAGGCGTACGGCTATCTGCCCTGGACCGCGGCCGAGCTCATCGCACGCGAGTTCGACAAGACGATGACGGACCTGTACACGATCGCCTCGCTGCTCCCGAACTTCCGCGGCGCGCCGGACGGAAAGGGGACGGCCGTCCCGCGCGGTGGCCGGCGCTTCACCGGCAACCTCGGCGTCGCCGGCGCATGGCCCCCGGTCTCGCCGCCTCCGGCGCACGACACCCTGCATGACCAGGAGGTCGAGCACCCGCTGGAGCCCGCCTTCGCCGTGCAAGGCGCCGATGCCTAGCAGCACCGCGTTCCGCCTCCTCGATGCGGAGGCGGACGGCGCGCTCGACCGCGCGCGCTCGCTCTCGCCCGACGAGACGATCGCGGTCGTCGAGCGCTCTGGCCTGCGCGGCCGCGGCGGCGCCGGATTCCCGCTCGCGCAGAAGCTGCGCGCGACGCGCACGGCAGGGACGCTCGCGGGCACGGCGTACGTCGTCGCGAACGCGTACGACGCCGATCCGGCGAGCCCGCTCTCGCGAACGCTCCTCGAGCGCAGACCCGACCTCGTCATCGACGGGATCGCGATCGCCGCGCGCGTCGTCGGCGCGACGCAGGCATACCTGTACCTGCATCCCGAGGCGGATCTCGCGCGCGCGTCCGCCGAGAAGGCGCTCGCGCGACCGCGCGACGGCGTGCGCATCGACGTCGCGCTCGGTCCGGGCGGGTTCATGGGCGGCGAGGAGAGCGCCCTCCTCGCCGTGCTCGAGAACAGGCGCGCGATGGCGCGCCAGCGGCCCCCGTGGCCGGCGGAGCAGGGGATCGGGCTGAAGCCAACGCTCGTCGCGAGCGCCGAGACGCTCGCCGCGCTGCCCCCGATCGTGCGCGACGGCCCCGAGGCGTTCCGGGTCGCGGGCACCGCGGGATCGCGCGGCACGAAGCTCGTGTCGGTGACGGGCGCGGTCGCGAGCCCGGGCGTCTACGAGGTCGCCTTCGGCACCGCGCTCGGCGAGATCATCCAGACGGGGGGCGGCGTGACGAGCGCCCTCAAGGGGATCCATGTCGGCGGGCCGACCGGCGGGATCCTGAGCGCGACGCGGATCGGCGTGCGCCTCGACTACGAGGAGCTGAAGGCGGCGGGCACGCATCTCGGGTCCGGCCAGGTGCGCGCGATCCCCGAGAGCGTGTGCGTCGTGAACGAGGCCGCGCGGCTCTTCGCGTACCTCTCCGAGGAGACGTGCGCCATCTGCGTGCCGTGCCGCGTCGGGACGAAGCGCGTCGGCGGGATCCTCGAGGGCATCTACTCGGGGCTCGGCCGCGCGGACGACCTCCCGTGGCTGAGCGAGCTCGCCGACCATCTGCACGACTTTTCGCTGTGCGGCTTCGGGATCACGTCGTCGTCGATCCTGCGCACGACGATGGCGGAGTTCCCCGACGACTACCGCGCGCACATCGCAGAGGGCCGCTGCCCGACGGGCACGTGCACGCCGGCGCGCGCGCGCCGCTATGAGACGATGGCTCAACCATGAGTTTGCTCGAGCGCTACGTCCAGCCGGCGGAGTCGCAGATCCCGACCGTCTCGCATCACGGCGAGATCCCGTCCGGCCAACCGACGTGCACGATCGAGATCGACGGCCAGGAGGTCATTGCCGTCGTCGGCGAGGCGATCCTCCGCGCCGCGCAGCGCGCCGGGTTCAACGTGCCGACGCTGTGCGACGACGAGAAGCTCGCGCCCGCGGCGGCGTGCCGCATGTGCCTCGTCGAGGTGGAAGGGTTCGAGAGACCGCTGCCGTCGTGCCACCTGCCGGTGCAGCCGGGCATGAGGGTGAAGGCCACGAGCGACGGGCTCTTCAAGATGCGCAAGCAGAACCTCGAGTACATCCTCAGCGACCACAACGCGTACTGCATGCCGCCGTGCCAGATCGGGTGCCCGACGCACATCGACATCCCGGGGTTCCTCGAGCTCCAGGCCAAGGGTCAGCATGTCGAGGCCGCGCGCCTCCTGAAGGAGACCCTGCCGTTCCCGTATGCGCTCGGCCTCGTGTGCCCCGCGCCCTGCCAGGAGGTCTGCCGCCGCGGTCTCGTCGAGGAGGAGATCGCCATCCGCCAGTGCCACGGCTACTTCGGCGAGCTCTCCCTCGAGATGGAGAAGGCGCCGACGCCCTTCCCGCAGGAGCCCGCGACGGGCAAGCGCGTCGCGGTGATCGGAGCGGGCCCGGCGGGCATGACCTGCGCCTACTACACCGCGCTGAAGGGCCACGCGGTGACCGTGTTCGACATGATGGAGAAGCAGGGCGGCATGCTCCGCTATGGCATCCCCGAATACCGCCTGCCGAAGGTGAAGCTCGACAAGGAGCTGAACTCGGTCTGGCAGCTCGGCGCTGAGTTCAAGGGCGGGATGAAGCTCGGCCGCGACTTCAGCGTCGAGGACCTCTTCGCGCAGGGCTACGACGCGGTGTTCCTCGGCATCGGCGCGTGGAGCAGCAACGAGCTGCCCATCCCGGGCATCGACCTCCCGGGCGTGATCGAGGCGATCAACTACCTGAACCAGAACGCGCGCGGCGAGCCCGTGCCCGTGGGGCAGGGGAGCCGGGTCGTCGTGATCGGTGGCGGGTTCACGACGTTCGACTGCGCTCGGACCTCGCGGCGCGTCGGCGCCGACGTCACCGTCGTGTACCGGCGGTCGCGCAAAGAGATGGGCGCGCACTACAGCGAGGTCGACGACGCCGAGCACGAGGGCATCCGCCTCGAGTTCTTCGCCGCTCCCGTGCGCATCGCCGAGAAGGACGGGCGCGTCGGCGGCATCGAGTTCCAGCGCATGCAGCTCGGCGAGCCGGATGCCTCGGGCCGCCGCCGGCCGGTCGCGGTCCCGGGATCGGAGTTCGTCATCGAGTGCGACACCGTCATCCCCGCGATCGGCCAGGTGCCGGTCCTCGACTGGTACGACCGCTCGCGGGGTCTGCGGAAGTCGCGTCGGGAGACCGTCGTCACGAACGCCGCGCTCATGACGGACCGCCCGGGCGTGTTCGCGGGCGGCGACTGCCAGATGGGTCCCGTCACGGTCATCCAATGCGTGGCGCAGGGGAAGCTCGCGGCGAAGGCGATCGACCGCTACCTCGCGGGCGCCGAGATGACGCAGATCGCCGCGGAGATCACCGAGGAAGAGGCCGTTCCCGAGCTCATCGACATCGTCCCGTACAAGCCCGAGGAGCCGCAGGTCCGCATGCCGTTCCTGCCCTTCTCAGAGCGGGTGAAGAGCTTCCAGCTGATCGAGCACGGCTACTCGAAGGCCGCCGCCGAGAAGGAGGCCGCGCGCTGCCTCCAGTGCGTGTGCCCCGACGTCGGGCGGTGCCACCTGCAGCGCCTGTCCGTCGAGCATGGCCTCACGGAGAACCGGTTCCACCGCGCCGAGCCGCTCGACTACCACGACTACGAGTACGACCTCAGCCACGACTTCATCCTTCGCGACCTCAACAAGTGCATCAACTGCACGCAGTGCGTGCGGATCTGCCGCGACGTCATCGGGGCGAACTGCTACGGGCTCATGGGCGTGGGCTACGACTCCATCGTCACGACGCCGTGGAACGTCTCGCTGAAGTACACGGACTGCGTCTCCTGCGGCGCGTGCGCCGAGACGTGCCCGACGGGCGCCCTGATGATGCGCGAGCGCGAGCTGCAGACGTACGAGCTCGACGTGACGCGGTGCATCTACTGCGGCGACTGCGTCGAGGTGTGCCCGCACGCCGCGCTCGGCGAGACGCCGAACTTCGAGCTCTCGACGTACCAGCGCTTCGGGACGACGGTCCTCGCGAAGGAAGAGCTCGCGGTCGCGCGCACGTGGAAGCCGAGCGAGCACATCCCGCTCGACGGGCAGCGCAGTCCGGTGCGCCCCCCCGAGGTGCGGCCGCCCGCGCCGCCGCGCTGGGGGGCGTAGGCCGCGGCGCTCACCGAGCGGCTCGCGCGCCGCATCCGAGCGAGCGGCCCGATCACCTTCGCGGACTTCATGGAGGCGGCGCTCTTCGATCCCGAGGACGGCTACTACACGACGCGCGCCGCGATCGGATTCGAGGAGGGCGACTACTTCACGTCGGCCGACCTCGGTCCGGCGTTCGGCCGCGCGCTCTCGCGCATCGCGATCGACGCGTGGACCGCGCTCGGCCGGCCGGCTGCGTGGGACCTCGTCGAAGCCGGGGCGGGGAAGGGGATCGCCATGCGCGATCTGCTCGCGGCGCTCGAGCGCGAGCGCCCCGACGCGGCGCGCGGCGCGAAGCCCGCGATCGTCGAGGTGTCCCCGCGCCTGCGCGAGCAACAGGCGCTCGCCCTCGAAGGACGCGAGCTGCGGTGGGCGAGCGCGCCACACGGGCTCGCGCCCATCCACGGCCTCATCTTCGCGAACGAGGTCCTCGACGCGTTCCCGGTACACGTCCTCGTGCGAACTGATGAGGGCGTGCGCGAGGCGTACGTCGACGAGCGCGACGGCGCGCTCGTCGAGGTGCTGCGGCCGCCGAGCCACACGGACCTGCGCTGGCGCGTGCCGGGGACGCTCGCGCTCGGTGGACGCTGGGAGGTGAGCATCGCTGCGGAGAGCTGGGTCGCGCAGGTCGCTGCCGCGCTCACGAACGGCTACCTGCTCCTCATCGACTACGCCGACGACGAGGTCGGCCTGCTCGCGCGCATGGGCGAGGGCACGATCCGCGGCTTCAGCAAGCACCGCCTGCTCGCGGACCCGCTCGAGCGGCCCGGCGAGGTCGACATCACGGCGACGGTGGACCTCACCGCGATCCGCCGCGCCGCGGAGGGCGCCGGCCTGCGCCTCGTCGGCACGGGCACGCAGCGCCACGTCCTCCTCGCGCTCGGCGTCCGCGAGCCCGCGGCGCGCCCCGCGACGCCGCTCGAGCAGCTGCGCGTGGCGAGCCGCCGCTCGGCCGTCGACACGCTGCTCGATCCGCGCGGCCTCGGCGCGTTCCGGGTGGTGCTCTTCGCGAAGGACGCGCCCGCGGAGGGCTTTCGCGCGTTCGCGCCGGAGCGGCGTTGAGGTCGACCGCGGTCGGGCGGCGCGGTAAACTGAGATCGCTCCGGACGGTTAGCTCAGCTGGTTAGAGCACTTGCTTGACATGCAAGAGGTCACTGGTTCGAGCCCAGTACCGTCCACGGCCCTTTGTGGAAGGACAGTTTCCTTCCCGTCTATGGACAGTTGGCGCCTCCTTCGGACAGTTTCGTCCTCGTCCTCCCCGTCTGAACGCTTCGGGAGAACGCAGCGCGAGGCACGAGGCGCGGCGACCTGTGCTACTGGCGACGTCGTCCTTGCCTCGCCGTGCGCTCGCCTCGCTGCGTCGGGCCCCGCGGCCGCGGGGACAAGCGAGCGAGGCCATGGTTGACCCGCTCGACGTCGAATCGCTCCGGATCGAAGTCGGGCCCGAGCCATTCGACGGATCCGTCGTGCTCCGGATGCCGAGGGCTCCGGAACGCCTTGAGGAGGTCGGCATAGCCGTACGCGCCGCCGCAGTCCTCGGGCGGACAGGCGCGCTCGCCTTCGAGGCATCGCGGTACCGGGCCGCTGACGGTCTCGATCGGCAGCTCGTCCTCGACGGCGATGAGGTGATCCCAGCTGTCGCCGAAGTCGTACTCGTAGACGCACGTTGAGCCGCGACGCGGCGCGATCTGGTTCAGCGTGATGCGCCGGTGGTCGATCGGGCCCGGCTCGTACTCCTGATGGGGCTCTGCGAAGACGACGTCACCGACCTTGAACTGGTGAAGGTGCGAGTTGGTCCAGCCCATCACGATCTGGAGGATGGCGTGGAGCTGGGCCAGCGTCACATCTTGCGGCACCAGCACCCGGCGCCAGATCGGCGGCTTGATGCCCATGAGGCTGACGCGCAGCTGGAAGACGTCGTCGGGCTGCGGGAACGGCTGGCTCCGCGCGGGCTGAGCGCCCTCCGTCATCACGCGCGATCCTACCGCCGGTCGACCTGCCTCGAACGCTGGGCCGAAGTGTCCTGAAGCGTGAGCAGCCAGCGACTCCGCAACCTACGGAAGCTCGACGACGGTCCCCGGCCGTACGGTGGCCAGCGCCCCCTCGATCTCCGCACGGCGCGCCAGCAACACGTCGAGCTTGGAGGTCGGCAGCACGAGCACACCGATCCGCAAAGCAGCGATGTTCTGTTGATGGCGCAGCGAGCGGTCGGCGGTCAGGAAGATCGCGAACCCGGCCGTGTCCGCCGCTCGGAGCAGCGCGCTGTTCTTGAGCCCGGACCATCCTCGGTCGCGAACGGTCTCCGCACCCGAAAGATGTCGCGCGAGCGTTCGCGGCAGCATCTCATCGAGGAGGATCCTCACGCCGCCGGGCTGTCCGCACCCACCTTCACGCGTGCGTCCTCGAGGACAGACAGCGCCTGCTCGCGCTGGACGCCCGGGAACTCGCTGAGGAAGTCATCGAGGGAGTAGCCGCCTTCGAGATACTCGAAGAGGACGGAGACCGGGACGCGCGTGCCTCGGAAGACGAGTGCGCCGGAAACGAAACCCTCGCGACGCTCGACAACTCTTTCCACGGTGCCGCTCATCCTAGCGTTCGGCCGCAGAGGGCCATTCGTCGCGTTGATCGCGGAGCGCGTACCAGGTCGCATAGGGGAGCCGTGTCCGCGATCCGAACGTGCGGTGACCGACGCGCCGCTCGTCCTGGAACGACGGGACCGAAAGTGTCAACGCGCGGGAGCGATCCCCGCGTCGGCGGGGCACGGTTGTCGCGGCTCCACCGCGGGACCAGACTTGCCATTCCACACTTCTATCGGTGAAGCCCTACTTCCGAATGAGGCCGAGCGCCTTCTCCGGCCGCCGATCCGCTGACGGCGCGCCTGGCTCCTTCTCGTTCGAACGGTTCGCGAGCCCGACCGCCTTCCCTGGTGGCAGCAGTACCGGCGCCTTCGTCGGCCCGGCTGGGGCTGCGGCGCCCGGCGCCGCAGCGGTCGGAGGGACGACGCTCGCGACGACCGCACCCGCGGTCGTCGGCGTGCTCGGCGGCGACACCGGCACCGGCGGGAGCACCGTCACAGCCGGCGGTCGCGGTGCCGGCGGCGGCGGGAGAACGACGACGACCGGCGGCGACAACGGGATCGCGATGCGCGCGACCGGGGCCGGCGCGGGCGTGGCCGGCAACGCGGCGACCGGTGCGGGCGTCGGCGGGAGCGGGATCGTCGCGACGATCGGCGGGGCGGTGATGCCGCCGGCGAACGGCTCCACGTCGCGCGGCTCCGACGGTCGCGCGATCGCGGTGATCGGTGCCGGCGAGGGCGCCACCTCGGGTGCCGAGAAGAGCGCGAGCGCGACCGCCGCCGTGATCGCCGTCGCGAGGGAGCCGAACTGCACGAGGTCGAGCCGCGGCAGCGCAGCCATCGGCGGTGCGGCGTGAGCCGTCCGCGGGTGCGGGAGTCCGCACGTCGGGCATCGCTCGATCACGCGCTCGGTCCCCCTGTGGCCGTCCCCACGGCCCCCTCTGCATCTCCAACGCCGCACCCGCCGATCCGGCACGCAGTCAGCCACGCCATCGCACGTGCCTGAGCGAGGTCGATGCAGGGCCCCAGAACCTAGGCGAATCTCCGCATACATGTTGACGGCCAGGCAGGCCGTTTGCGACCGTGAGGACCGTGGACCCGAACGTCGTCCTGCCGCTCCTCTCTTCCGTCACCAGCTTCGTCTTCGCCGGCTTCGTCTTCAGCCAGTGGCTCGAGCGCCGCCGCAGCTTCCAGCTCGTGTGGGCGATCGGCCTCCTCTGGTACGGGATCAGCGCCGGCACGGAGTTCCTCGGCAGCACCTTCGGATGGAGCGAGCCGCTCTATCGCACCTGGTATCTGATCGGCGCGTTCTTCGTGGCGGCCTACCTCGGGATGGGCACCATCTACCTCCTCGCGCGCACGCGGTTCGGGTACTTCGTCGCGGCGACCCTCCTGATCGGTGGGCTCTTCGGCCTCTCCATCCGTGGCCGGTATCCCGACGCGGGCACGCTCGCGACGACCGTGATCGCGTTCGCGGTCATCGCCGCGACCCTCGTCGCCGTGACGACGTGGCGCAAGCGCGAGTGGTCCGCGCACGCGGCGATGACCGTCCTCGTCCTCGGGTCCTTGGGCGCCGCGTACCTCGTCCTCACCGCGGCGATCGAAACACCCGGGTGGGCGCTCGATCCGGCGACGCACGTCCCGGTGGGTGAGCGGATCCCGGGCGCGATCCGGGTGCTCGCGGCACCGTTCAACATCGCCGGCGCGCTCACGCTCGTCGCCGGCGCGCTCTTCTCCGCCTACGTCTTCATGCCGAAGCGCAAGGTCCTACGCGGACGCGCGCTCCCGCCGATCGTCGCGCAGGTCTACGGCGCGATCGCGGTGGCCGTGAACTTCCTCGCATCGCTCCCGCTCGCGTGGGCGGCGCTGATGCGCGGCGAGCTGCACTCGCGCGTGCCCGCGACGATGCTCATCGCGCTCGGTGGCTTCATCCCGGGCGTCACCAGCGGCCTGAACCGCTTCGGCATCACGTGGGCGTTCTTCCTCGGGGAGCTCCTCGGCGTGCTGCTCATCTTCGCCGGGTTCCTCGTGAGCACCGAGGTGTTCGCGTCGCGCATCGGGCTTGGCCGGATGACCGTGCTCGAGCGCCGGTCGCCGGCGGCCTGACCCGGAGAGTTCCATTCTGTATGCTCTGCGTCGCGCGACGACGCGGACACGGCCTTGGGTGGAGCGCCTCGCAGCGAGCCGGGACGGTGAGAGCCGGCAGGTGGCGAGCGAGGGTCACCACCGCCGAGCGCTGTGGGTCCGGCCCCGTATAGCCGGAACGTGAGCGCTGTCGGAGACGACAGAAGCTGGGTGGAACCGCGAGCGACCGCCTCGTCCCAGTAGACGAAGCGGTCGTTGTCTTTTTAGGGGGGTTCCACGATGGCGAAGCAGCTCGGACGCAGGCCCGACCACGCGGAAGCGGACCCGCTCCACCCGCTGCGGCACTCCGCCGCGCACGTCATGGCGGGCGCGGTCCTGGACCTCTTCCCCGGCACGAAGCTCGGCATCGGCCCCGCGGTGCGCGACGGCTTCTACTACGACCTCGCGACCCCGGCGCCGCTCGGGCCCGACGACCTGCCGCGCATCGAGGCGCGCATGCGCGAGGTCGTGAAGGCGGACGTCCCGTTCGAGCGCAGCGAGCTCTC
>DASWDY010000101.1:0-17020 GCA_036395035.1 Candidatus Limnocylindria bacterium
GCGACCTCCTCGAGGTTCTCCATGCGCGAGCGCCAGCGGTACGTCCCGTAGACGGCGACGTCGGGGTGCTCGGCGAGGAGGTATTCGGCGAGGTGGCTCCCGGCGAACCCGGTGATGCCTGTGATGAGGACCCGCACTAGACGGGCGACAGTAGCAAAGACCGTACCGCGCTCGGCCGTTCGGCGGCCAGGCGGACCTTCCTCCCGATCCACGCGCCGGCGACCCAGCTCAGCCAGGCGGCGGCGATCCCCGCGGCCATGCCCGCGAGCGGCCACGCCGACGTCCATGGACGCGCGAGCGCGTGCTCGTAGTACTGGACGAAGAGCCGCGCGCCGCGGTCGGTCGCGGTGAAGATCGACGCCGGCACCGGAGCGGGGAACAGGAGCATGCGGACCCATTCCGCGCCGACGAACGCGACCGCGAACGCGGCGGCGATGACGAGCGGCGATGCGCCGCGACGCCGCGCGATATCGACGGCGATGGCACCGGCGGCGATCAGCGGCGGGAACGCGGGCGGTCGCCAGTGCGCGATCTGCAGCGCGCCGAAGACCGCGAGCGCGACGACCGTGTACCAGAGCGCGACCTTCGTCGCGCCGGCACGCTCGTTCATGAGCGCGTCCGCGGCCGCGAGGATGAACGGGATCGTCGCGCACACGAGGAGCGGATAGAAGAACGCCTCGCGCGTGACGCCGGCGAAGTAGTAGAAGTTCATGGCGAAGATCGCCGTGCCCACCAGGGCACCGAACATCCCGATGCGAAGGAAGCGGCGCAGGACGTCCGCGATCGGGAACACGCCGGGCACGAGCGCCAGCGCCCAGCCGAGATACACGAGCGGCCCGCCGACCGCGATCGCGGCCATGTGCGGCGGGCTCCAGATGTCGACGTCGGGTCCGAAGGTGCGGTGCCACATGTCGTCGAACGGCGCCGCGGCGATGATCACGGCCGAGCCGGTGCCCGCTAGGGCCAGCCCGAGCTCCGCGCGCAGCGGTCCGACCCGCAGCTCGCGGCCGTGCACCCGCCGGCCGCCCATCGCGGTGGTGGTCGCGACGATCGCGGCGATCCCGTTCAGCGCGACGCCGGCGTACGTCCAGAGGTGCGGCGCGATCCAGAAGCTGTCGCGGCCGACGGTCCGGTGCCACGCGACGTCCCACGCCGTCCCGACGAGATCGCTGAAGAGGCCGACGACGCCGATGAGGAGGACCGCGCCGAGGACGGCGGCGCCGTCCCATTCGCGCCTCCGCGGCAGCGCGAGCGTCGCCATGACCCGATGCTACGCGGCGGTCGGACGCGGAACGAACGAGCGCACGGCCTCGACGATCGCCTCGTGCTCGACCGCGAGCACGCGAGCGGCGAGCACCTCCGGCGTGTCGCCGGGCTGCACCGCGACCCGTCGCTGGACGACGACCTCGCCCTCGTCGAGCTTGCCGCGGTAGGCGCGGTGCACGGTGACGCCGGTCTCCGGCACGCCCGCCGCGACGACCGCCTCGTGCACCTTCATGTTGTTCAGCCCCGCGAACGCGGGCAGCAGCGAGGGATGGATGTTGATGACGGGGATCTCGCCGATGGCGTCCCAGAAGGCGTCGGCGAGGATGCGGTCGTAGCCCGCGAGCACGACGAGCCGCGCGCCGGCGTTGCGGATCGCGTGGCCCATCGCGGCCTGTGCCTCATCACGTGTGGATGAGGTGACTTTGAAGAGGCCCGTGGCGATCCCCGCGCTCTTCGCGCGTTCCAGTGCGGGCGCGTCCGCTCGGCTCGAGGCGACCAGCACGATCTCGGCATCGAGCCGTCCCTCTCTGACCGCGTCGATCAACGCTTGGAGGTTCGACCCGCGCCCGCTGACGCAGACCGCCACGAGCAGGGGTGTCCTCAAAGCAGACTTTCAAAGTTTGGACCGAAACGGTTCAGATCTGGACCGAAACGGTTCAAATTTCGCGGACCCCCAACGAAGGTGGCGGCCGACGCTGCTCACGGAACGAAGGGGGGCGGCCGAAGCCGCTCATGGAACGAAGCGGACGCGACGGTCGCCGGTGGCGCGCTCGATCCGCCCGATGGCGATCGCGTCCGGCAGGGCACGCAGCGCGGCACGCTCGTCCTCCGCGGGGACCATGACAACGAGGCCGATCCCCATGTTCCACGTGCGCCAGCGCTCCTCGTCGGCGACCTCGACCATCCCGGCGAGGAGCGTGAAGACGGGCGGCACGGTCCACGTCGAGCGGTCGATGACCGCGCCAAGGCCCTCGGGCAGAGCTCGCGGGAGGTTCGCTTCCCAGCCGCCGCCGGTGATGTGCGCGATCGAGCGGATCGCCACGGCGTTGCGCAGCGTGCGGAGGTCCTCGAGGTACGAGCGATGGTTGGCGAGGAGCACGTCGCCGAGGGTGCCGCCGCGCAGCTCGGGGCGCGGCGCGTTCAGGACCTCGGGCACCGACGTGCCGGCCCGCCCGGCCACGCGCGCGACGATCGCGCGCGCGAGCGTGTACCCGTTCGTGTGCAGCCCGCTCGACGGCAGGCCGATGCAGACGTCGCCCTCGCGCACGTTCGAGACATCGAGCAGCCGCGCGCGCTCGACCGCACCGACGAGGAACCCGGCGAGGTCATACGCGCCGTCAACGTACATGCCCGGCATCTCAGCGGTCTCGCCGCCGAGGAGGGCGCAACGGTGCGCCGCGCACGCGTCTGCCATCGCGCCGACGACGCGCGTGAAGATCCCGGTGTCGAGGCGCGACGTCGAGAAGTAGTCGAGGAAGAAGAGCGGCTCGGCGCCCATCGCGAGCGCGTCGTTCACGCAGAGATGGACGAGGTCCGTGCCGACGACCTCGTGGCGGTCGAGGAGCCGCGCGATCTCCACCTTCGTGCCGACCCCGTCGGTCGTCGCGACGAGGACGGCGTCGCTGCCCATGAAGTGGAAGAGCCCGCCGAACGCCCCGATGTCGCCGATGACCTCGGGTCGCTTCGTCCTCGCGATCTTGTCGCGGAGCCCGCGGAGCGCGTCCTCTTTGCGCCCGATGTCCACGCCGGCGGTGCGGTACGTGAGGCTCATCGCGAGCCCGTGCTCTGCCGCTCGAGCGACCCTTCTGCGCGCTGGCGCTCCAGTGACTCCTTTGTTAGCTCGAGCTGCACCGGCACGAGATAGTCGCCGGTGAAGCACGCGGTGCAGAGATCCTTCCGCGTCGCGCCGGTCGCGGCGATCATGCCATCGAGGGACAGATATCCGAGCGAGTCCGCGCCGATGTGCGACCGGATCCCCTCGATCTCGAGCTTCGACGCGATGAGCTCGTCGCGGCGCGCCATGTCGACGCCGAAAAAGCACTGGTGGCGGATCGGCGGCGAGCAGATCCGCATGTGGACCTCGGTCGCGCCGTTCTTGCGCAGGAGCTGCACGATCGGGCCGCTCGTGGAGCCGCGGACGATCGAGTCGTCGACGACGATGACGCGCTTCCCGTTCAGCACGTCGCGCAGCGCGTTGTATTTGAGCGCGACGTTGTGCTGCCGGAGCTCCTGCGATGGCTGGATGAACGTGCGGCCGATGTAGCGGTTCTTGATGAGCCCCTCGCGGAACGGGATGCCGCTCTTGCGCGCGTACCCGACGGCCGCGGGGATCGCGCTATCGGGCACGGGGATGACGACGTCGGCGTCGATCGGCCGTTCCTCCGCGAGGATCTCGCCCATGCGCTCGCGCGTCGCGTAGACGGAATGGCCGCCGAGGTCGCTCGATGCGGACGCGAGATACACATGCTCGAACACGCAAAGGCCGCTGCGGTCCGCGGCCATGTCGGCGACCTGCGTCAGCCCGGCGTCGTCGATCCGCAGGATCTCGCCCGGCAGGACGTCGCGCACGAACTCCGCGCCGACCGTGTCGAGCGCGCTCGTCTCGCTCGCGACGAGGAACGAGCCGCCCTTCCGCCCGACGACGAGCGGGCGCACGCCGAACGGGTCGCGGATCGCGTACAGCGCGCGCGGCGTGAGGATGACGAGCGACCACGCGCCCGAGAGCGTCGGCAGCGCGGATACGAGCTTGGCGTCCCAGGTCTCGCCGGGCGCGGCGGCGATCGCCTTCGCGATCACCTCGGTGTCGCTCGACGTCTGGAACTGGACGCCCTCGCCCTCGAGGTCGGTGCGGATGTCGCGCGCGTTGATGCAGTTGCCGTTGTGCCCGATGGCGAGCTCGCCGAGCTCCTCGTGCCGCACGACCATCGGCTGCGCGTTCTCGATGCGCGACGACCCCGTGGTCGAGTAGCGCGTGTGGCCCATCGCGGCCCGCCCGCCGAGCGCGGCGAGGTCGGGCTCGGCGAAGACCTGTCCGACGAGCCCCATGCGCCGCACGACGCGCAGGTCGCGCCCGTCCGTGGCGGCGATCCCCGCCGACTCCTGCCCGCGGTGCTGCAGCGCGTAGAGCGCGAAGAAGGTGACGCGCGCGGCATCGGTCGGATCGGATCCGGGCGGCGACCAGATGCCGGCCACACCGCACATCGACCTAGCCCTCCCTCCCGAGCGCGCGCGGCAGACCGTGATCGTACGCGTCGCGCAGCGCCGCGACCGGCGTCCCGAGCACCGGCGCGACCTCGAGGAGATCGCCGCCGATCTGTCCGAGGGTCCACGTCGGCACCTCGTGCTCGTCGGCGAGCGCTCGCACCCGCGCGGCGTGCGCCGCGTCCACGACGAGCACGACGCCCGACGGACCCTCGCCGAAGAGCGCCACGCGCTTGTCGATGCCGCGCACGGCCGGGAGCGTCACCTTCATCCCGATCCCCTCGCGCAGGCAGAGCTCCGCGAGCGCGACGCCGAGGCCGCCCTCCGCGCGGTCGTGCGCCGCGCGGACGAGCCCGCGCTCGTGCGCCGCGAGGACGAAGCGCTGCAGCCGCGCCTCGAGGGCGAGGTCGAACGCCACCGGTCCCTCGTGCACGCCGATGAGCGCGCCGTACGCCGACGCGCCGATCCCGACGTGCGCGCTGCCCGCGAGCAGGACGATGTCGCCGGCCCGGCCGCTCGTCACGGGGATGTGCCGCGAGACGTCGGTGAGGTGCCCGACCGCGCCGATCGTCGCGGTCGGCCAGATGTCCTTCGATCCTCCCAGGGGGTCCCGTGATCCTCCCAGGGGGTCCCGGCCGCGGGTCGCGTTGTAGAGCGAGACGTTCCCCGAGACGACGGGCGTGCCGAGCGCCTCGGACGCGGCAGCGATGCCCGCGATCGTGCGTTCGAGCTGCCACGCGCCCTCGGGGCGCTCGGGGTTGCCGAGGTTGAGGCAGTCCGTGATGGCGAGCGGCTTCGCGCCCATGCAGACGAGGTTGCGCGTGGCCTCGGCGACCGCGGCCGCCGCGCCGACGAACGGGTCGATGGCAGCGACGCGCGGCTGCGCGTCGACCGCGACGGCGATCCCGTCGGTCCGTCCTTTGATACGGAGGATCCCGGCGTCGCCGCCGGGCCCGACGACGGTATCGGTGCCGACCATCTGGTCGTACGTGCGGTAGAGGATCCGCCGCGAGGCGACCATCGGCGACGCGAGCAGCTCGAGCAGCTCCACGCCGATCTTGTTCGTCGCAGGGGGCTCCGCCACCTTCCACCCCCGGGCTGGCGCTGGCTCTTTCGCCCACTCCGTCACGTCGTATTCGGGGGCGTCGTCCGCGAGCCACGAGGGGACGAGCGAGGCGACGACCTCGGTGCCGGCGCGCACCTCGAGCACCGGCTCGGGCGTGACCTCGCCGATGCGCGTGCCGTGCAGCTCCCAGCGGCGGAACACGTCCTCGACCTCGCGCTCGCGGCCGGGGCGCGCGACGACGAGCATCCGTTCCTGCGACTCCGAGAGCATGACCTCGTACGGGATCATCCCCGCGGCACGCCGCGGCACGCGGTCGACGTCGATGCGCATGCCGACGCCGCTCTTCGCCGCGACCTCGCTCGTCGCGCACGTGAGGCCGGCCGCGCCGAGGTCCGACGTCGCCTCGACCGCGTCGCGCGCGATGAGCTCGAGGGTCGCCTCCATGAGGAGCTTCTCGAGGAACGGGCTGCCGACCTGCACCGACGGCCGCTTCGCCTCGTCCTCGGCGCCGAGCTCGAACGACGCGAGGAGCGACGCGCCCGCGATGCCGTCACGGCCGGTGTCGCTCCCGACGAGGTAGACGGCGCTCCCGGGCCGCGCCGTCGCGGCCCGCGCGAGGCCGCCAGCCTGCACGAAGCCGACGCACATCGCGTTCACGAGCGGGTTGTCCGCGAAGCACGGCTCGAACGAGACGTGGCCCGCGACATCGGGGATGCCGACGCAGTTGCCGTACGACCCGATGCCGCCGACGACGCCCGCGACGAGGCGTCGCGTGCGCGGGTCCGACGGCGGCCCGAACGCGAGCGCGTTCAGGAGCGCGACGGGACGCGCACCCATCGCGAACACGTCGCGCAGGATCCCGCCGACCCCGGTCGCGGCCCCCTGGAACGGCTCGACCGCGCTCGGATGGTTGTGGCTCTCGATCTTGAAGACGCAGAGGAGGCCGTCGCCGAGATCGACCGCGCCGGCGTTCTCACCGGGGCCGAGCGCGACCCGTGCGCCCTTGGTCGGCAGCGAGCGCAGCAGCTTCTTCGAGTGCTTGTAGGCGCAGTGCTCGCTCCACATCGCGCCGAACATCCCCCACTCGAGCGCATTGGGCTCGCGGCCGACGAGCGCGCGCACGCGCTCGGCCTCGGATGGGGTGAGTCCCACCTCGCGCGCGGGGTCCGTCCGCGTAGGCTCCGCCGTCTTCGTCCCCTCCACTTCGGGGACGGACGTCACGCCGGCGGCTCTCCGATGAAGCGCTCGACCGTGTCCGCGAACGCGCCGAGGTCGGCGACGCGGTCCTGGATGAGCCCGTACACCTCGCCGATGTCCGTCTGCTCGCGGTCGTACGCGAGGAGGTTCCGCAGGTTCGCGAGCGCCTCGAGCCGGTAGGCGAGGTCCTTCTCGATGATCCCGCGACCGGCGAGCGCGTCGAGGATGTCGTGGTACGCCTCGGGCTTCGGCAGCGCGAGCGCCATGACGAGGTACGCGCCCGTGCCGAACAGCAGCTCCACCGCCTGCTGCAGGTACCACTGCGCGAGGCCGTAGAGCTTCGGATCCGCGCGGAACTTGTCGCGGTCGATCGGCCGCAGGTCCGCGAGGAGGCGCACGTACTCGCGCAGGTGCCCGAGCCGCGCGCGCACGTACTCCTGGTCGATCGCGAAGCGCTCGCCCCGCGTGCGCTCCGCGAGCGCCTTCGACTGCAGGTCGTCGTACTTCTGGAACTCGAGGTACTCCATGACGGCCTTCGCCTCGAAGACGACGCGGCGCTTCTGGTCGCGCTGGTAGAGAAGGCCGTAGCTGCGCACCACCTGCGCGCGCTGGAGCAGCGAGGCTTGATTGAGGATGAGGACGTCGACGTCGTTGATCTCGAGCGTCTTCGAGAGCTCGCCCATGAAATACACCTGGTAGTCGAAGAACTCGTTCGCGCGGATGCCGTCGAGCAGAAGGAGCGCGACGTCGAGATCGGAGTACTTGCCGACGACCTTCTTCCCCGCCGTCATCCCGAGCGCGTAGGCAGCGTCGACCGGGTTGGTCTGGAAGAGGCTCGTCAGCTGCGCTTGCTTGCCGAAGATGTCCATATCTCCGCTAACGCACCAAGGCAGGCATCGTGCCGACCGCCCGTACGAGGCTCTCCAGCATGCGCAGCCCGTCGGTGCCGCCGAGGATCGGCTCGGCGCAGCGCTCGGGGTGCGGCATCAGGCCGACGACATTTCCGGCCTCGTTACGCAATCCTGCGATGTTGTTCACGGAACCGTTGGGGTTCGCGTCCCCCGTGACGATCCCGCGCCCGTCGACGTAGCGGAAGAGGACGAGCCCCTCCTTTTCTATGCGCTCGAGCGTCGCGGGGTCGGCGACGAAGCAGCCCTCGCCATGGCCGATGGGCATCCGGAGGACGGCGTCCTTCAGGCCCTCCGTGAACGGCGTGCCCGCGTCCTCGCACCGGATGCGGACCCAGTCGGAGATGTACTCGAGGCCGCTGTTGCGGATCAGGGCACCCGGCAGCAGGCCGGCCTCGCAGAGGATCTGGAAGCCGTTGCACGATCCGAGCACCGGGCCGCCGTCGGCGGCGAAGCGCTTCAGCTCGGTCGTCGCGGGCGAGAGACGGGCGATCGCACCCGCGCGGACGTGGTCGCCGTACGAGAAGCCGCCGGGGACGATCGCGGCGTCGAAGCCCGAGAGGTCGACCTCGGTGTGCCACAGGATCTCGGTGTCGGCGCCGACGAGCGAGAGCGCGTGCTCGAAGTCGCGCTCGCTCCACGTTCCCGGGAACCTGAGGATCGCGACCCTCACCACAACAAGATGTTAGGCGGTCGCGAGCTCCACGCGGAAGTCCTCGATCACCGGATTCGCCAGCAATTCGCGGCCCATGACGTCCGCGGCCGTGCGCGCGGCGGCATCGTCGTCGGCCTCGAACGTCACGACGATCTCCTTGCCCGTGCGCACCGCGACGACACCGAGACCGAGCGACCCGAGCGCGCCGAGGATCGCCTCCCCCTGCGGGTCGCGCACTTCGGCCTTGGGGCGGACGTGGATCGTGGCGACGAATCTCAATGCGGCGCCTTCATCGCGGCCCCGATCGCGTCCGCGTGCTCGCGCCAGTGCTCGTGCGTCTCGCTCGCGATCGCCTGCCACACGAGCGTATCCGCTCCCCAGGGGTCGCCCGCCGGGAGCATGAGGTTCTCTTCCTGCATCTCCTCGACGACCTTGCGAACGAGGTCCGCCGTGAACCGGAAATCCTCGACGACGCGGTCGAACGCCATCGGGCGGTAGTGGTCGACCGTGAGGCGATTCAGCTCGTCGGTGCCGAGCTCCTGCTCGCTCTGCCAGCGCGGGATCCAGTTGGGCGGCGGGAGCGTCCGCACGCCCATGAGCCGCGCGAGCATGCCCTGCCAGTAGATGCAGTGCGCGAGGACGTCCCGCACGGACCAGCCGTCGATGGCCGGCGCCGACGCGCGCTCCTCGCCGAGATCGGCCGCGATACGGAGCAGGCGGCCGCCCTCGCGTTCGATCGCGGCGGTGACGTCGGCCTTCTTCACGCCCTTCGCCTTCACGCGAGCGGTTTCCCCACGATGCGCTCGTAGCACTCGAGGTAGCGCTGCGACGTGCCCTCGACGACCTCGGGCGGCAGCGGCGGGGCCGGCGGCTCCCTGTTCCACCCGCGCGCCGTGAGGAAGTCACGGACGTACTGCTTGTCGAACGACGGCGGCGTCGACCCCGCGCGGTACCGCTCCGCGTCCCAGTAGCGGGACGAGTCGGGAGTCAGCACCTCGTCGATGAGCGTGAGCTCGCCGTTGTGGAAGCCGACCTCGAACTTCGTGTCCGCGAGGATGAGCCCGCGCCCGAGCGCGTACGCGTGGGCCGACCGGTAGAGGGCGATCGTGACCTCCTCGAGCTTGCGCGCGAGATCCTTGCCGACCATCGCCGCGAGCTGCGCACGCGAGATGTTCTCGTCGTGGCCCGTCATCGCCTTCGTCGCGGGCGTGAAGATCGGGTCGCCGAGGCGCTCCGACTCGCGCAGGCCCGGCGTCGCCCGCTCGCCCGCGATCGTGCCGCTCTTCGAATATTCGGCCCACGCGGACCCGCTGACATAGCCGCGCGCGACGCACTCGATGTCCACGCGGTCGCACTGCTTCACGAGGACCGCGCGGCCCTCGAGCGACCGCGTCGAGCGGAAGGGCTCCGGGAAGTGATCGAGCTCCGTCTCGACGATGTGGTTCGGCACGAGCGAGCGCGTCCGAGCGAACCAGAAGTTCGACAGCTGCGTCAGCACGCGGCCCTTCTGCGGGATCGGCGTCGGGAGCACGACGTCGAACGCGGACAGGCGGTCGCTCGCGACCATGACGAGGTTCCCGCTCCCGGCCTCGTACACGTCGCGCACCTTGCCGCGGCGGAACAGCTTGGCGCCCGGGACCTTCGTCTCGGAGATCGTGGCGACGCTCATTCCGGCAGCACCTCCCGCAGGCGTTCGCGCCAGGTAGTGGCGACATCTCGTGCGACCTCCGCAGCGAGGCCGCGGTATTCCTCCGGCTTGTCGATCACGCGCCGCTCCGCCTCCGTCAGCTTCCCGAGGTACGGGCGCACGTCGGCATCGATGGTCGCCACGTCCATGACCGTCCGGCCCGTCCGGTCCGCCTCGAGCGTCAGCTTGCGCACGGCCTCGTGCGCGTCGGGATGTCCGTACTTCGAGAGCAGGACGTAGAGCGGCTCCGCGACGATCGCGCCGCGCGTGAGCGCGAGGTTCGCCTTCAGGCGGTCGCGGTCGACGCGGATGCCCTCGAGCGACGTCGCCATGCGGCGCGCGGCGTACGCGGTCGCGGCGAGGATCTCGCCGAGGAACCGCTGCGACGCCGAGTTCGTGAGATCGCGCTGGTGCTCGCTGATCTGGTCCATGTACGTCGTGAGGATCCGCGGCGCCATCGCCTTCCACATGCTCTTCACGTTCTCGAAGGAGACCGGATTGCGCTTGTGCGGCATGGTCGACGAGCCGACCTGCTCGCTCGCGAACGCCTCCGCCACCTCGCCGATCTCCGTCCGCTGCAGGTGGCGCATGTCGTCGGCGAGGTTCGCGAGGACGCCGAGCGTCGTGAGGCACGCGTGGGCGAGATCGCTCCAGCCCTCGGCCTCGACGATCTGGCTCGACGTCGTCTTCGGCTCGAGCCCGAGCGACGCGAGGAACCGGCGCTCGAGCCCGCGCGGATCCGCCGCGAGCAGGCCGAGCGCGTTGTACGCCCCGACCGCGCCCGAGAGCTTCCCGGGAAGGCGCTTCGAGAAGTACTGCAGCCGGCCGATGCGGTCGCCGAGGCGCGAGACGTACGCGGCGAGGGCGAATCCGAACGTGACGGGCTCGGCGTGACGGCCATGCGTGCGGCCGATCTGCGGCGTCTCGGCCTCGGCCTCCGCGATCGCGATGCACCGCGCCACCACCGCGGCGACCGCGGGCACGACCGCGCGCTCGATGCACTCGCGGTAACGGAGCGCGTTGGCGGTATCGACGATGTCGTACGAGGTCGCGCCGAGATGCACGAAGCGCTTCGCGTCGTCGGGCACGCGCGAGCGGATCACGTTCACGAGGGCACGCACGTCGTGGCGGGTCTTCGCCTCCTCGGCCGCGACCTCCTCGGCGGTGACGCGGTCGGCGGCGCCGGCGATCGACGTGGCGATCGCCTGGTCGCAGATGCCGGCCTCGGCCATCGCCGCGGCGAGCGCGGCCTCGACGCGCGCTTGGTAGCGGATCACCGCCGCGGCGGAGAGATACGGATGCAACGCCTCGAACGTCGCCTTGTCGCCGCCATAGAAGCGGGAGTCGAGGGGAGAGACGGCGTCGAAGCGGGACTCGAACGTCATGGGTACGTCCTTTGAGGAGGTGAGGTGCGGTCGCTCGGCAGCTGGTGCGGATCAGCTCTCAAGGTGAGGGCCACCGGATGGTCCGTCAGCCATGTATGCACGCTCACATCAAGTCCCCGCGTCCGACATGACCTCCGACCGCGTGACGTGTTCGGACGCCGCGGACGCCGGGGATCTCTCTCAGAGGTGCTCCAGAACTTGAACCGATCCGGTTCAGATCTGCACCAAATCGGTTCACAAACCGCGGAGCCACCGATCAACCCCCGAGGACCTTGTCAGCCAAAGAACGACGATGAGCTTTGATCCTCTCTCCAAGTTCTCGATCGCACACAGCGAGGATCTGCGCCGCCAGGATCCCGGCGTTCGCGGCGCCCGGCTCACCCACCGCGACGGTCGCGACGGGGATCCCACGGGGCATCTGCACTGTGGAGAGCAGCGCGTCGAGGCCGCCCGCGATAGCGGTCGGGCCGGCGAGCGGGACACCGATGACGGGGAGCGTCGTGTGGCCGGCGACGGCGCCCGCGAGATGCGCCGCGGCGCCAGCGCCGGCGATCACGACCTTGATCCCGCGCGCCTCGAGGCCCGTGGCCCACTCGCGCAGCGCGTCTGGTGTCCGGTGGGCGGAGAGGACCTTCACCTCGGACTCGACGCCGAGCTCCGTCAACACCTTCGCCGCGTGCTCCATGGTCGGCTTGTCCGATGCCGAGCCCATGACGATGCCCACCCTGACGCTCAAGCGACCCCGACCTCCCGCGCCGCGATGTCCGAACGATAGAAGCGACCCTTCCAGGTCACACGCGCGGCCGCTTCGTACGCGAGGCGGCGCGCGTCGGCCACGGTGTCGCCGCCCGCGACGATGTGGATGACGCGCCCGCCCGCGGTCACGAAGCCCGTGCCGACGCGCTTGGTCGCGGCGTGGAACGCCCAGGCGCCCTGCGGCAGCTGGTCGAGGCCCTCGATCGGCGCGCCGCTCTCGGTCCTCGCCGGATAGCCCTCGGCGCAGAGCGCGACGCTCACGTACGCGCGGTCGCTCCAGGTGAGCGGCCGCTCCGCGACGTACGCCGCGAGCCTCCCCTCGCCCAGCGCGAGCATCAACTGCCCGAAGTCGCCCTCGAGCCGCGGCAGCGTCACCTCTGCCTCCGGGTCGCCGAACCGCGCGTTGTACTCGAGCACCTTCCAGCCGCCGGCGGTGCGGATGAGCCCCGCGTAGATGACGCCGCGGTAGGGGATCCCGCGCTTCGCGAGCACGCGCGCGACCGGGGCGATGAGCTCGTTCGCGGCGTCCTGCGCTTCGTCGTCGGGAAGGATCTCGGTCGGCGTGTACGCGCCCATGCCGCCGGTGTTCGGGCCGGTGTCACCGTCGCCAACACGCTTGTGGTCACGCGCCGGCGGGAGCGCGACGACGGTCTCGCCATCGACGAGCGCCTGCAGCGACGCCTCGTCGCCTTCGAGCCGCTCCTCGAGCACGACGGCGCCCTTGGAGATCGCCGCCGACGCGAGCGCCTCGAGGGCCTCGTCGCGGCCGCGCGCCACGACGACGCCCTTGCCCGCGGCGAGCCCGTCGGCCTTCACGACGACGGGTCCCTCCCGCCCTTCGAGCGCCTTCGCGGCCGACATGACGTCGGGGTGCGACGTCCACGACGCCGTTGGGACGCCGGCCTCGTCCATCACTTCCTTCGCGAACGACTTGCTCCACTCGATGCGGCCCGCCTCGCGCGACGGGCCGACCGCGGCGATGCTCGCGCGGCGCAGCGCGTCGCCGATGCCGGCGGCGACGAGATCGTCAGGCCCGACGATCGCGAGGTCGATGCGAGATGCGGCAATGTGCTGCTCGAGCCGAGCGACGTCAGTGGGCGGGACGTCCACGAGCCGCGCGAACACGGACATGCCGTCGTTGCCCGGCGCGACGTCGATGGTCGCGACGCTCTTCGCCCGCGCGAGCGCCCACGCGATCGCGTACTCGCGGCCGCCGCTCCCGAGGACGAGCGCCTGCAGGCCGGGCGCGCCGGGCGCGCGACCGGGACTGCGCTCCTGCCGCTGCTTCCTGATGACGTCGTAGACCTTGTCGCGCGGCAGGATGAAGCTCACCGCCGCTCCGTCATTCCCACTCGATCGTCGCGGGCGGCTTCGACGAGACGTCGTACACGACGCGGTTCACGCTCGGGATCTCGTTCACGATCCGCGACGACACGCGCTCGAGCAGCTCGTACGGCAGCCGCGCCCAGTCCGCGGTCATGAAGTCGTCGGTGGTGACGGCACGGAGCGCAACGAGGTAGCCGTACGTCCGGAAGTCGCCCTGGACGCCGACGCTGCGCACCGGCGTGAGCACGGCGAACGCCTGCGCGACCGTGCGGTACAGATCCGCGGCGCGGAGCTCCTCGAGGAAGATCGCGTCCGCGCAACGCAGCGTGTCGAGCTTCTCGCGGTCGATCGGCCCGACGACGCGGACGGCGAGGCCGGGACCCGGGAACGGGTGGCGCCAGAGGACGTCCTCGGGCAGGCCGAGCTCCGCGCCGACGCGGCGCACCTCGTCCTTGAAGAGGCGGCGCAGCGGCTCGACGTTCCGGAGCGTCATGTCCGCCGGCAGGCCGCCGACGTTGTGGTGCGTCTTGATGCGCGCGGAGGTCTTGCTGTCGCGCGACTTCGATTCGATGACGTCGGGGTAGATCGTGCCGTGGACGATGTGGGCTGCTTCTCGCAGGGGGCTCCGCCCCCTTCCATCCCCGGCGAGGCGGTCGTTGATCTTCGCGACCTCGCCCTCGAAGACGCGGATGAACTCCTCGCCGATGATCGCGCGCTTGCGCTCGGGGTCCTCGACGCCGCTGAGCTTCGCGAGGAAGCGCTCCGAGGCGTCGACGTGCACGACGCGCAGCTGTTGCCCGAACGTGGCCATGACCTCGGCCGCCTCGTTCGCGCGCATGAGGCCCGTGTCGACGAAGACGCACGTCAGCCGGTCGCCGATGGCCTTCGCGACGATCGTCGCGGCGACGACGGAGTCGACGCCGCCGGAGAGCGCGCAGATGGCGTGGCCCTCGCCGATCTCGGCCCTGATCTCCGCGATCGCTTCCTCGACGAACGCGGCCGGCGTCCAGTCGCCCCGCACGCCGACCACGCGGTGGAGGAAGTTGCGCAGGACCTCGATCCCGTGCGGCGTGTGCGCGACCTCGGGATGGAACTGCACGCCGAAGCGCTTCGCGCCGTCGCTCATCGCGGCGGTCGGGAGCCGCTCCGTCGTCGCGATGACATGGAAGCCGGGCGGCAGCCGGACGATCGAGTCGCCATGGCTCATCCACGCGCGCTCGTGCGGCGCGAGGCCGTCGAAGAGCGCGTCGTGCTCCTCGATCGTCAGCGTCGCGGGCCCGTACTCGCGCTTGCCCTCGGGCGCGACCTCGCCGCCGAGCACGTGCGCCATGAGCTGCATGCCGTAGCAGATGCCGAGGACCGGCCAGCGGCCGCCGATGATGCCGGCGTCGATCCCCGGCGCGCCCGCGTCGTAGACGCTCGACGGACCGCCCGAGAGGATCACGCCGACGACGTCCTTGGCGGCGAGGTCCTCCGGCGTGACGTCGTGCGGGAAGATCTCGCAGTACACACGCGACTCGCGCACGCGTCGCGCGATGACCTGCGTGTACTGCGACCCGTAGTCGAGGATCGCGATGGTCGGTCGCATCAGTACTGCGTGGCGCCGGTGAACGTGAACGCGCCGAGCCGCAGCGCCGGGACGCGCCGCGCGCCGAAGCTGAACTCGCCCGCGGCGAAGAGATGCAGGTCCTTGCCGATCCCGAGCGTCGCGCCGAGCGCCTCGTGATACGACTGCGTGAAGCGGAAGTTCTTCACCGGGTGCGCGATCTCGCCCTTCTCGATGAGGAACGTGCCGTCGCGTGTCATCCCGGTGACGATCGTGCGCAGCTGGTGCACCCAGCGCGTGTAGTGGAACCGCGTGACGAGCACGCCGCGCTCGACGCCGTGGATGAGCTCTTCGCGCGTCTTCGTGCCGGGCTCGATGCGCAGGTGCATAGGGGACGACGACGCGAACGGGTTCGGCGGCATGGCGTGCCCGGTGTTCGCCTGACCGGTGCGGAACGCGGTCTGCGAGTCGTACACGACCGCGCGCGCGACGCCGCCCTCGATGAGCGGCACCTTCTGCGACGGCTGCCCCTCGAAGTCGAACGGGATCGCGATCGACGCCGGATCGAACGGGTCGTCGACGAATGTCACGTCGCCGGTGATCTTCTGCCCGAGCTTGCCGGTGACGAAGGAGCGGCCCTCCTCGATCGCCTGACCGGTGAGGCTCCCACCGAGGAACTGGGCGATGTCGGCGACCGCATAGGGCTCGAGCACGACCTCGTACGTCCCCGGCGCGAGGTCGCGCGGGCCCTGCGCCGCTGCGCACTTCTCGATCGCCTCGTGCGCGACCGCGTCGACGTCGACGCGTCCGAGATCCGTGGAGTTGCGCTCCGCCCACGCCGAGCCGGCCCCGCCGATGACGACGGTCTCGATCGCGGCGAGGGTCGAGGGCGCGTACGCCCACACGCCTTCGCTGTTCGCGACGGCGATCTCGCTCGCCGAGCTCGAGAGGTAGCCGGCGGCCGTGAAGCCGCGCTCCTTCGCGCGCCGCAGCAGGCCGTGCACGCGCGTCGCGCGGTCCATCGGCGTTGCGCTCGCGGTCGCCTCGACGTACGCGGACGGCGCGGGCGAGATCGGCCGCGCCGCGGGGAGGCCGCCGAACTGCGGATTCTCGGGGACGATGCGTGCGACCTCGCTCGCATCCCGCGCCGCGCGCGCGATGCCGTCCTCGCCGAGGTCGTGCGTCGTCGTCATCCCGACGCGCTTGCCGACGACGACGCGCACCTGCAGCACGGCGTCGCGGCTCGCGACGTTCTGATGGATGACGTTGTTCGCGAACCGCGTCAGCTCCGACGTGCCCGCGAGGACGAGCGCCTCGGCCTGGTCGCCGTTCGTGCCGTGGAGCGCGAGATCGCAGATGCGCCGCAGCTCCGGCTCGGTCCACAGCCGCCCGCTCACTTGCTCAATATCTCGCTCCGCGAGATACGCGCTCACGGCTGATCGACTCGCTCCTCACGGCAAAGCCGCTCGTCGCTCGTTTCACCTGACCACCCCGACCCGGACGTTGCGGAAGCGCGCCGGCGCGGCGCCGTGGCCGGTGTGGCCGACCTGGCCGGGCTGGCCCTTGCCGCAGTTCGGCGTCCCCCACATCTTCCATTCGCTCGGCGAGCACACGGCGTCGCACGACCCCCAGAACTCGGGCGTGATGCCCGTGTACGTGGGGTTGCGCAGCATCGCGCCGAGCTTGCCGCCCTTGATCTCCCAGCCGATCTGCGTGCCGAACTGGAAGTTCAGGCGCTTGTCGTCGATCGACCAGGAGCGGTTCGTCTCCATGTAGATGCCGTCGTCCGTGTCCGCGATGAGGTCGGCGAGCGTGCCGGCGTCCCCCGGCATGAGCGAGACGTTCGTCATGCGGATGAGCGGCAGGCGCGCCCAACCGTCGGCGCGCATCGTCCCGTTCGACGGCTTGCCGAGCGCCGCGGCGGTCTCGCGGCTCATGAGGTAGCCGACGAAGATCCCGTCCTTCACCGCCCAGCCCTCGCTCGCGGGCACGCCCTCGTCGTCCCAGCCGAACGAGCCGAGCCCGCC
>DASWDY010000102.1:0-5073 GCA_036395035.1 Candidatus Limnocylindria bacterium
AGGCATGCGCGAGAACGAGATGCGGATGATCGCGGCATGGATCGATCGAGGGGTCGCCGCGGCGCGCGATGCGGACGAAAGCGAGCTCGAACGGATCGGCGACGAGGTGCTCGAGCTGACGCGCGCGTTCCCGGTCCCGGGCATAACGCGCGAGGCCGTCCGCGCGTGACCCGCGACGTGGCAGGACGCGACGCCGTGGCCGTCAGCGCGCGGCTGCACGTGTCGCCGCACCCGCTCGTGCGCGAGAAGCTCACGCGCCTGCGCGACGAGCGGCCGCCGCCGACGGAGTTCCGCCAGCTCGTCCGGCAGATCGCGATGCTCGTGCTCTACGAGGCGACGGCCGACCTCGCGCTCGGCGAACACGAAATACGGACCCCGCTCGCGGCGTATAGCGGAGCGAAGTTGAAGGACACCGTCGGCCTCGTCCCGGTGCTGCGCGCCGGGATCGGCATGGTCGAGGCCGCGCTCGACCTCGTGCCGGAAGCGCAGGTGTGGCACATCGGCCTCTTCCGCGACGAGCGGACGCTGCGGCCGATCGAGTACTACAACAAGCTCCCGTCCGAGGCGACGGCGCAGGTCTGCCTCGTGCTCGACCCGATGCTCGCGACCGGCGGCTCGGCGACCGCGACGGTCGACGTGCTGAAGCGCTGGGGCGCGAAGCGCATCAAGTACGTCGGCATCATCGCCGCGCCCGAAGGGGTCGCGACGCTCTCGCAGGCGCACCCCGACGTGCCCATCCACGTCGCCGCGCTCGACGACCACCTCAACGAGAAGGGCTACATCGTCCCCGGCCTCGGCGACGCCGGCGATCGCCAGTTCGGGACCGCCTGAGATGCGGTCGAGCTACGCCGGCACGACCGGCCTCGGGATCGTCCTCATCGCGATCGGCGTCGCGTTCCTGGCGGCGCAGGCGCTCGGACTCGACGTCGGGCGGTACGGCTGGCCGATGATCATCGTCGCCGCGGGCGCCGTGATGCTCGTGATAGGGCTCAGCGGCTTCGATCCATCGCGCGGCCTGATCTTCCCGGGCGCCATCGTCACGACGGTCGGGCTCATCCTCCTCTACCAGAACACGACGCGGCACTGGGAGAGCTGGGCCTACGCGTGGGCGCTCATCCCCGCTTCGGTCGGCGTCGCGCGGGCGGTGCAGGCGGCGGTCACCGGACACGGTCGCGGTGTGGGACGCGGCCTCTCGATGGCGTTCTTCTTCCTGGTCATCTTCGCGATCGGGTTCACGTTCTTCGAAGGGATGCTCCGGATCAGCGGCCGCGACTTCGGCACGCTCGCGCAGTACGCGTTCCCGGTGCTCCTGATCCTCGCGGGGGCGTGGATGCTCGTCTCGCGGACGATGCGCTTCGAGCTCGACTGAGCCGGTCGCGCTCGGCTTCCCGCGCGCTCGTTATGGCGGTCCGCGCGGCGTCGGCGTCGGCGTGGGCACGGGCAGCGTAGGGACGAGCGTCGCCGTCGGGACCGGGGTCGGCGTGCGGACCGGCGGCGTCGGAGCGATCGTCGTGGGCGGGCTGCCGATCGGAGAACGTGAGGGCGATGGCGGGCCCGATGGCGACGCGCTCGCGCTCGCGCTCGGCGAGGCGGAGGGCGACGGGCATGGTCCGTCCTTCAGGAGGACCTTCGACCACGGGAAGCGCCCGTAGTCATGGCGGCCGGCCATCGCCTGATCGACCCACGCGTCGCGGTCGCGCTTCCAGGCCTCGGGGCCGTCCTCCTTGATGCGCATCGAGAACGCGCCGCCTCTCGCCTCCCCCGCCGCGGGACCGCCCGAGACGGGCGACGCGGACGGCTGCGGCCGGCCGCATCCCTCGCCGGTCCAGTCGTCGACGCGGGTCGGCGCCGTGCCGCGCACGAACCACTCGTTCGTCGTGGACGGAGATGTCTTCGACGGGAGCAGCCCGGATCCGTAGCCGCCGAACGCACCCGGTGCGACGGCCACTGCGGCCTGCACGATCCCCGGCGGTCGCGGCCAGTCCTGCACCTCGACCCCGACGTGCGCCGCCATCATGAAGTCGCGCCACAGCTGGCCCGGGCCCATGGCGCTCGTGAGGTCGCGCGAGCTCATCGGGTCGCCGTCGCTGTTGCCCATCCACACGCCGGTCACGATCTGGGGCGTGAAGCCGACCGAGTAGACGTCCTTCATGTTGTCGGTCGTTCCCGTCTTCAGGGCGGCGGGGCGGCCGATGTTCGTCCAGTTGCCGAAGACGTAGCTGCGATCGGGCTGCGTCGTGTCCTTGAGGATGTCCGTCATGAGCCACGCGACCTCCGGCGTGAGGACGCGCCGCTTCTCGGGCTCGAAGTGGTAGATGAGCCGTCCGCCTGGTTCGTGGATCTTCATGACGAGCTGCGGCCGCACGCTCTCGCCGCCGTTCGCGAACGTCGCGTACCCCGCGGTCATGTCGAGGAGGCGCACCGGGACCGCGCCGAGCGTCAGCGACAGGCCCGCCCCCGCCGCCTTGAGGTCGGCGGTGATCCCCATCTCTTGCGCTGTCGCGATGGTCTCGTCGATCCCCGCCCACCGCTGGAGGAACTTCACCGCCGGGACGTTGCGTGACTCGCGCAGCGCCTGGCGCATCGTCAGCGGGCCGTGGTACTGGAGGTCGGCGTTCTCGGGCCGGTACCCGCCGCCGAAATCCGTACGCGCGTCGACGACGACGGTCGCCGGGGTCGCGCCGCGCTTGAGCGCGGTCGCGTACATGAATGGCTTGAACGCAGATCCGGGTTGCCGCTCGCCGATCCCGGCGACGTCGAACTGCCCCTGGACCTTGGGGTCGTCGGTCTTCGAGTAGTCGACGCTGCCGACGTACGCGACGACCTGCCCGGTGCGCGGGTCCATCGCCACGAGCGCGGCGTTATGGACGTTCCGGTCGGCGAGGCGCTCGACGTGCGCGCGGACCTGCTTCTCCGCCTCCATCTGCAGCGCCGGCTTGATCGACGTGACCACGGTGAAGCCGCCTCGCGTGATCGCGCTCTCGGTGCCGAGGATCCGCGCGAGCTCGCGGCGGACCTGGAAGACGAAGTGCGGCGCTGAGATCCGGATGCCGCCGTCGCCGTGGATCCCGAGGGGCTCAGCCTTCGCGCGGTCCGCCTCGGCCTGGGAGACCTGGCTCCCGCGGACCATCTGATCGAGGACGTAGGCGCGACGCGCCTTCGCCTCGTCCTCATGCGCCGGGTTGGTCGGGTCATAGGCCGACGGCGCTTGTGGGAGGCCGGCGAGCAGCGCCGCCTGCGCGAGCGTGAGCTTCGACAGGTCGCTCGTACCGAAGTACACGCGCGCCGCGGCTTTGACCCCGTACGCCTGCGCGCCGTAGTAGATCTGGTCGAAGTACATCCGCAGGATCTCCTGCTTCGAGTAGCGGCGTGCGACCGCGAGCGCGAGGAGGGCCTCCTTCGCCTTGCGCGCGACCGTCCGCTCGTCGGTGAGCAGCCGCGCGCGGATGAGCTGCTGGGTGATCGTGGACGCCCCCTGGGTCACCTCGCCCGCGCGCGCGTTCTCGAAGGCGGCGCGCACGATCGCCGGCGCGTCGATCCCCGGGTTCGTCCAGAAGGTGCGATCCTCGGCCGCGATCGTCGCGTCGATGAGGACCTTGGGGAGCTCGTCGTAGCGCACCGGCTCGCGGCGCTCCTCCGCGAACTCGTAGAGCAGCTGCTCGCCGTCGGCGGCGTACACCTTCGTCGCGAGCGGCAGCGGGTCCTTCGCGAGGTCGTCGACCGACGGGAGATCGCCACCGAGGGCATTGACCGCGAGCGCGAACGCAACGCCCGCGACCGCGAGGGCGGCGACCACGCCGACCGCCGGTCCGAGGCCGCGCCGCAGCATGCGCGACGCGCCGGATGACGCGAGGTCACCGGCGCCGCGCCGCAGCTCCCGCCACGCGTGACCGAAGCGCTGCAGAGCATCCCTCCCGCGCTCGGTCCACCGCCGAGCGCCCGGCCGTATCGGCCGGTCGCTCTAGGGCAATGGGTATGCCAGTCGCGCTACTCGTACCGCAGCGCGGCGACGATCGGCCGTCGCGCGGCCTGGCGCGCCGGTAGGAGCGCCGCGACGACGCCGAAGATGAGCCCGATCGCGATGGTCGCGAGCACGCCGGCGAGCGGGAACGAGTACGTCGTCGGGAAGATCACGTTCGTGCCGAGCACCATGACGTAGCTGAGCCAGAGGCCGGCGAGGATGCCGAAGGCGACGCCCACGCTCGCGAGCAGGAAGCTCTCGCCGACGATCATCCGGCCGATCTGGCCGCGCGTGGTGCCGATCGCGCGCATCACGCCGAGCTCGCGGGTGCGCTCGAGGACGTTGATCGCGAGCGTGTTCACCATCGCGATGAGGCCGGGGATGGCGAAGACGAGCAGGAGCACGTTGATCCCCCGCACGACCGCGTCCAGGATCCTGGCCTGCGAGGCGCGCAGGGTCGCCGAGTCGTACAGCGTGAGCGCCGGATAGCCCCCGACGATCGCGTCGAGGGCGGCGCGCAGGACGCCGCGGTCGGCGTTCGGTGCGGCATTCGCCATGACGAGGACGTCCGAGGTCTCGTGGAAGTCGCGTGCGAGGTCCGCCTGCGAGATGTATCCCGTCGCGAGCTTCGCGTTGATGTAGTCGACCCCGATGCCGGCGACCGCGTACGCGCGGTCGCCCTCGGGCGTCTTGAGCGTGACGGTGTCGCCCGGAGCGGCCTTCAGCTGCAGAGCGAGGAGCGGGTTGAGGATGACCGCGCGGCCGCGGGCGAGCGCGGGATATGCCTGCGTGGCGTCGCCCTGCGTGAAGTCGAGGCCGCCGACGGCGGGATAGCTCGCCGGATCGATGCCGATGACCTGGAGAGGCCCGCCCGGTGCCTGGCTCGCGCCGACGCGGAGCGTCGTCACGGCGGCGATCCCCTGCGTGCGTGCGATGCGCTCCGCGAGGTCCGGGCCGGCGCCCTGGTTGCCCCCGGAGAGCAGCAGCGAGCGCGGCAGGACGATGTAGTCCGCGCCGAGCGTCCGGTCGAGATAGCCGGTGAACCCGGTGGCGATGCTGGCGATGACGCCGATCACCGCGACGCCGATCGCGAGGCCGACCATCATCGTCGA
>DASWDY010000103.1:0-3306 GCA_036395035.1 Candidatus Limnocylindria bacterium
TCGTCGGGCGGACCCATGTAGCCGAGCAGCGCCGACGCTGCGACGACCGCGGGTGAGGCAAGGTAGCCGAGCCCCCCGAGGCCCATGCGGTTCTGCCAGTTGCGGTTGAACGAGGTGATCGCCACCTCGCCCTTGTGCAGCGCGTCGGGACCCTGCCCGAAGCATGGCCCACACCACGACTGCCGGATCTCCCCACCGACCGAGCGGAACACCTCGGCGATCGACTCGCCGCCGAGGCGCGGGTCGCCGCCCTCGATCTGCTCCTTCACCTGGCCCGATCCCGGGAAGATGACGAGGTCCGTCGCCGCGCGTGTCGCGCCCTTCTTCTTCGCCTCGAAGATCACGAGGGCGGCCTCGAGCAGGTCGTCGTACCCGCCGTTCGTGCACGACCCGATGTACGCCTTGTCGAACGTGATGCGCTCGCGCGCGACCTCGCCCGCGGGGAACGCGTTGCCCGGCGCGAACGGCTTCGCGATGAACGGGATCACCTCGGCCAGGTCGAGCTCCTCGTCGATCTCGTACCGCGCGTCGGCGCCGGGCGCGATGCGCGGGTAGGGGAGGTCCGTCATGCCGCGCTTCCGGTACCACTCGTACGTGATGTCGTCCGCGGCGAAGATCCCGTTCTGCGCCTCGGCCTCGGCCATCATGTTCGCGACCGTATTGCGGAAGGGGATCGGCAGCTGCCGATCGGCGTCGATGAACTCGACGCTCATGCCGTGCGACTGCTCCTTGCCCCAGCGGCGCAGCAGCGCGAGGACGACGTCCTTCCCGCTCACCCAGGGCTGCAGCTTCCCGCGGAACGTGACGCGGCGCGCCTTCGCCAGCGTGAAGAAGATGTAGCCCGTCGACCAGCCGAAGCCGAGCGCGGTCGAGCCGACGCCCATGCCGACCGCGCCGTATGCGCCGTATGCGCGGCTATGCGAGTCCGCACCGGGGATGAACGCCCCCGGCAGCACGAGGCCCTGCTCCGGGAAGTAGAAGTGGAAGATCCCGTCGCCGGGCGTCGCGTAGTACGGGCGCCGGATCCCGTGCTTCTCAGCGAACTGCCGGCCGATCGACGTCTGCTTCTCGTCCATCTCGCGGCCGCTGAAGACGAAATGGTCGTTCGCGATCGCGATCTGCCGCGGCGAGATCGTCCCACCGGTGATCGTGTCGAACGTGTGGATGGAGAACGGTGCGGTCCCGTCGGACGCCGGGAGCAGGTCGGCGTACACGCGCAGCGTCGCCCCCGGGCGGACCTCTGCGTTCTTGTCGACGCGATGCGCCCAGACGATCTGCTCCGTCGTCGTGAGCCGGCGTGCCGTGGCCTCATCAGCCCATTCGATGCGTGGCGGACGCGTCACCGACTCGCGCAGCTCGCGGCGGCCGATCGCGGTGATCCCGCCGGTCCGCCGGATCTCGTCCTCCTTCGGGGTGAGCGGGACCGTCGCGTACGTCTTGCCCTGCGTGACGTTGCGCAGCTCGCGTCCGTGCGGGTCATCGCGCAGCTCCATCACGTCGCCGTCCCGCGCGTCCTCGACCGCGTCGGGTGCCTGGACGACGTGCAAGCCGAGGTTGAGCGCGTTGCGGCGGAAGATGTCGCCCATGTTGTTGCCGCACACGATCACGAGCTCGCCGCCGGCCTCTTCGCCGACCGCCTTCAACCCGGCGGGGCTCATCTCGCGTGAGGAGCCGATCGCGAAGCGGTCGCCCGCGATGACGAACGTCTCGCCGCGGTGCACGCGCTCGCGGAAGTCCGGCATGAGGTAGCGGAACGCGCCCGCCTTCCACCGCTCGTCGAGCCTATCGAGGCTCTCGCTGATGCAGTCGTCGGACGGCGTGATCTGGTCCGTGTCGATGGCGTCGCGCTTCTTCCCGGGCCGCTCGGGATCCCAGAAGATGAGGGCCTTGCCGCGGAGGACGCGCGTGCCCATCTCGGCGTTCGCCTTCATCGCCTTCGGGAGGTCGTCGAGCGTGACGCCGGGCCTCAGCTTCGCCGGCTCGATCCGATGCACCAGACGATGATGATCCTCGCTAGCGCGGTCGGCTCGATCCATCGGCGAGTTCGCGGAGCTGTTCTTCCGTCAGCACACGGTCGCTCGCCTTCGCTGCGGCCATGACACGGTCGATCCGCTCGCGGGTGGGCTCGTACCCGCGCTGCTCCAGCCAGAAGATCACGTTCGACTCGCCGCTCATCGGGCCGACCTCGATGCGCTGCTCCCGGCCGAGCACGCTCGCGGGGACGCCCGAGTACACGCGGTCGGCGAGCGCGCGGTCGTTCTTGCGGAACGCCTTCACGACGGCTGCCGCGTGCACGCCCGTGGCGGTGCGGAACGCGTCCGACCCGAGCGCGGGATAGCCCGCCGGGATCGGGATCCCGCAGTGCTCGGAGACGAGGTCCACGTACTCGACGAGCGGCGAGAGGTCGCGGTCGACGACGCCCTCGAGGTACAGGTTGATGAGGAGCTGGTCCATCGACGAGTTCCCGACGCGCTCGCCGATCCCGAGCGCGCAGCCGTGCACGCGGTCGGCGATCTCGGTCGCGGCCATCGCGTTCACGGTCCCGAGCCCGCGGTCGTTGTGCCCGTGGTAGTCGATCTTCACGGCGCGCCCGCGGACGACCTCGTCGCGCGCGAACGCCAGGAGGTTGCGCACGCCGTCCGGCGTCGCGTGGCCCACCGTGTCCGAGAAGCAGATCCGCGTCGCGCCCGCGCCGATGGCGGTCTCGTACAGCTTGACGAGCGTCTCCGGGTCCGCTCGCGTGGTGTCCTCGGTCACGAACATCACCGGCAGCTGCTCCTTCACGAGGGCGCTCACGGACGTCTCGACGTTCTTCAGCATCGTGTCGAGCGACCAGTCCTCGGCGTAACGGCGGATCGGCGAGGATCCGATGAACGCGCACGTCTCGATCGCGACCCCGGACTCGGCCGCGGCACGGATCGCGCCGCCGACGTCGAGTGGGTGCGTGCGCACGGCTTGGTTCGGACGGAGCGTCCTGAGCTTCGTCGTCTCGCGCGCCAGTTCGACGATCTCGCCGCGCGCGCGGTCGGATGCGCCCGGCAGGCCGATGTCGGCGCTGTCGATCCCGAGCGCGTCCATGAGGTGGAGCAGCCGCTTCTTCACCTCGAGCGGCGGGTTCCGCACCGACGGCCCCTGGAGGCCGTCGCGGAGCGTCTCGTCGTTGAGCTCGACGGCGCGGTAGCCCGCACGCGCGGCGCGGCCGTCGGCGTTCCAGTCGTAGACGAGCCGGTCGAGCTCGCTGCTCACGGGCTCGCGCTCGGGGACGGCGATGGCGAGCGCGTCGGGGTCGGCCTCGGCGACGGCGTC